>JBAQAB010000194.1:0-8753 GCA_049285535.1 Xanthobacteraceae bacterium
GCCGATCATCAGCAAATTGCCGGGATCGACCGGCATGCCGAAATGCTCGATGCACCCGCCGATCTCTTCCAGCGCCGCCGGGATGACATCGCGGCGGTCGGCAATGGCCGAAGCGCCGAACACGATGACAAGTTCGGATCCCGCTTTAAGAACTTCATCCAATGCACGAGCGAGCGCGGCGCTCTCATGCGGCACGCGGCGCTCAGCGATAATCGCTGCGCCGGCGGGAGCGAGCCGCTCGGCGGTAATTTTCAGCGTTTTTTCGATGACCTTGGTCGCAAGCCCGGGCAACACGGTCGACACCACGCCCACTTTGCGGATGCGATAGGGCGCGACACAAAGCAGCGGCTTCTTGATGCCGGCAAGCGCAGCGTCGCGGGCGCTGCCGGCGACCGCGAACGGAATGATTTTAACCGTCGCGATCATTTCGCCGGCAACGACCGGCTTGTAGGCCGGCAACGTCGCGAAGGTGATCGCCTCGTCGACGCGATTGAGCCGGTCGATGGACTCCTTGTCGACGACCAGCACGCCTGACGTTTGCGCGAACAGATTGGAACGGCCGGTGAAGGCGCGGTCGACATGCACGCCCTCGCCCGCCACCGCCTTGGAGATATCCGCCGCCGCGACGTCTTCGGAGACGTCGCCCGGCTCGAGTCGCGCCACGACAACGTCCATGATGCCGGCGGCTTGCAGTGCCGCGACTTCCGCGAGGCCGATCAGCGTGCCCTTTTTGAGCACGAGGCCGTCTTGCCGGATGGTATGCACGGCGGTCGCGCCGAGCGCGTCCTTGGGCGCCACCGCACCGAATTTCATGACACGGCTATAGCCCCCACCCTACCCTCCCCCGCATGCGGGGGAGGGATTGGGAGGGGGTCCACCTCCTCGCGGAGCCGCTCGGTGATTTGGGCCATGATGGAAACGGCGATCTCGGCCGGCGACACCGCGCCGATATCGAGCCCGACCGGCGCGGCGATGCGGGCGATGGCGGCGTCGCTCACCCCCTGCGCCTTGAGCCGCTCGACACGGCGCGCGTGGGTTTTCCGCGAGCCGAGCGCGCCGATGTAGAAACAATCGCGGGCGAGCGCGTGCAGGAGCGCCGGATCGTCGATCTTCGGATCGTGGGTGAGCGCGACGAAGGCGGTGTAGCGGTCGACATTGAGCGGCGGCAGCGCCTTGTCAGGCCACTCCGCGATCACTTTGACGTCCGGGAAACGCTCGGGCGAAGCAAAAGCAGTGCGCGGATCGACGATGGTTACGTCGTAGCCGACGAGCTTGCCGATCGGCGCCAGCGCCTGGCTGATGTGCACGGCGCCGGTGATGACGAGCTGCGGCGCCGGCACATAGACGGTGAGAAAGACTTTGCCTTCCGCCGTCTCTTCCATGCCGCTCTTGCTGGTGCGCAGATGCTCGGCGAGCAGCGGCCGCAGCGGATCCTTGGCGATGTCGGCAGCCTTAACCAAGCGCTGCTTGCCGCTTTCGACATTGGTGACGACGATCGCGGCGCCGCGCGCGGCGCGTTCGGCATTAAGCGCGGTGAGGATGTCGAGTTTCATGGCGCGATGATCTTACTCCACCTTCTCGACAAACACCCGGATGGTGCCGCCGCAGGACAGGCCGACCTTCCAGGCGGTCTCGTCGGCGACGCCGAATTCCAGCGTTTTCGGCTTGCCGCTTTCGATCACGTCGAGCGCCTCGGTGACCACGGCGCCTTCGACGCAGCCGCCGGACACGGAGCCGAGGAAGTTGCCCTCCTGGTCGATCACGAGGTTCGAGCCGACCGGCCGCGGTGCCGAACCCCAGGTTTCGACCACGGTCGCGAGCGCGACGTCGCGGCCTTTCTTGCGCCAGTCTTCGGCGGCTTTGAGGATGTCATTGTCGGTCGAGAGCATGGGCCTCTCCATTCCACTCGCTATATCCGAAGGAATATAGCGTATTGATCGTAAGTTATATAGGTCTTTACGCCACCCTTTGCATCCACACTTTCGGGTCGGCGGAGCCGCCGCCCTTGGTCAGTGCGGCCACCAGCTCGGTCATCGATTCCAGATTGTGGATCGGACGAAATTCGTCGACGTAGGGCAGCATGGTCTTGACGCCGCGGGCACGCGCCTCGAAGCCCTCGAAACGCAAGAGCGGATTGAGCCAGATCAGCCGCCGGCAGGAACGGTGCAGCCGGTCGATCTCGAAGGCAAGACTGTCGTCGGCGTCGCGCTCGAGCCCATCGGTGATGAGAAGGACGATCGCGCCCTGGGTGAGCACGCGGCGCGCCCACAGCTTGTTGAAGGCGCGCAGCGACGAGGCGATCCGCGTGCCGCCCGACCAGTCCGGCACCGCCGCCGAGCAAGACGCCAGCGCATCGTCCGGATCGCGCTCGCGCAGCGCGCGGGTCACGTTGGTCAGCCGGGTGCCGAACAAAAACGTCGAGACGCGCTTTCGCGCATCGGTGAGCGCGTGGAGGAAATGCAGAAAGACGCGGCTGTACTGGCTCATCGAGCCGGAGATGTCGAGCAGCGCCACGATCGGCGGCGGCTTGGTTTTCGGCCCGATGAAACGCAGATCGATGAAATCGCCGCCACCTTTCATGCTAGCGCGCAAGGTGCGGCGGATATCGATGAGATGACCATGCACGTGCGGCGCAAGACGGCGCGTGCGTACTTCCGCAAGTGGCAGCACCAGGCGCTTCATCGCTTCTTTTGCAGCGGCGATCTCGGCGCTGGTCATTTGCGCAAAATCTTTCTTTTGCAGCACCTCGCGGTCGGACACCGTCAGGCGCGCATCGAGCTCGATCTCGCGCTCTTTTTTCAGCTTATCGTCGAGCCCGGAATAAAGCGCCTCATGGACGCGCGTCGCGCCGGCTTGCGGCGCTTGCGGCGCTGATGCCGGCGCCTGTGGCATCATCATCGCGATGAGCTGATCGATATAACCGCGGCGCCGAAAGAAGATGCGGAACGCCTGATCGAACAGGATGGTGTGCTCGTGACGCTTGACGAACACCGCGTGCAGCGTCCAGTAAAAATCCTCGCGCGTGCCGACGCCAGCGGTCTTTAGGGCTTCGAGCGCATCAAGCACCGCGCCGGGTCCGACAGGAATGCCGGCCGCGCGCAGCGCGCGGGCGAAGTAGAGGATGTTTTCGGCGAGGCGGCCGTTTGTTTCTCCTCCCCCGCTTGCGGGGGAGGACGACCCGGCGAAGCCGGGACCGGAGGGGGCCTGTCTGTCACGCATGCACCAGCCTCGCCGCCGTGGCCCCCACCCCACCCTCCCCGCAAGCGGGGGAGGGAAAAGAATTACTCCGCCGCCCTTAAGTCCGACTTCACTTCGTCAAGCAGCTCCTTGACCTTCGAACCTTCAAGCTTGGCGATGTCGTCCTGATATTTGAGCAGCACACCGAGCGTGTCGGACACGGTCGCCGGATCGAGCGCAACAACGTCGAGCTCGGACAAGGCGGCGGCCCAGTCGAGCGTCTCGGCGACGCCGGGCGATTTGAACAGATCCTGCTTGCGCAGCGTCTGCACGAAACCCACCACCTGCTCGGATAGTTTTTTGCTCACGCCCGGCAGCTTGGTGCGCACGATGGCGAGCTCGCGCTCGGCGCTCGGATAGCCGACCCAGTGATAGAGACAACGCCGCTTGAGCGCGTCGTGCACTTCGCGGGTGCGGTTCGAGGTGATGATCACGATGGGCGGATGTTCCGCTTTGACCGTGCCCATTTCCGGGATCGTGATCTGAAAATCGCCGAGGACTTCGAGCAAGAACGCCTCGAAAGCCTCGTCGGTGCGGTCGATCTCGTCGATGAGCAGCACCGGGGCGCCGGCGGTGTCAGGCTCCAGCGCCTGCAGCAGCGGCCGCTTGATCAGAAAGCGCTCGGAGAACACGTCGTGCTCCAAGCGGGCACGGTCGCGCTCGCCTTCGGCCTCGGCGACGCGGATGGCGATCATCTGCGCCGCGTAATTCCACTCATAGACCGCGGCGGCGACGTCGAGACCCTCGTAGCATTGCAGCCGGATCAGGCGGCGGCCGAGGGTGGACGACAGCACCTTGGCGATCTCGGTCTTGCCGACGCCGGCCTCGCCTTCGAGGAAGATCGGCCGGCCCATCTTGAGCGCCAGATAAAGCACCGTGCCGAGCGAGCGGTCGGCCAGATATTCGGCCTCGGCCAAGAGGTTGACCGTGGCGTCGATCGAGGCCGGGAGCTGACGGGGGGAAGGCTTGTTCATGTTCTCAATTTAACCCGTCATGGCCGGGCTTGTCCCGGCCATCCACGTCTTCTTGGCATGTAAAAACGTGGATGCCCGGCAACAAGCTTACGTTTTGGCCGATTGATCTCGCATTCGATCGACTTTGCGATCGCCTCGCGGCCGTGATGAATTCGTATTTACAACCCAGAGAAGAATTGAGAAGCTATGCCCTCGCGGGGGCGAGACAAAATGTTCTCAACGTTTCTTACAGACGTGTTGCAGGACTTGCTCAAGGAGTCTTTTCCTAAATTCGCCTATTGGCTTTTCTACTCCGAAATGGCGCTCGCACTTCTTCTTGGGATTTTATTTTGTTTCGCGTGGCCGGTTGGGACCCTCGCCAGTAGGGCAAATTACAATGGCTCGCAGACCGAAGTAATCCGAGAGGCTCTTACCGAACACATCCACGGCCGACTTTCGCGCGAACCGATCTTGCAATCACGCTTCAACGAGGCTCGCAGGAAGCGGCTCGAAGGCGAAGCCTCCTAGTTGTGTCACTTCCAGGCTCCCTTTCGAGGGGGCAGCTTTCCTAGTCTTTTTTTACCACCTCAGCCGGGATGAGACTGTCGGCAAATTCGGCCCTCAAGGGGCCGGCTTGCCGATCGCCTCGGCGACCGCGCGCCGCGCCAGCACCGCAACGAGGTGGGCGCGGTATTCGGCGCTGCCGTGGATGTCGGAGTTCATGCCGTCGGCCGGGATGGTCAGGCCCTCGAGCGATTTCGGCGAGAACCGCTTCTTGAGCGCCTCCTCGAAGGATTTCACCCGGAACACGCCGTTCGAGCCGGCGCCAGTAACGGCGACGCGGATGTCGCTGCCACGCTTTGACACGAACACGCCAACCAACGCGAAGCGCGACGCCTGATTGCGGAATTTCTGATAGGCCGCCTTCTTCGGCAGCGGGAAAATCACCTTGGTGATGATCTCCGACGGCTCCAGCACGGTCGAGAACATGCCGGTGAAGAAATCGTCGGCTTTGACGCGCCGCTTGTTGGTGACGATGGTTGCGCCAATCCCGAGACAGGCGGCCGGATAGTCCGCATTGGGATCGTTGTTGGCGATCGAGCCGCCGATGGTGCCGCGGTGGCGCACCGCCGGATCGCCGATCAGGCCGGCGAGGTGCGCCAGCACCGGCGCGGCCTGCTGCACCACGGGCGACGTGTTGACTTCGTTATGCGTCGTCATCGCCCCGATGGTGAGCGTGCGGCCGCTCTGCTCGATGCCGGACATGCCCTCGATCAGCGTCATGTCGACGATCTGCGGCGGCCCGGCGAGCCGGAGCTTCATAGTCGGCAACAGCGTCTGCCCGCCGGCGAGCAATTTGGCGTCGCCGTTCTTGGTCAAAAGGCCGGCGGCCTGCCGCACGGTTTGCGGACGATGAAAAGTGAAGGCGTACATCGCAGTCCTCCGTTATGCCGCGCGCGGCATGGCTGTTTTCTGAAGTGCCGCCCACACCGTCGCCGGCGTGGCGGGCATAGCGAGATTTTCGGTACCGATGGCATCGGTGATGGCGTTGATGACGGCGGCCGGCGCGGCGATGGCGCCGGCCTCGCCGCAGCCCTTGATGCCGAGCGGATTCGACGGGCACTTCGTCATCGTGGTGTCCACCTTCAAGCTCGGAAAGTAGTCGGCCCGCGGCATGGCGTAGTCCATGAACGAGCCGGTCACGAGCTGGCCGTCCTTGTCGTAGACCGCGCCTTCGCACAACGCCTGGCCGATGCCCTGGGCGATGCCGCCGTGAACCTGGCCTTCGACGATCATCGGATTGACCACCACGCCGAAATCGTCGACCGCGGTCCACGCCACGATGTCGGTGTTGCCGGTCTCGGTGTCGACCTCGACCTCGCAGATGTGGCAACCGGCCGGGAAGGTGAAATTGATCGGATCGTAGAACGCGCCTTCCTTCAGGCCCGGCTCAAGCTCGGCGCCGGAGAATTTGTGCGCGATATAGGCGTTGAGCGAAACTTCGCCCCAAGCCGCCGACTTGTCGGTGCCGGCGACGGAAAATTTGCCGTCCTTGAATTCGATGTCGCCCTCGGCGGCTTCGAGGAGATGCGCGGCGACCTTCTTGGCTTTGGCCTCGATCTTGTCGAGCGCCTTGACCAGTGCCGACATGCCGACCGCACCGGAGCGCGACCCATAAGTGCCCATGCCGAACTGCACCTTGTCAGTGTCGCCGTGCACGATCGAGATAGTATCAATCGGAATGCCGAGCCGTTCGGACACGACTTGCGCGAACGTTGTCTCGTGGCCTTGGCCATGCGCATGCGTGCCGGTGAGGACTTCGACCGAGCCGGTCGGATTGACTCGCACTTCGGCGGACTCCCATAAGCCGACGCCGCAGCCGAGCGAGCCGACGGCTTGCGACGGCGCGATACCGCAGGCTTCGATGTAAGTGGAGAGGCCGATGCCGCGCAGCTTGCCGTGCCGCGCAGATTCGCGCTTGCGCTTGCCGAAGCCCTTGTAGTCGGCAAGCTCCATCGCCTTCTTCAGCGAGGCATTATAGTCGCCGATGTCGTAGCTCATGATCACCGGCGTCTGATGCGGGAAGTTTTTGATGAAATTCTTGCGCCGCAGCTCCGCCGGATCCTGTCCCAGTTCGCGGGCGCCAACTTCAATCAGCCGCTCGACCACAAAGGTCGCCTCGGGGCGGCCGGCGCCGCGATAGGCATCGACCGGACCGGTATTGGTGTAGACGGCGTCGACCTCGCAATAGATCTGCGGGATATCGTATTGGCCCGACAACAGCGTGGCATAGAGATAGGTCGGCACCGACGACGAGAAGGTCGACATATAGGCGCCGAGATTGGCGATGGTCTTGGCGCGCAGGCCTGTGATCTTGCCGTCGGCATCGAACGCCATCTCGGCATGCGTGACGTGATCGCGGCCGTGCGCGTCGGCAAGGAACGCCTCGGAGCGGTCGCAAACCCATTTCACCGGCCGGCCGACGCGCTTTGACGCCCATAGCGCCACGACTTCCTCGGGGTAGATGAAAATCTTCGAACCGAAGCCGCCGCCGACATCGGGCGCGATGACGCGCAGCTTATGCTCCGGCGCCATGCCGACGAACGCGGCGATGACCAGCCGCGCCACATGCGGATTCTGCGACGTGTTCCACAGCGTAAACGCGCCGGTGCCGGAATCGTAATCGCCGATCGCGACGCGCGGCTCGATCGCGTTTGGCACCAGGCGGTTGTTGACGATGTCGAGCTTGGTGACGTGCTTGGCCGCTTTGAATGCGGCATCGACCGCCTTGGCGTCGCCGAGATGCCACTGGTAGATCGTGTTGTTGGGCGCGATATCGTGGATTTGCGGCGCCCCGGGCTTTTGCGCCGCCGCGGGATCGGCGACCGCGGGCAGCACCGCGTAATCGACTTTGACTTTCTCGGCGGCGTCGCGCGCCTGCGGCAGCGTTTCGGCGAGCACCACCGCGATCGCATCGCCAACATGGCAAGCCTTGCCGTTGGCAAGCGCCGGATGCGCCGCCATTTTCATCGGCGAGCCGTCCTTGGAATGGATCATCCAGCCGCAGATCAGATTGCTGATCTTGTCGTTGGCGAAGTCGGCGCCGGTGAGCACTGCGATCACGCCCGGCATCGCGGACGCCGCTTTGGCGTCGATGGATTTTATCGTGGCATGCGCGTGCGGGGAGCGAATGAAATAAGCGTAGGTCTGGCCGGGGCGGGTGATGTCGTCGGTGTAGTGGCCCTTACCCGTGATGAAGCGCTGATCTTCTTTCCGGCGCACCGCGGCGCCGATCCCGGTTCCGCTCATGGTATTGCCCTCCGGCAACTCATTCCTTGGAAAGGAAATCGCTCATCGGCGATTTCCTCCTCGGCTCTTCCCTATTCGGCGGCTTTCGACGTCGCGCCGCCACCGCGCATCGCGCGTGCGCCGGCGGCAATCGCTTTGACGATATTATGATAGCCGGTGCAGCGGCAGATATTGCCTTCGAGTTCTTCGCGGATGGTGCGGTCTTCGAGCTCGTTGCCCTTGCGCCGCACCATATCCACCGCGGTCATGATCATACCGGGCGTGCAGTAGCCGCATTGCAGACCGTGGTTTTCGCGGAACGCCTCCTGCATCGGATGCAGCGGTCCGTCCGCCGGCGCCAAGCCTTCGATGGTGAGCACGTCGGCGCCTTCGAGCTGCAGCGCCAGCACGGTGCAGGATTTGATCGCCTTGCCATTGACATGCACGACGCAGGCGCCGCATTGCGAGGTGTCGCAGCCGACATGCGTGCCGGTCAGCCGCAGATTCTCACGCAGTAATTGCACCAGCAGCGTGCGGGGGTCGATGTTGGCGCTGATGGGTTTGCCGTTCACCGTCATCGAGACGGTTGCCGTGTCGCTAGCGGCCATTGGGACTCCTCCCCTGCAAAATTCCGGTCAAACGTTACGATTTGCCGGCCGTGCTGGCCAGCCGGCCAGGTTCGGGCGCGAATTCGAGGCGATTTTGCCGGATTTCGTACCCTGAACGGCCGTTACTCTGAACCGTGGCCTAGGCAGCGGTCAAGGGAGTTTCGCG
>JBAQAB010000195.1:0-7286 GCA_049285535.1 Xanthobacteraceae bacterium
TTTATCCGGCCGACGTCGAGCGCATGCTGGAGCGCCACGCGAGCGTGGCCCAGGCGGCGGTGGTGCCGATCGACGACGACATCAAGGGCAGCAAACCGGTCGCCTTCGTCATCTGCAAGTCCGGCCACGCGCTCGACGAAAACGAGGTGAAGCAATTCGCGCTCGCCCACGCGCCGGCCTACCAGCACCCACGCTTCGTCTGGTTCGTCGACGAACTGCCGCTCGCCTCGACCAACAAGTTGGACCGTACCGCTCTGCAAAGGATGGCGCGAGAGCACGTTTCCCGGGCGCAACGCAGCACGAAGTGATGCGTTGCAGACCCGGGATCGTAACAATATCGGAGTCTGCGACGATCTCGGATCAGCAGTGCAGCATTTCGCGCGCTGCGCTACATGCTGCGCTGCATCCGGGAAACGAACTCAACGAGTGCCGGCCGGCACATTCACCGTCTTCCCCGGCCATTTGCACAAATCCGCGATAATGCACTTCTCGCATAACGGGCGGCGGGCGAGGCAGGTATAGCGGCCGTGCAGGATCAGCCAATGATGGGCGTGCAGCAGGTATTTTTTCGGCATCACCGCCATCAGCTTCATCTCGACGTCGAGCGGGGTCTTGCCAACCGCCATTCCGGTGCGGTTGCCGACGCGGAAAATGTGGGTATCGACCGCGATGGTTGGCTCGCCGAAAGCGACATTGAGCACGACATTCGCGGTCTTGCGCCCGACACCGGGCAGCGCTTCGAGCGCGTCGCGGTCATGGAGAACCTTGCCGCCGTGCTGGGCGATGAGCTGTTGCGACAGCGCGATCACGTTCTTCGCCTTGGTGCGGTAGAGTCCGATGGTCTTGATCAGGTCGCGCACCCGCGCCTCGCCGAGCGCGACCATCTTTTCCGGCGTGTCGGCGAGCGCGAACAAGGCCGGCGTCGCTTTGTTGACGCCGGCATCGGTCGCCTGCGCGGAGAGCACTACAGCGACCAGGAGCGTGAACGGATTGATGGACGCAAGCTCGGTGTGCGGGTTCGGATTGGCGGCGGCAAAGCGGCGGAACGCCTCCTCGACCTCGGCGGGGGTCCATTGCGGCAGCTCGGCCGCAGCAGCCTCCGCGTCAGCCTTGCGCCGCGCCTTGGCGGGCTTGAGCCGTGCGGCTTTGCCCTTGCTGGCGGCCTTTAGGCGCTGCCTAGCCGATGGCTTGGATTTCTTTTTGAGTGTCTTGCGCGCCATATGTCTCTGCACCCCATATTTCGTATAATGAGCGCCATGAGCAGCGACAATAACAACCCCGCTACATTCGGCGACCCAAAAATCTTTTCGGCCGTCATCACGCCGCACCGCTCGCTCGGCCCGAAGGGCTTTGTGATCTTCATGATCTGCCTCGGCGGCTTGAGCTTCGTTTCCGGCGTTGCTTTCGTGCTGATGGGAGCGTGGCCGGTGTGCGGCTTCTTCGGTCTCGACGTGCTCCTTGTCTACCTCGCCTTCCGCGCTAGTTACCGCAGCGCGCGCGCCTACGAAGAAGTGACCGTCACCGCGTCCGAACTCACGGTGCGGCAGGTCAGCCACCGCGGCCGGGTCCGCGAATGGACGCTCAATCCGGTCTGGGTGAAGCTCGACCGCATCGTGCACGAGGAATTTGGCATCGAGCGGCTGTTCCTGGTGTCGCGCGGCCGGCGGCTACCGATTGCCGCGTTTCTAGGCCCGCACGAGAAGGAAAGCTTCGCGCTCGCCCTGTCGAACGCGCTCGGCGAAGCCAAGCGCGGGCCGACCCGGACGGTGCTGAACTAGGCTTTGCCGTCATTCCGGTGCGCGGGCTCTTGCCCGCGAGCCCGGAATCCATAATCACAGACCGGGGATTATGGATTCGGGACTTGCCGCTCCGCGGCAATCCGGAATGACAGGAAACACGCAGGAATCGGGTGGTTTGCCGACCGGCGGCGGCATAGATCGGGAGTCAAATGATGGAGGCACCCATGCTGTCGCCCGACCGCGTTTCCGACTCGAAGTTTTTGACCGAAGCCGCCGCCGATTACGACGTGGTGCGCCGCGCCATCGGCCATATCCGCGGCCATTGGCGCGAGCAGCCCGAAATCGAGACGATTGCCGAGGCTGCCGGCGTCACCCCGACCGAGCTGCATCATTTGTTCCGCCGCTGGGCCGGCATCACGCCGAAGGCGTTCCTGCAGGCGCTCACGCTCGACGGCGCGCGGCAGCTTCTTCGTGATTCCGCAAGCGTGCTCGACGCCACTTACGAAGTGGGCCTTTCCGGTCCCGGCCGGCTGCACGATCTGTTCGTCACCCACGAAGCGATGTCGCCCGGCGAATGGAAGGTTGGCGGCGAAGGTCTTACCATGCGCTACGGCTTTCATCCGTCGCCGTTCGGCACCGCGCTCGTGATGGCGACCGATCGCGGCCTCGCCGGCCTGGCGCTCGCCGACGCCGGCAAGGAACGCACGGCGCTCGCCGACATGAAGCGGCGTTGGCCCAATGCCACTTATGTCGAGGACGCCGCCGCAACGGCGCCGCTGGCGCGACGCATTTTCGATTCCGCGCAATGGCGGCCGGAACAGCCGCTACGCGTCGTGCTGATCGGTACCGATTGGGAGGTGCGGGTCTGGGAGGCGCTGCTGCACATCCCGATGGGCCGGCTCGCGACCTATTCCGACATCGCCGGTAAGGTCCGAAAACCCACCGCCGCGCGCGCCGTCGGCGCCGCTGTCGGCAAGAACCCGATCTGCTTCGTGGTGCCGTGCCATCGCGTCGTTGGCAAATCTGGCGAGCTCACCGGCTATCACTGGGGCCTGACCCGCAAGCGCGCCATGCTCGGCTGGGAAGCGGGCCAGGTCGGAGCGGCGGCGTAGGCAGTGTTCCGTTTCCCGGATGCGGCGCAGCACGAAGTGGTGCGCCGCTGTTCCGGGACCGTACCGGACTCCGAGTTTGTAACGATCCCGGGTCTGGAGCGCATCATTCCGCGTTGCTCCATGCTGCGCTGCGCCCGGGAAACAGTTGCATCTCAAGACCATGCTAAAGAGCCGCTGCTGAGTGGCTGCGTGCCGATTGACGCTCGTCCACTGATCCGCAATACCCCCTTCGCGTTATGTGACCGAAGAGAAGCGAAATGCAGCAGCGACGCCCGGTTATGCTGGTGATTATGGACGGCTGGGGCTGGCGCGAGGACCCGGCGGATAACGCCATCCGCCAAGCCAAGACGCCGATCTTCGACCGGCTGTGGCAAACCGGCCCGCACGGCTTTCTGCGTACGTCCGGCAAAAACGTCGGCCTGCCCGACGGCCAGATGGGCAATTCCGAGGTCGGCCACCTCAATATCGGCGCCGGCCGCGTGGTGATGCAGGACCTGCCGCGCATCGGCGCCGCCATCAAAAGCGGCGAGATCGCGCACGCGCCGGCGCTCGTGGATTTCATCAAGAAGCTCAAAGCGAGCGGCGGCGCCTGCCATTTGCTTGGCCTGGTTTCGCCCGGCGGCGTGCACTCGCATCAGGACCACGCCGCGGCGCTGGCAAAAATTCTCAACGATGCCGACGTGCCGGTACTGGTGCACGCGTTGACCGACGGCCGCGATACGCCGCCGCAATCTTCCGCCGAGGACATCAAGCGCTTGATCGCCGCGCTGCCGAAATCGGTCGCGATTGCCACCGTGTGCGGCCGCTATTTCGCCATGGACCGCGACAGGCGCTGGGACCGCGTGGAGAAGGCGTACAACGCCATCGTCGCAGCCGATGCTCCGCGATTTCCCGATGCGCCGGCCGTGGTCTCCGATGCTTATGCCAACAAGAAATTCGACGAGTTCGTCGTCCCCGCCGTGGTCGGCGACTATGCCGGCATGAAAGACGGCGACGGCGTGCTGTGCTTCAACTTTCGCGCCGACCGCGTGCGCGAGATTCTTTCCGCCATGCTCGATCCGGATTTTACCGGCTTTAAGCGCCAGCGCGTCGTGCGCTTCGCCGCCGCCGTGGGCATGACGCAGTACTCCGACGAGCTCGACAAACTGATGGCGACGATCTTTCCGCCGCAGACGCTGAAAAACATCCTCGGCGAAGTCGCGGCCGAAGCCGGCCGCACCCAGCTGCGCATGGCGGAGACCGAGAAATATGCCCACGTCACCTATTTCTTCAACGGCGGCCGCGAGGAGCCTTTTCCGGGCGAGGACCGCATCATGGTGCCGTCGCCAAAAGTCGCGACCTACGATCTGCGGCCGGAAATGTCGGCGCCCGAATTGACCGACAAGGCAGTCGCCGCGATCGCGTCCGACAAATACGATTTGATCGTGCTCAACTACGCCAATCCCGACATGGTCGGCCACACCGGCAGTCTGCCGGCCGCGATCAAAGCGGTGGAAACGGTCGATGCCGGGCTCGGCCGCATCGCGCAGGCGATCGAGAAATCCGGCGGCGCGTTGTTGGTCACCGCCGACCACGGCAATTGCGAGATGATGCGCGATCCGCAAACCGGCGGCCCGCACACCGCGCACACCACGAACCCGGTGCCGCTGTTGCTCGTCGGCGCCCGCAATCGCGCGCTCAACGCCGAGGGCCGGCTCGCCGACATCGCGCCGACGCTGCTTGAGCTGATGGAATTGCCGAAGCCGAAGGAAATGACCGGCGCTTCGCTATTGCGCGCGGATTAATCGGCAAAGAGCCAGCCAGGGCGAACTGGACAATATTGGTCCCGTCTGCAACAACACGACATCGATCAAAAAACGATCCAGCAAGGAGGACGACGTGAAATTCGTGCAAGGAAAAGTGGCGATAGCCGCGGGCATTTTGATGCTGGCGTCGGCGCTGGCAGGCGGCGTCGCGCAGGCGCAAGACAAAACCTATACGATGAAGATCACGACACCCACCATCCATGCGGTGCTCGATCAATACGCTGCGGCCTTTGGCGCGGCAGTCGAGAAGGATAGCGGCGGCCGCATCAAATCGCAGGTCTATCCGGCGAGCCAGCTGGGCACCATCCCGCGACAGATCGAAGGCACCCAATTCGGCGCGATTCAAGCCGCAGTCATTCCGCCCGAGTTTTTCGTCGGCATCGACGAACGTTTCGAAGTGCTGGCCGCTCCGGGTCTCGTCACATCGGCGGCGCAGGCCGAGAAGGTCGCCGCCGATCCGGATGTTCTGAAGTTCTATCTCGGGCTCGGCGCCACCAAAGGTCTGCACGGCGTTGCCGTCGGCTTCGCCGAACAGTCCGAGGTCATCTCAAAAGACGCGATCCGCAAACTGGACGACTTCAAGGGCAAGAAGCTGCGCATCTTCGCGTCGGAGTTCCAGTCGGACTCGTTCAAGCGGCTGGGCGCGACGCCGGTGGCGATGTCGCCGGGCGACGTCATGACCGCCATCCAGCAGGGCTCGCTCGACGCCGCGATTGCCGGCGTTCAGCTGCTCAGCGGATTGCATTTCTTTGACGCGGCAAAATACATCACCCTGACCAATCACGCCGCCATCTTCTACGTCGTCGAAATCAGCAAAAAATGGTACGACTCTTTGCCGCCAGATCTGCAGCAGATCATCGATCGGGACGGCGCCTCTACGGCGCTCAACTTCAATCCGCGCGCCCAGGAAATCGAGGACGCGTCGATCAAAGCCTGGACGGCGGGCGGCGGCGAATTCATCAACTTGCCGGCCGACGAACAGACGGACATGATCAAGACGATGTCGGGCGTAGGCGCGGATATCACGAAGGACAAACCAGCGCTCACCGAAGCCTTCAAGATCGTGAGCGACGCGGCGCAGAAGAACAAATAGCCGGCTACTTGCGCGCCGATTGAAATCCGACACTCCGCCACAACCGGCGGAGGCTCGCTTCATCTTTTATAATCAATTCTGACACATATCGGATAGACGCGAACCGGCGATATGTCACGCGGTCGTGATCTTTCGCGATCGATCGGACGCCACCTGCGGCTTCCGCAGCGCACCGTCACTTGTTACGCTGTCGGCCGGTCTGGAGTTCATCGACCAACTGCCGCAACAAGAAGCTCGGCTCACCTGGACCTCTCCGCACTGAACTTCACTGAACTGGACTTCATCGAACTAAACGTCATCGACCGATTGTTCGAACATTGCGATCAATTTCACGAGGCCGATAAGGCTCTCGGCCTCAATTATGGAGGCTTCATCATGTCGCGCATTCCTATGCTGGCGATCGTTGCGGTATTGCTGGCCGGCTTCGCCAGTCTGGCCATTGCGGCGCAGGACAAATACGCGCTGAAATTGGGCAAGCTCTCATTCGGCGATTTCAGAGGCTACGAAAACTGGCGGGATATCGCGGTCAGCCAGACCGAAAAACAGATGAAAGTGATCTTGGCGAACGACGTGATGATGAAGGCATACAGGCAAGGCCTTCCCGCCGATGGCAAACTATTCCCCGAGGGGTCTAAGATCGTGAAGATCGAGTGGTCGTTCAAAAGGAATACCGTGGCGCCCTATTTCGTCAACGTGCCGGACACTCTGCAAGCGGTCGACGTCATCGAGAAAGACAGCAAGCGATTCCCGGACACCCACGGCTGGGCCTACGGCGATTTCAACTACGATGCCGCGTCAAACACTTTTACGCCGCAGGGAACCGATTCGAATTGCGGCTACGCCTGCCACACGACCGTGGCGAAGCAAGATTATATTTATACGGCGTATCCCAAGCACTGAGCGGGGCTAAATATCCTTGAGCCCCAGCACGTCCGCCATTGAATAAAGACCCGGCTGCCGGCCGCGCGCCCACAGCGCGGCGTGCAGCGCGCCGCGAGCAAAGATCATGCGATCTTCGGCGCGATGCGTGAGCTCGATGCGTTCGGCCGGGCCGGCGAAGATCGCCGAATGATCGCCGACCACGGTGCCGCCGCGCAGCGAGGCGAAGCCGATATCGCCTGGACGGCGCGTGCCGGTCATGCCGTCGCGGCCGCGCGCCGAATGCTTGTTTAGATCGACGCCGCGGCCCTCGGCAGCGGCACGGCCGAGCATCAGCGCGGTGCCGGACGGCGCGTCGATCTTCTTATTGTGATGCATCTCGACGATCTCGATGTCGTAGTCGTCGTTGAGCGTCTTGGCCACGCGCTTGACCAGCGCCGCCAGCAGATTGACGCCGAGGCTCATATTGCCGGATTTCACGATGGTGGCGCGCTTGGCCGCTTGGGCGATGACGGCCTCCTCCTCGGCGGAATGGCCGGTGGTGCCGATGATGTGCACCTTGCCGGCGGCGGCGGTCAGCTCGGCGAAGGCCAGCGTCGCGGCGGGGATGGTGAATTCGATTAAGCCGTCGGCGTCCTTGAGGAGCGGCGCGACATCG
>JBAQAB010000196.1:0-9791 GCA_049285535.1 Xanthobacteraceae bacterium
GCCCAATACCAAGGCGCCGACAATATGACCGATCGCATGGCTGCCCTGGAAACGCTGGCGCTGCATGACCGGCCGGAACGCGCCGCGGCGCTCGAAGACTTTTACAAGCGTTACGCGGATGATCCGCTGATCATCGACAAATGGCTGGCGCTGCAAGCGGCGATCCCCGAGCCGGCGACGCTCGACCGCGTGCGCGCGCTGACCAAGCATCCGGCATTCTCGATCACCAACCCCAACCGCATCAGGGCGCTGATCGGCTCGTTCGCGCAAGCCAACCACACCCAATTCAATCGAAGCGATGGGGCCGGTTATGCTTTCGTTGCCGACTTCGTGCTGGCGCTCGATCCGAAGAATCCGCAAGTCGCTGCGCGGCTGATGGGAGCTTTTCGCTCCTGGCGCGCGTTGGAGGCACAGCGCCGCGGCAAAGCCGAGGCGGCGCTCCGCCGTGTCGCAGCGGCGCAGGCGCTGTCCCCCGATCTCCACGACATCGTCGCGCGCACACTGGCGGACAGCTGAAACTAGGCGCGTTTGAACCCGCCACGGCGGCATTACAACCAATCCCAGGACGACCTCACGTTGTGGGAATGATTCGTGCGTCGCCTTGCCGTCTTCGCTGTCGCAATGCTCGGCCTCGCGATTGGGCCGTCAGCCGGAGCTCCGGACTCTTTCTATCTCGGCACGTGGAAGTTTCAGTCCGCCGTCGTGGCGCCGTGGGCCGACACGCACCAAAAGCCGGACGCGGCGGAGAAAGACATACTAATCGGCAAGACCGTGAGGCTCACTGCGATCGCGATTACCGGCCCAAAAGTATTTGCCTGCAGAGGACCTCATTAGCGCAAGTGACTCAGCGGGCGCGATTTTTTCAAAAAGCCGGATTGAGTCGTGGCCGCTACTGCGCTGCAAAAAACCACGGGATAATTATTAATAAAATATTGACTCCTGACTCTCGACAAATCAGCGCGCATCGATTCTATTGAAGACGATTCGGAGAGACGGGGCACACCTCTTCGATGGCGGGTGGTAGACGGAATAATCCGAACGGAGGCAGGCATGGCGCGCGCCGATGCGGCGAGTGCGTCTCTACGTTCCGATTCGATCAAGGGACTGGCACAATCCATCGCCAATCCCGCGTATCGGCGCCTGTTGACCGCAGAGCCGCTGCTACGGCGCGCCGTGCCGGTTCTCATCGTCGCGTTCATGATCACGATCTGCATCGGCGCTGCCGTGCAGGTGCTCGAACACCGGCGCCAGGTCGTGTTCGAGTCGACGCGTACGATCGAGGCGCTGGCCGATCATTTCGTCACGGCGCTCGATCGTCCACCACATGAAGGGGCGCATCTGCCGCGCACCTCCGAAGCGCTGCAACAGGCGCTCCCGGTATGGGCGGCAGGCGCCGGCCGGCGCATCCTGATCGCCGATGGCGACGGCACGATCGTCGGCGCCATGCCGAATGAGCCGCAGCTACTGGGCCGCCAAATCCTCGATGTGCTCGGACCGTCGCAGCCGCTGACCACGTTTGGCGCCGCGGCGGGTACCATGGAGATTGCGCTGCCGGATGGCGAAGTCGCTTTTGCAACCGTGCGGGCGCTCAAGAACCCGGTGGGGCTCCTCGCCGTCATCCAAAGCCATCAAGAAGCGCTGGCCGACTGGCGATCGACCACCGCGCTGACGGTGACTTTATCGGCCACCACCGGCTTCGTGGTACTGATACTCGGCTTCGCTTTCCACTGGCAGGCGACGCGCGCACGCGAAGCGGACCTCATTCATGACACTGTAAGGAGCCGCGTCGACACCGCGCTCAATCGCGGCCGCTGCGGGCTGTGGGACTGGGACTTGGCGCGCGGCCGCGTGTTTTGGTCCCATTCGATGTACGACATTCTTGGTCTGCCGCAGAAGGACGACCTCCTCACCTTCGGCGAAGTCAACGCCCTGGTTCATCCGGACGACATCAACCTCTACGAACTGGCGACGCAGCTCGCCGACGCCAAGCTACAGTCGATCGACCACGCCTTCCGCATGCGCCATGCCGACGGCAAATGGCTTTGGTTACGGGTGCGCTGCGAACTGGCGCGCCAGGACGGCGAGGCGGGTCCGCATCTCATTGGGATCGCCGTCGATACCTCCGAACAGAAAAGTCTGGTCGAGCGGACCATGGAGGCCGATTTGCGGCTGCGCGACGCCATCGAGACCATCCCCGAAGCCTTCGTGCTGTGGGACGCCGATAATCGTCTGGTGCTGTGCAATTCGAATTTCCAGGAATTGCATCACCTGCCCGAAGAAGCCGTCGCGGCCGGCACTAGCTACGAGGCGATCGTCGCCTCAGGGCGCAAACCAGTCATCCGCACCGCCGTCGCCAATGACGGCGTCGAGCCGCGCGGCGCACGCACCTTCGAAGCGCAGCTCGACGACGGCCGCTGGATGCATATCAGCGAACGCCGCACCAAAGACGGCGGCTACGTCTCGGTGGGAACCGACATCACCAAGATCAAGCAGCACGAGCAGAAGCTGGTCGAGGGCGAAAAGCGCCAGATCGCCACCATCGTCGACTTGCGCAAATCGAGACAAGCGCTCGAATTGCAGACCGCGGAGCTTGCCGATCTTGCGCAAAAGTACGCCGAGGAAAAGACCCGTGCCGAGGAAGCCAACGCGGCGAAGTCGAAATTCCTGGCCAATATGAGCCACGAATTGCGCACGCCGCTCAACGCCATTATTGGCTTTTCCGAAATAATGGAATCGGGGATGTTCGGGCCGCTCGGCGCCGAGAAATACACCGAATATTCTCGCGATATCCGCGAGAGCGGCGAATATCTTCTCGACGTCATCAACGACGTTCTCGACATGTCGAAGATCGAAGCCGGCGGCATCCGGCTCACGCCGGAAGTCGTGGCGCTCGAGCCGGTGCTTGCCGACTGCCTGCGCGTGGTATCAACGCGGGCCGGTGAAAAGCGACTCAAGCTCGACGCCAAGGTCGATTCCGACATCGAGCTCAATGCCGATCGCCGCTCGCTAAAGCAGATCGCGCTCAATCTTCTCTCCAACGCCGTGAAGTTCACCCCGGACGGCGGCGCGGTGACGGTGCGCGGGCGCCGGCGCGGCGGCAAGGTCACCATCGTCATCGCCGACAACGGCATCGGCATCCCGAAGGATGCCTTGCGCAAGCTCGGCCGGCCGTTCGAACAGGTCGAAAGTCAATTGACCAAGCGCCATCAGGGCTCCGGCCTCGGTCTCGCCATCGCCAAATCGCTGGTGGAATTGCACGGCGGCATCATGCGCATCCGCTCGAAACTCGGCCAGGGCACCATGGTCGTGGTTCGTTTGCCGCTGCATACGAAAGCGCCGGTACGGCCGGAAAGGATCGAGTCCGCTCCCTCGCTCCAGCCTGAATTGTTCGGCGCTTAAATTAAGTCACTTTCCCAAAGTCCGCACAAAGCATTCGCGCACCTGACGTTGCGTCTCTTCGACATGAGCCTGCAGCGCGGTAAAATCCGGCAGATCTGCGGCGCGGGCGAGAAGCTCAAGCACGCCAGTGTTTGCTGATTTCGGATCGAACGCCGTCGACAGGCAGAGCCGCAGGATTTGCGTCAAATCGTGAAACAGCCGCACCGCCGGCCGCAGCACCTCGGCGGCTTCCGGCTTGAGCAGGCCAAGCCGCGCCGCCTTTTCCAGTGTTCGCGCCGTCGACGTATCGAGAATCTCGGGCACCGTCGCGGCGTGGATCAGCTGCAAATATTGGGCGATGAATTCGATATCAACCAAAGCGCCGGCGGCATATTTGAGATCCCAGATATTTGCATCGCCCTTTTCCTTAGCGATGGCCGTGCGCATTTCGACGACGTCGTCAGCAATGGAGCGCGCATCGCGTTTGCGGCAAAGCACGTCCCGGATCGTCGACTCGATCCTTGCGGCAAAATCGGGCGCGCCCGAAACCACTCGCGCCCGGGTCAGCGCCATGTGCTCCCAAGTCCACGCCTCACGTTCCTGGTAACTCTTAAAGCCGTCGATTTGCGTCGCCACCGGGCCGGACCGGCCCGACGGCCGCAGCCGCATATCGACCTGATAAAGCTGGCCGTAATTGGTCTGCACCGTGAGCGCGCTGATCAGCCGCTGCGTAAAACGGGCAAAATATTGCGCCCCGTAGAGCGGGCGCTTGCCGTCCGAGTTTGGGTGTCCTTGGTCGAAATCGTAAATGACAATAAGATCCAGATCTGAGTTCGCGGTCATTTCCCAGGCGCCAAGCCGGCCGAGCGCCACAATGGCGCTTTTGCCGTCGCGGATGCGGCCATGCGTGGCGATGAAATTATCTTCCACTTGCGTGTGGATCGCCCGAAGCAAAACATCGGCGAGCCGCGCAAACGCCTCGCCGGCTTGCTCGGCGGACATCGCCCCGGAAAGAACCCGGGCCCCGATCAGAAACATGTGTTCCTGACCGAACAGCCGGATGGCGTCGAGGACTCCCTCGTAGCTGCGGCTTTCTTCCAACGTTTGGGCAAGCCCCCCTTCGAGCCGCGCCGTGTCGGGCAGCGCGGCGAAAAAGCGCGGCTCGACCAGCGGGTCGATGAAGTGCGGGTTTTGCGACAGGATATCGGCAAGCCGCGGCGCGGTGCCCAGGATGAGCGCGACGAAGCGGATCAGCTCCGGATTTTGCCGCAACAGCGAAAAAAACCGGCCGCCGGCACGCAAGCCGGCGAGGAAACGGTCGAATGTCGCAAACGCCGCATCCGGATCTTCCGCCCGCGAGAATTGATCGACGATGACCGGAATGAGTTCGGTCAGATTGTCGCGCGCTTGTTCGCCGCGCAATGCGCGGTAGCGGCCGCCGCGCCAATTGCCCACCGCGACCGCTACGTCCTGTGGCCGGCGAAAGCCGAGCTGCACCAACCGGTCGAGCGTCTCGGTCTCGGCCGGCCCTTCGGCAAATGACAACTGCTGTCGGCTCGCCAGCAATTCCGGCGCACGCTCGAATAGACGCACGTAGTGCCGCTCGACATTGCGCAAATGAGCGACAAGCGCATCGGCAAAATCGGCGCGGCCGGCAAAGCCGAGAAAATGCGCAAACACCTCAAGGGCGGCAACGTCGGCAGGCAGCGTATGGGTTTGTTCGTCAGCCACCATCTGCAGGCGGTGTTCGACCCGGCGCAGAAAATCGTAGGCCGCCGTCAGCTCATCGCGCGCGGCTGCGTCGATCCAGCCGTCGGCGGCCAACACGGCAAGCGTGGCGAGCGTGCCGCGGCCGCGCAGCTCGGCATGGCGCCCCCCGGCGATAAGCTGCTGAGTCTGCGCAAAGAACTCGATCTCGCGGATGCCGCCGCGCCCGAGCTTGATGTTGTGACCTCCGATCGCGATCTCGCCATGGCCGCGATAGGCGTGGATCTGCCGCTTCATTTCGTGGACGTCGGCAATGGTCCCGTAGTCGAGATATTTCCGCCACACGAACGGCGCCAGATCGTGAAGCAATCGCTCGCCGGCGGTCAGATCGCCGGCGCAGGCGCGCGCCTTGATCAGCGCCGCTCGTTCCCAATTCTGGCCGCGACTTTCGTAATAATCGAGCGCCGCTTCGGTTGAAATCGCGATCTGCGTCGATGATGGGTCCGGCCGCAGCCGCAAATCGACGCGAAAGACGTAGCCGTCCGCGATACGCTCCTGCAACAGTTTGACGAGATCGCGCGTCAAATCCACGAAAAAGGGAGCCGGCTCGACGTCAGGAGCGAGCTTTGCCGCGGCCGCGTCGAAGAACACCATCAGATCGATGTCGCTCGAGAAATTCAGCTCGCGGGCCCCCAATTTTCCCATCGCGAGCACAATATAACCACTCGCTGCTTCAGGACTTTTGCGGTCCGGCGGCACGAGTTTTTTGCGTTTGACGGCCTCGCTGAGGAGAAAATGCACCGCGGCGGAAAGCGCGGTGTCGGCGACATCGGTCAGCGCCGCGGTGACGCGGCTGACCGGCCAGACGCCGCCGATATCGGCCAGCGCGATCATAAGCGCAGCTTCCGCCTTCATGCCGCGCAGAATGCGGTGCACGTCAGCCAGGGCACGCGCCGTCGCGGCAGCATTTTTCGTTTTGGCCAGCAATGCGGCGAGCGCCGTGTCCAGGTTGCTGCCGAGCAAGCGCACAAGGCGCGCGGGGTCTGCCTGCACTAAGTCCCAGAGGTAAGGCGCGGCCTCGGCGATGCCGCCGAGGAGATTGGCCAAGGGCGAATGCGCATGAATAAAAGATTTGAGAGCCCGGCCGGCGGCAGCGGCCTTGAGGCCTGCGAGGAAGCCCGTCACGCGCGCGGCCGCTTGCACTGTGGGTTGCGGCAAGGCGCCGCCAAGCCTCCCGATCAATGCGCTGTCATCGAGTCTTTGGCGTTGTTGCTTCGGCCGCTTCGCGCGCGCAGGCCGTCTCATCCCGTCCCCGCCGGCCCCGCGCGCGGCAGCGCAATGGTGCTGCGCAGGCCGGGTTGATTGTCCTCAAGCTTCAACTCACCGCCATGCAGGCGGGCCACCGCGGAGGCCAAGCTCAAACCCAATCCCGAACCCGGCTCCGAGCGGCTCTGTTCGAGGCGTACGAAACGCTCCACCACGCGGCCGCGATCAGCGTCGGGAATGCCCGGCCCGCGGTCCGCCACGCTGAGCGTAATGCGCTCACCTTCACCGCCGGCCTTGATCAAAACTTCGGTCGGCGCGCCGTTCACCTTGCCGTCTGGGCGTGCATATTTGATGGCGTTATCCACCAGGTTGGCCAATGCCTGGCTGACCAGTTCGCGATTGCCACGCACCGGCGCCGCGCCGTTGGTTTCGACCTTGAGAGCAATACCCTTCTCGTCGGCCAGCGGCTCGTAGAGTTCGCCGACGTCGCGGGCGATCTCGGCGGCGTCGAATTCGACCATGTTGTCGCGCGCCTGGCCGGATTCAGCGCGGGCGATCATCAAAAGCGCATCGAAGGTGCGAATGAGATCGTCGGATTCGGCGATGGTCGACTCCAAAGCTCCGCGATAGGCTGCGTCGCCGGTAGGATGACGTAAGGTCTGTTCGCAGCGATTGCGCAGCCGGGTCAGCGGCGTTTTCAAGTCATGGGCGATGTTGTCGGAGACTTCCTTGAGGCCCCGCATCAAGGCCTCAATGCGCTCAAGCATAGCGTTGAGGTGATCGGCGAGGCGGTCGAGCTCGTCCCCGGTGCCGGCGACCGGCAGGCGCCCGGCGAGATCGCCGCGCATAATGGTTTGCGCCGTATCGGTCATGGCGTCGATGCGCTTGAGGACACGGCGGCTGACGAAAAATCCGCCGGCAAGACCGAGGATGATGACCAGCGCCAGCGACCATTGTCCGGCATGGGCGATGATGCCGAACAGGCGTTCGCGCTCCTCGAGGTCGCGTCCGACCAGGAGATGGAAACCGCCGGGCAATTGGACGACTCGGACCAAGGCGCGGTGATCGGTGCCTTCGGGCGATTCGAGCCGCCGGTAATTGGTCTCAAGCCAGCCAGGGTGATCGAGCACGCCCGGCTCCAGCGAGCCGACATTGCCGGCAAGCCCCTCCCCGGTCGGCGTCGTCACGAGATAAAGGCTCGATCCGGGGCGGCGCGAGCGCAGATCGACGACAATCACCAGCCGCCGGATGCCGCCTTGCTCATATTGGTCGGACAGTCCGTTGATTTCACCGTTGACGGTCGAGGTGATCTGTTCGTCGATGAGGCGTCGCGTATTGAGCGCAAAATAGCCGAGCAGCGACGCCGCGAACAGGACGAAAATCGCCAGATAAACCAGCGTCAGCTTGAACGCCGTCGTGCGCAGTAGTTTTCCGAGCGCGGTCACTTTGCGTTCTCAGTCCGCACGCCTAGTTCGGCGTCGGAAAAATCATCTTCCCAGAATTCGAGCGCAGTGCGTTTGCCGGCTTCAAGGTTTTGCGCCTCAGTCTGCCGCAGCTCGACACGGCGGATTTTGCCGGAGATCGTTTTCGGCAGTTCGGAGAATTGGAGCCGTCGTACCCGCTTGAACGGAGCGAGCGCAGTGCGGCAATGGCGAAAGATCGATAATGCCGTGTCGCGATCGGGGTTTTGGCCCGGAGCCAGCGCCAAGAAAGCCTTCGGCACCGCAAGCCGCAGCGGATCTGGCGACGGCACCACGGCGGCCTCGGCCACTGCAGGGTGCTCGATTAATATGCTCTCAAGCTCGAACGGGCTGATGCGATAGTCGGAGGACTTAAACACGTCATCGGCGCGGCCGACATAGGTCAGGTAGCCGTCTTCGTCGACGGCGGCGACGTCGCCGGTGCGATAGATGCTCTCTTGCTCGGCGCGCAGGCTGCCGTCGTCACCCTGATAACCCTGCATCAATCCGGTCGGTCGCGGCTCCAGCGTGAGGCAGATCTCACCCTCTTTGGCCGGCGCGCCGCTCGCGTCGAGCAGCGCGACGCGATAGCCGGGCAGCGGCCGGCCCATCGAGCCGGCTTTCACTGTCTGGCCCGGCGTGTTGCCGACCAAAGCCGTCGTCTCGGTCTGGCCGTAGCCGTCGCGGATGGTGATGCCCCAAGCCGCCTTGACCCGCCCGATGACTTCGGGATTGAGCGGTTCGCCGGCGCCCACGAGTTCCTTGATGCGAACCGGCCAAGCCGACAAATCCTCCTGGATCAGCATTCGCCACACGGTCGGCGGCGCGCAAAACGTCGTGACGCCGCAGCGCACGATGGTATCGAGCAGGCCGCGTGCGCTGAAACGGCGCTGATTGACGATAAAGACAGCCGCCTGCGCGTTCCACGGCGAAAAGAAACAGCTCCAGGCATGTTTGGCCCAGCCCGGCGACGAGATGTTGAGATGCACGTCGCCCGGCCGCAATCCGAGCCAATACATGGTCGACAAATGACCGACCGGATAGCTCTGGTGGCTGTGCAGGACGAGTTTCGGCCTCGCCGTAGTGCCTGAGGTGAAATAGAGCAACAACGGATCGTCCGGGCGCGTGTCGCCATCCGGCGCAAATTCCGCGGACGATTGGTAAGCGGTCTCATAAGAAACCCAGCCCGGCATTTCCTTGCCGACGACGATGCGGGTGTAGTCGCCGGCCAGATCGGCGAATTTGGCCGCTGCCTCGGCATTGGCGATGACGTGGCGCACACGTCCGCGCGCGAAACGATCGGCGAGATCGTTGCGGGTGAGAAGGGTCGTCGCGGGCACGATAACGGCGCCGAGCTTCATTGCCGCCAGCATGCACTCCCACAGCGCCGCCACATTGCCGAGCATGACCAGGATGCGGTCGCCACGGCGAACGCCCAGCTTGCGCAGCGCATTGGCAACCTGATTGGAGCGTCCGCTCATGGCCGCAAAGGACAGCTTGGTCTCGCCCGCATCGTCATTGACCAGCCAAAGCGCCGGATCCGGGTTGTCGCGCGCCATGACGTCGAAATAGTCGAGCGCCCAGTTGAAGCGCTCGAGCTTCGGCCACTGGAAGTCGCGATAAACGGTAGCGTAGTCCTCGCGATGGCGCAGCAAGAAATCACGAGACGCGAGAAACGGCGCGGCGTTGCCTGGCGTCATGATGATCTCCGGTTCAATCTTCGAACGCGCAGTTGGCGTCCGGACTACCGGGCGCCGTCGCGGATCATATAGCCCGCGCCGCGCACGGTATGCAGCAGCGGCTGCGCAAAGCCTTTGTCGATTTTAGATCGCAGACGCGAAATGTGCACATCGATCACGTTGGTCTGCGGATCGAAATGATAGTCCCAAACATTCTCCAGCAGCATGGTGCGGGTGACGACCTGCCCGGCGTGCCGCATCAGATATTCGAGCAGGCGAAATTCCCGCGGCTGCAGTTGCA
>JBAQAB010000197.1:0-11043 GCA_049285535.1 Xanthobacteraceae bacterium
GTTGCGCTCGTCGGCGATCGCTTCGGCGCGCGCCTGCGCTTCCGTCAGCGTCTCGCCGCACAGCACCACTGTCGCGCCGAGCGCCTCGGTCGCCTTGACCTTCACGAACGGCGTCACGACCGGCATGACGATGGTTACGGGGATTGCCAGCCGCCGCGCGTGATAGGCCACGGCTTGCGCGTGGTTGCCGGCCGACATGGCGATAACGCCGCGGTTACGCTCCTCGGCGGTCAACGCGGCAAGCTTTACGCAGGCGCCACGCTCCTTGAATGAATTGGTGACCTGCAAATTCTCGTATTTGACGTAAACCCCCGCGCCGGTCAGAGCGGAGAGCGGCGGCGCCGGCAACAGCGGCGTACGCAGCACATGGCCAGCGATGGTGCGCCGGGCCGCTTCAATCGCGGCGAGCGTGACTTTAGCCGGATTTTTCGTATCCGGTCCCGGTTGCGGTCGTTGTTGGGTCATGGCCGGCGCACTATAATGCCAATGCGATCATGACAGATTCCGGCCCAACCGTGGATACAGGCGCAACGCCTGGGAGCTCAGGTCCTGAGCCCTCGGGTCCGCGACGGATCGGCGTTTCGCTCGACGTCAAACCGCATGCCTACGATCCGGCGACCAACCCGGAACTGTTCGAAGGCGTGCTGGCCCGCCGGGTCGTTGCCTTCATCATCGACGTCGTCATCATTGCCGTTCCGTTGATCGTGGGCTGGATGTTCATCTTCGTGTTTGGCCTGATCACTTTCGGCCTGGGCTGGGCGCTGTTCTGGCTGATGTCGCCCGGCTCGGTCATTTGGGCGCTGGTCTATTACGGGGTTACGCTGGGCAGCCCCGCCTCGGCCACCATCGGCATGCGCGCCATGGAAATCGAAATGCGCACTTGGTACGGCGCGCCCTCCTATTTCGTGCTCGGCGCGGTTCACCCCATCGTCTTCTGGATCACGATCAGCGTCCTCACGCCCTTTATCCTCGTGGTCGGTTTCTTCAATGACCGACGGCGACTGCTGCACGACATTCTGGTGGGCACCGTCCTCATCAATAACGCGACGCGAGCGGCTTCTTTGCGGCGCCGCGGTCCCGGTTGAGGTCGAAAACGGCCTTTGACGCCGGACCGCACAGGCGCGATGCTAACGACCGGCCGGATTCGGCTGCCGGCCGCAAAGCAATGCTGTAATTCGTCGTGACCCAACACTCGCGCGATACACCACAATTCTATCTCACCGCCCCCTCGCCCTGCCCCTATCTGGCCGGAAAGGAGGAGCGGAAGGTCTTTACCCATCTGGTCGGCGAGCGCGCGCCGGAGCTCAACAATATCCTCACCCAGGGCGGGTTCCGCCGCAGTCAGTCGATTGCCTATCGCCCGGCCTGCGAGGGCTGTCGCGCCTGTGTCTCGGTACGCGTGGTCGTCAAGGATTTTTGCCCGACGCAGAGCATGCGCCGCATCCTGCGCCGTAACACCGACATCGGCTGCGAAATGCGGATTGCCGTGCCTACATCCGAGCAATATTCGGTCTTCCGCGCCTACCTGGATTCCCGTCATCGGGACGGCGGCATGGCCGACATGACGGTGCTCGACTATGCCATGATGGTCGAGGACAGCCACATCGAGACCCGCATCATCGAATACCGGCGCCGCGAGCCGGATACGGCGACGCCAAATCGCGGCGGCGATCTCCTTGCCATCGCCTTGACCGACGTGCTCGGCGACGGGCTGTCGATGGTCTATTCGTGCTTCGAGCCCGACCAAGCGGCACGGTCGCTCGGCACCTTCATGGTGCTCGATCACATCGCGCGCGCACAACGCATGGGGCTCGCTTACGTCTATCTCGGCTATTGGGTGCGCGGTTCGCGCAAAATGGACTATAAAAGCCGCTTCCTGCCGCAGGAACGGCTGATGCCGGACGGCTGGGCCAGAGTTGAGTGAAACTTGTCGAGAATTTTGTTAAGCGATTTTATCGCCGTCTTCACCGCATAGACTTAACCGCTCGGGAGGATCGCCGTGCCGAAATACCATGTAGCACTGTTCGCGGCCGGCGCGTTGGCGCTCGGCCTGTGCGGCGCGCTGGCGCAGACGGCGCCGGCCACGACCGCCGACACCGCTAAAGGCAAAGCGCTGGTCGACAACAACGGCATGACGCTCTACGTCTTCGACCGCGACACGACGGGCGCATCCAATTGCAACGGCGTGTGCGCCACGAACTGGCCGCCGTTTAAGGCCGCCGCGGACGTCAAGGGCCCGGCGCCCTGGACCGTCGTCACACGCAGCGACGGCGGCAAGCAATGGGCCTACAAAGGCAAGCCGGTCTACACGTTCAGCAAGGACGCCAAACCTGGGGACGTGAAGGGCGATGGCGTCAACGCCGTCTGGCACGTCGCCGCGCCGTGATCGCGCCGGCACGGCGCCGCATTTTAATCAAGTGCAAGTTTGCTTGAGCGGCCGGTCCGACATTATTGCGCAAATTCGGCGGGTGCCGCGAAACCAAAGAGGTTGGTGACGGTTTGGCTGATGGGGCTGCCCTAAAATTTGAGATTAGCCCCATGTGCGACTACAGCCTTCAGAATGTCAGCTCGCGGCCCGCCAAAGTTGGCGACCGCCTCACCACACGCGACTTCGGCACCGGAACGCGCGGCTTTGGCGCGGCGGTGGATGTCGGCATGGCCGTCTGCATTCTGCCGGGCACGGAATTGTCATTTGCCGGCGAGGTCGCATCTAAGCAAATCGGCCTATTTCCATGGCGGACGCGCGTGACCAGTTACAAGACCGCCATCTTCCTGCAAATCAATGCGCACAAGCTTGCCGCGCATCACGATGCGCTGGAATTTCCGGACGGACGGATCGTATTGCTGACATTGTTGTCCGAAGGACAGCAAGCGACGGTTCTGCAGCTGCCGGCGCAGCCGAAGACGGCGGTCGAAGCTGCAGCGCAAGAGCGCGTCGCCTATACGGGCTAGTGCCGCGATTTTAGGCAAGGCGGCCGCTGTCCGATAGCGCGGCTACCTGGTCTCGTTCAAATCGGCACGTCGGCGAGCGTCGCCAGTGTGTAGAACTCGACCGGCTGCATCCGGCCCTTGACCGGCGCCTGGTGCAGCTCGTGGCCGACGAGCCGAATGCCGGCCGCCTCGGCCGCCTGGCGCGATATGATGACCGCGCAGCCGTAATCCTTGGTCAGGCTTTCAAGCCGCGCGCAGGTATTCACCGTGTCGCCGATCGCGGTGATGATTTGGGAGCGCGGCGGGCCCATCGCGCCGACGATCGCTTCGCTGTGGTGGATACCGATACCGATCCGCAACGGCTCGCGCAGATCGGCGCGCAGCCGATGATTTAATTGATCGAGCCGGGCCAGCATTTCGCGCGCGCCGCGCACCGCATCGGCCGCTCCGGTCGCGGGGTCGGTGTCATAGAGCCCATAGAGCGCCATCAAGCCGTCGCCAGTGAATTGCGAATAATGTCCGTGCGTGGCGGCGAGCGCCTTGGTCATCTCGTAGAAAAACTGATTGAGGATGAAGAGCACGTCGTAAGGCAGCTTGGCCTCGCCCAAAGTCGTCGACCCGCGCATATCGACGAAGACAACCGTGATCGGCCGCTCGCTGCCTTCCAGCCCGCCGCGCACCGCGCCATCGGCGGCGCCGGCGTCGGCCGCCAAGAGCGGCATCACTGCGATGTCGGCGCTCGGACGGATCTGACAGGCAAGCCGCATCTCAGGCGTGGCGCCAATGCGGGAGAGCGCCTTGGCCTCCTGCCCTACCGGCGGCGGCAACCGGTCGAGACCCTTGGTCACCAATACGCGGCAGGTCGTGCAGCGCGCCCGCCCGCCGCACACCGAGGCATGCGCGATGCCATGGGCGCGCAGCGTCTCGAGCACCGTGGCGCCGGGCAGGATCGGCACGCTGCGGCCGTTGGCGTGCGACAAGATCGGCGGCTTGCGGCGGCGATAGTGCCAGGCGCGCAGGCCGCGGCCGGCGAACGGTAACAGCACCAGGCCGAGCCAAATGCCCCAGCCGACATACACCATCCGATCGATTGCCGCCGCCGTTTGCGCCGTGAGATTTGAATCGCCCAGCGATGAGGCGACGAAATCGGGGTCGGCCTTGGTCTCGCGCAAGACCTGATTGCCGCCGGTGACATAGCCGGCCAGCGCCAGGCTCGGCAGCAGCAGCGCGAAGCCGAACAACAGCGGCCGCCAGTTCGGATACCAGCGTTTGGTGCGCAGCCAATAGTGGATGCCAATGCAGGCATGGGTCCACACCGTGACCACCGCGATCATCTGCACCGCGCCGAGCCACGGAAACATCACCCATTGCACGATGAAGACGGTGTTGTAGTAGGTGGTGACATCCAGCGCTTCCTCGGCGATCCGCGTCGCGACCACGTGAAACATCAAGAGCAGCGGGATGCACAGGCCGAGCGAGAGTTGCGTCCACTCCCAGCGGTTCAGATGCAGCGCGCGGCGGATATAGATCGACCACAAGGCATTGCTAAAATGCATTACGAACGCCGCGGTCAGGATCGCGGTGCCGATCCAGGTCCGCCATGGGTACATCACCACGTTGCGCGTCGCCTCGGCGGCCTTAAAGGAGACAAGCAACAGGCAGTGCGCGGTCAGGTGACAGATGACAAAGCACAGCAGCACCAGCGCGCTGGCGAGCCGCAGCCGGCCGCGCCAATGCAGAAACGCCCAATTTCGGGATTTCCTAAACATCCGCCCAGTTTCGCGTAAAGCAAATCAAGTCGTCCAGAACGAGTGTCTGGAGCGGTGAAATATTCCCGCTAAAGCTGATTATAGGCCTATCGGACCCGCGATGTAGGCCATCCGTCACACCACAATTGCCAAGCCGCAAATGAGTTGGATCAGGCGCCGTCCGCGCCGGTTCCATTGGCCGCCGCGCCATCGCTGTTGTCGAATTTATTGGTCTTCGGAAAGCCCTTGGGCGCCAGACGTCCGGCATCGGCGCGGTTGCCGCGCCAATCGGCAAGCTCCTTCAGCGTCAGATTGAAGGCGCGCCCGGCGGAGTCGGTCCAGCCCAAGCCCTTCTCCACTTCGAATGTCTTGATGTCGGAGAGGCCGCCGTCCTTATGGCGCTGCAGCCTCACGCCGCGGCCACGTGTCATTTCCGGCACTTGATCGATCGGAAAGATCAGCAATTTACGGTTCTCGCCGATCGCGGCAACGAGTTCGCCCTCCGCCGTCGCCACCGCGCAAGCCGCGTCCGGCGATTTGACATTGAGCACCTGCTTGCCCTTGCGGGTATTGGCGAGGCACTCGTCCTCGGCCACGATAAACCCCCTGCCCTGGCGGCTGGCGACGAGGAACTTGCGGCCGCCCTGATAGCGGAACACCGCAACGACGTCCGCTTCCTGTTCCAGATCGATGAACAGCCGGGTCGGTTCGCCGTGCCCGCGTCCGCCCGGCAGTTTGGCGGCATCGATGGTGTAGAAGCGGCCATTGGTGGCGAAAATCAAAAGCTTCGACGTCGTCTCGGCGAAGAAGGCGAGCTTGAGCCCGTCGTCGGCCTTGAATGCGAGACTGGACAGATCCGCGACCTGGCCGCGCAGTGCGCGCATCCAGCCCTTCTCGGAAACCACCACGGTAATCGGCTCGCGCTCGACCAAAGCTTCCTCGATGGCCGCCTCATCATGCGCCGGCGCGTCGGCAAAGCCGGTACGGCGCTTACCGAGCGAAGTTTTAGGGCCGAATTTGTCGCGGAGGCTCTTGATTTCATCCGCGATTTTCTTCCATTGCTGCTTTTCGGAGCGGATCAATTCCTCGAGCGATTTCTTCTCCGTGCGCAAATCCTTTTCCTCGGCGCGGATCTCCATCTCCTCGAGGCGGCGCAAATTGCGCAGCCGCATATTGAGGATGGCTTCGGCCTGCACGTCGGACAGCTTGAACGTCTTCATCAGGACGGGCTTCGGCTCGTCCTCGTTGCGGATGATCTTGATGACCTTGTCGAGGTTGAGATAGGCGATGAGATAGCCGCCCAGCACTTCGAGCCGGTGCTCGATCTGGGCGAGGCGATACCGCGAGCGGCGCAACAGCACGTCGCGGCGGTGAGCGAGCCATTCGGACAGCGCCTCGGCAAGCCCGACCACTTTCGGAATGCGGCCGCGGATGAGCACATTCATATTAAGCGGTATGCGGCTTTCGAGCTCCGTGAGCTTGAACAGGCTTTCCATCAACAGCGCCGGATCGACCGAGCGCGAGCGCGGCTCGAAGACGAGGCGCACGTCCTCCGCCGACTCGTCGCGCATGTCGGCAAGAAACGGCAGCTTCTTCTCGTTCATCAATTCGGCGATGCGCTCGACCAGGCGCATTTTCTGCACCTGCCACGGGATTTCCGTGACCACAATCAGATAGGTGCCGCGGCCGGTGTCTTCCGTCTTCCAGCGCGCGCGCAGGCGAAACGAGCCGCGGCCGGTCGCGTAGGCCTCGGCGATGGCGGACGGCGGATCGACGATCAGGCCGCCGGTCGGGAAATCCGGACCGGGCACGTATTTGAGCAGCGTTTTCGAGCGCGCATTCGGCTGCTCGATGAGATAAAGCGCGGCATCGCACAATTCGGCGACGTTGTGCGGCGGAATCGAGGTCGCCATGCCGACCGCGATGCCCTGCGCGCCGTTGGCCAATAAATTCGGGAAGGCCGCCGGCAGGACGGCCGGCTCCTGCATGACGCCGTCGTAGCTTGCCCGGAAATCGACGGCGTCTTCGTCGATGCCGTCAAGCAGCAGCCGGGCGACTTCGGTCAGGCGGGCTTCGGTATAGCGGTAGGCGGCAGGATTATCGCCGTCGATATTGCCGAAATTGCCTTGGCCATCGACCAGCGGATAGCGTGAGGCAAAATCCTGCGCCAGCCGCACCAGCGCGTCGTAGATCGCCTGGTCGCCATGCGGGTGGAAATTGCCCATCACGTCGCCGACGATCTTAGCCGACTTCTTGAAAGCCGCGCCCGGATCGAGACGCAACAGCCGCATGCCGTAGAGGATGCGCCGGTGCACGGGTTTGAGCCCGTCACGCGCGTCGGGCAGCGCCCGGTGCATGATGGTGGACAGCGCATAAGCGAGGTAGCGCTCTTCCAGCGCCTCACGCAGCGGAATTTCCTGGATGCCGCTGGGTTCCGGGGGAATCACTTTCTTATTCATGGACCTGACCGCTATCCCTGTTGCTGCGTCTGAACAAGGGAGGAACGGCACCGTCTGGCGCCCCTTTCCTCAGCCTCCAGAGGAACCCAAGGGGGTCAATTCGACATAACCAATGCGGTAAAATTAAAATGAAGTGGCGCGCTGGCTCGGCCGAGATGGTCGCGCCGCCCGGATTTTAGGGAGGATTGTGTATGCGCAAGACTACTCTCGCGGCCGCCGCTCTCGCGGCCGCCGCTCTCGCGGCATCTCTTTCAGCGATGGCGGGCTCGGCGACCGCGGCTCCGGTCACTCGGATCGCGCAAGGCTACGACTACGGCGTCCGGTATTATTGGCCCTATAACGACGAATATCGGCCGCCGGCATGCCCCTACCGCTATCACTGGGCATGCTGGATTGATCCTTATGGGAGGCGGGGTTGCGGCTGCCGGCCGGATTTCGGGCTCTATCCCGGCCTCTACTGAACGGCGCGCGCCAACGCGGTGACGAATTGCGCGCGCGCCTCGGGCACCGTAAGGCCGCGCGGCGCAAAGGCGTGACGATCGAGGAAAAAGCCGGTCAGCGCGAAGGCGTCGGCGAGGTCGCGCGCCGATTCCGGCTCGCCCTCGCCCTGCAGGAAGGACGGCAGCCGCATCAGCCTGTCGCGATAGGCTTCGCCGCCGGTGCGCGACACGGCGCGGCCGGAGCGCGGCGACACATAGATGAGATCCTCGGTCGCGCCCGTTGCGGCGCAGGACGAAAGATCGAGGCCAAACCCCAGCTCGGCCAGAAAATTCAGCTCGAAGCGAGCGATCATCGGGGCCGCGAGACGGGAGTCATCGAGGCGGTCCAAAATGGCATCGAGCGCGGCATGGATCGCGGCATGGGGCTCACGCTCGGCGAGCAGCCGGCACAACGCCGCCAGATGCGTCACACCGTGGACCGCATGGGCCGCTGAGAGATATCCCGCCGCGCGGAGATTAAGCGCCTCGACGGTGTAATGGCCGAGATGCTCGTCGAGCCGGGCGCGCCAAGTCACACTCAGCGCATTGCCCGGCTGCAGCACGCCGCGCAACCGCGTGCCCGAACCGCCGCCGCGCACCAAGCCGAGATGCCGGCCATGCTCGCGCGTCATCAATTCGAGAATGACGCTCGTCTCGCCATGGCGCTTGACGCCGAGCACAATGCCTTCATCGGTCCATTGCATGGGCTGTATCTAGTACACCCGTCATCATCCGCGAAGGCGGATGATCCAGTAGACGCCGAGTTGCTGCGACTATGGACGGCCGCCTTGCGGACATGACAATTCACTCCTTCGGAAACTCTAATCCCATTTCGCGATAACGCTCCGGATCGTCACCCCAGCCTTCCCGCACCTTGACGTGAAGGAACAGATGCACCGGCTGCTCGATGGCTTTGGCGATGTCGGCGCGCGCCGCGGCGCCGATCGCCTTGATCGCCTGGCCGCCTTTGCCGAGCACGATTTTGCGCTGGCTGTCGCGCTCGACATAAATGGTCTGCTCGATGCGCACCGCGCCGTCCTTGAGCTCTTTCCAGACCTCGGTCTCGACCGTCGACTGATAGGGCAATTCCTGGTGCAGGCGCAGATAAAGCTTTTCCCGCGTGATCTCGGCGGCAAGCTGGCGCAGCGGCGCGTCGGAGATCTGATCCTCGGGATAGAGCCAGGGCCCCACCGGCACATGCGCCGCGAGCCAATGCCTGAGATCGGCGACGCCATCGCCGTTGCGCGCCGAGATCATGAAAGTCGCGGCGAAGGCCAAGCGTTCGTTGAGCGTCTGCGTCAGCGCCAGTAGAACCTGCTTGTCGACCAGATCGACCTTGTTGAGCACAAGCACTTTCGGCGGACGGACCTCGGCGAGCCCGCCGAGGATCGCTTCGTCTTCATCCTTGACGCCTTTCTTGGCGTCGATCAGCAGCGCCACCACATCGGCATCCTGCGTACTGGCCCAGGCGCTGCCGACCATGGCGCGGTCGAGCCGCCGCCGCGGCGAAAAAATCCCCGGCGTATCGACGAAGATAAGCTGCGCCGCGCCCTCGATGGCGATGCCGCGCACGCGCATCCGCGTGGTCTGAACTTTCGGCGTGACGATCGAGATTTTGGCCCCGACCAGCGCGTTGAGCAGCGTCGATTTGCCGACGTTCGGCGCGCCAATCAGCGCCACGAAGCCGGCGCGTTTCTCGTGGTCGGCTGCTTCAGCCATCGCGCTTGGCGATCTTGACGCCCGCACGGGCGAGCATGGCGGCGGCGGCCGCCTGTTCGGCGGCACGCTTGGACCGGGCGACGCCTTCGGTGGGCCCGAAGGTGGGAAGCTGTACGGCGACGCGAAACTCGGGATTGTGGTCGGGACCGGAGCGCGCGACTTCGCGATAGACGGGCGTCGGCAGGCCGCGCGCTTGCGCCCATTCCTGCAGCACGGTTTTTGGATCGCGCAACGGCTGCGCCGTGGCGCGCAGCCTCACCTCCCATAGCCGCTCCACCAGCCCTTCGGCGGCCTTGTAGCCGCCGTCGAGATAGACGGCACCGATCAAGGCCTCACAGACGTCGGCCAGGATCGCCGGACGACTGCGGGCGCCGGCATTGGCCTCCGACGCGCCGACCCGGATCGCGGCGCCGAGATCGATCGCGCGCGCCACTTCGGCGCAGGTTTCCTTGCGCACCAGATCGGCGAGCCGGCGCGACAGTTCGCCTTCGTCGGCCTTGGGGAAAGTGCGATAGAGCATGTCGGAAATCACCAGGCCGAGCACGTGGTCGCCGAGGAATTCGAGCCGCTGATAGCTGCTGGCGCGATTGCGCGCGCCCTTGAGCGCTGAGATGTGCGTCAGTGCGCTCTCCAGCATGTCGGCCTCGATGAAGCGATAGCCGATGCGGCTTTCAAGAGCGCTGGCGCCACGCTTGCGGCGGCGCGGCGCCTTTTGCGGCTTGCCGTCGCGAGTAGCGCCGCCCTCACTTTGGGCCTCGACGATCTCGGTCGCGACGGTTTTGGTTTCGACGATCTTGGCTTCAGCGTCGGCCGTGGCGGCCGGTTCGCGAACTAGCGTGGGCTTGGCTTTTTTGCGGCCACTCATCGTACCAGCGTGAACAGGCGGCTCCAGCGCACCGCCCAAGGCCAGCGCCACACCTCCCAGGCGTGGGTATCGTCACGGATCGAGAAGAAAATGATTTGCGCCCGCCCGATCAGATTCTCGAACGGCACATAACCGACCTGGCTAAGCACCCGGCTGTCGGTCGAATTGTCGCGGTTGTCGCCCATCATGAAATAATGGTCGGGCGGCACGGTATAGACCGGCGTATTATCATAGAAGCCGTTATCGGTGAGATCGATGGTCGTATAGCTGACGCCGTTGGGCAGCGTTTCGCGAAAACGCTTGACCCGCTGCACGACGCCGTCGTCGTCGGTCACGTAGTCGTCGATCTGCTCGCGTTTGACCGGGGTGCCGTTGATGTTGAGCACGCCGTCGATCATCTGGATGCGGTCGCCGGGCAGCCCGATGAGACGCTTGATGTAATCGATCGAGTCATCCTTAGGCAGCCGGAATACCACAACGTCGCCACGCTGGGGCGTCCAGCTCGACGGGATCCGTCCGGAGAAAATATCCGGCGAGAACGGTAACGAGTAATGCGTATAGCCGTAGGAATATTTGGAGACGAAGAGATAATCGCCGACCAGAAGCGTCGGGATCATCGAGCCGGAAGGAATATTGAAGGGCTGAAAAAGAAAGGTTCTAATGACGACCGCGATGATCAGGGCATGGAAAACCACGCGGACCGTCTCGGCGAAGCCACCCTCTTTGCGCTTGGTTCCTGTCTGCACGCTCATCGGCCTGTCGTCCCGCATTCCCTGCCCGCCCGCGACCTTGTAGCCTTTGGCATGCCCACAAAGCAATTGTGCGGGGAATTCGCCGCGGGT
>JBAQAB010000198.1:0-7119 GCA_049285535.1 Xanthobacteraceae bacterium
GTCTCAATACCGCGCTGTTCGACATCGTGGAGAAGCACAAGATCGACGCCGCACACGTGCGCAAAGTCGATATCGCGCTTAGCCGAGCAACTTTCGACTTTCATGGCGGCTTTGGCAGGTACAAAGCCAAATTCGAGGCGCTGTTGTCGGCGCACTATACGGCGGCGGTTATCTTGCACGATCGCGCGCTGACATTGGCTCAATTCGAGCCCGATCGTTACGACGATCCGAAACTGCGCCGCTTCGCCGCCGAAAAAGTCACAGTCCGCGCCGACGATGCAATCGCCGGCGCGCAAGCCAAAGTCGACGTGATCATGGATGACGGTGCAACCTTCTCGGCGCGCTGCCAGCACCCGCTTGGTTCGGCCGAAAATCCGCTGTCGCGCCGCCAGATCGAGCAAAAATTCCGCAGCTACGCGCAGGGCGTCATTGCCGACACCCATATCGCCGACGTCATTGCCGCAGTGGACCGTCTGGAAGAGTTCGGCTCGGTGCGCAAGCTTATGGAACTGCTGCGCGGGGCGCCGCGCGCCCATGCGATGGCGGCAGCGGAGTGATATATAGCGAACGACACTGCGGCGATCGGTTGGGAGTGCTGCTTGGCCAGCCATGATTTTCCGCTGAGCGTGAACCAGCTGGGGCTCGCCCAGCTCAATGAGCGTTCGCGCGAAATCTTTCGCCATATCGTCGAAAGCTATCTCGCGACCGGCGAGCCGGTCGGCTCGCGCAATCTGTCACGCATTCTGCCGATGCCCTTGTCGCCGGCCTCGGTGCGCAACGTCATGTCCGATCTCGAGCAGCTCGGGCTCGTCTATGCGCCGCACACCTCGGCCGGCCGGTTGCCGACCGAAATGGGGCTGCGTTTCTTCGTCGACGCCCTGATGCAGATCGGCGATCTCACCGAGAACGACCGCAAGGCGATCGAAGCGCAGGTAGCCGGCTCGGGCCAGGCGAAATCGGTGGAGACGGTGCTGACCGAAGCGTCGGGGCTGCTCTCCGGACTAAGCCGCGCCGCCGGCGTCGTGCTTACCGCCAAATCGAATCCGCGCCTCAAACACATCGAATTCGTCCGGCTGGAGCCGGAGCGCGCGCTGGTGATCCTGGTCGGCGAGGATGGCCAGGTGGAAAACCGGGTGCTCCACGTTTCGATCGGCCTGCCGACCTCGGCGCTGACCGAAGCGGCGAATTTCCTCAACGCCCGCATTCGCGGACACACCCTCGACGAGGTCAAAGGCGAGGTCGAGCGAACGCTCAAGGAAAGCGAGGCCCAGCTCAATCAACTGACCAAGAAGATCGTCGCCGAGGGTTTGGCGAGCTGGTCCGGCGGCGAAAGCGACGAACGCAAGCTGATCGTGCGCGGCCAGGCCCATCTGCTGGACGATCTCAAGGCTGTCGCCGACCTCGAACGGGTGCGGCTCCTGTTCGACGACCTAGAGACCCGCCGCGAGGTGATCGATCTGCTCGGCCGTGCCGAACAGGCCGAGGGCGTGCGGGTCTTCATCGGCTCCGAGAACAAGCTGTTTTCGCTGTCTGGCTCGTCGACCATCGTGGCGCCCTATCATGACGCGTCAGGCCATATTGTCGGCGTGCTCGGCGTCATCGGGCCGACCAGGCTCAATTACGCGCGCATCGTCCCCATGGTGGACTACACCGCCAAAGTCGTCAGCAAGCTCCTTGGCGGCTGATCCGACGCTTGATTTTTACCGGTTGAACCCTGATATCCGGGGCGTCAAAGGATGGAAAAACCATGACGGAACAGACCGCTCGTGCTGAGGACGATGCGGCCGGGCCGCAGCGGACCGAGGCTCCAGCCACCGCGCCGGCGGCCCAGCCGACGCCCTCGACCGCGCTCGAACGCGAGCATGCGGAGATGAAAGACCGGCTCTTGCGGACGCTCGCCGAGATGGAGAATCTGCGCAAGCGCACCGAGCGCGAAGTCGCCGATTCCCGGCTTTACGGCATCACCTCCTTCGCGCGCGACGTTCTCGGTGTCGCCGATAATATGCGCCGCGCGCTGGAAGCGGTGGCGCCGGAATTGCGCACGAGCGCGCAGAGCGGCGCCAAGGCACTCGTCGACGGTGTCGAACTGACCGAGCGGGAGCTCCTCAAGGCGCTGGAGAAAAACGGCGTCCGCCAATTCACGCCGCAACGCGAAAAATTCGATCCAAACCTGCACCAGGCCATGTTCGAAGTGCCCGACGCCACGGTGCCCGCCGGCAGCGTCGTTCAGGTCGTGCAGCCCGGCTATATGATCGGCGAGCGTGTGCTGCGTCCGGCTCTGGTCGGGGTGTCGAAGGGCGGACCGAAAGCCGCCCCGGCTTCGTCTACCAACGACAACGCCAAGACTGCCGCGAACTAAAAGCCCGAAATCCGCAATTCACTCGGTATTGACGCTGTCGCGTATCGTGCGCAGGCGCGTGAGCATGCCCGGCCACAGATCGGCATTCGCGATGCCGATCATCTGCATATAGCCGCCGGTGCCGAAGCGGAGCCATTGCACGACCATGACATCGGTGCCTCGCGGGTCCTTGGCCTTTGCCAGGGTTTCGTAGCCCGGTTGGCCCTCGATCCGCAGCGGTTCGGCATCCTGGATGCGGACGTCGCCGATGCCGCCGATCTGATCGAACGTCACCCGCGCGAAGTTGTCGTCGTCGCTGGCTTCGTTGGGTCCGCCCGGCAGCGCGGCGATGAGGAAACGGGCGTCGATGGGTTGTCCCGTCGGCTTGTCATTGCCTTTCTGCGGCGCTTTGCCTGAGGTGCCGTCGGCCGATACATCCACCAGCATCAGGGCGCGCCCCGGCAAGACGTCGTCGATGTGAAACCCGGCAAGGTCGCCGACCTTGAAAGGCAGCAGACTTAGCCGCTCCGAGTCGGGCACGCTCGGGCGCACCGCCAGCGTCGCGAGCGTCGCACGCACCGTTTGGTCGGTATATATTTTGTTCTGCTCCGGCGCGCGCACGGTGACGAGCGCAGTGACGCCGTCGGCCGGGGCGACCAACATCCACTTGTTATAGGAAGTCCCGCCGGCGGTTTGCTTGCCGGTCAGCAGAAAGCCCGTGCCGCCGGCGACCGCCATCGGTTCGCGGGTATCGATGCCCTGCTTTTTCAGGGTGTCCGGAACCATGGATTTATCCAGCGCGCTGAAGGCTTCGGCTGGAAATGCTGCAACAAGAATCGCGGCCTCGTTCTCAGCATCTTCGAATCCAACGAAATTAGTGCTCGGCTTCATGCCGGGCGGCGGCACGAGCCCGATACGGGAGCCGATCGGAAAAACCGCATCGGCGGCCTGTCCCGCACTCGCCCAAACTAGGACGGCGAAAACCGCTGCCGCGATACCGGCGGCCGTCCGCGCCGCGGGCACTGTGTTGGAAATCGTCATCGCTGGTCCTGGAGAGTTGCTGCGGGCCACTCCGCCCGCAAATAGTCCGGGCGTGTCACCCGCCGCATGGTCAGATTGATCCGGCCGCCTTCCGCGAGCAAGGTCGACGTACCGGGATAAATGCGGTCGACGCCATGGAAGGCAAGCCGCGCTTGACCACCAAGAACCAGCACGTCGCCGGAATTGAGGCGGAAAGAGCGCGTCGGTGCGCCGCGCTTTAGCCCGCCGATGCGGAACAGGCAGGAATCGCCGAGCGAAAGCGAGACCACGGGAGCGGCAAAATCGGCCTCATCGCGGTCCTGATGCAGACCCATCTTCGCCGCCGCGCCGTAGAAGTTGATCAAACAAGCCTCCGGCGGATGGGGATAGTCGGCAACGCCGTCCCATAATCGGAGCAGGGCATCCGGCAGCGGCGGCCATGGCCGGCCGGTCTCGGGATGGGCCGGCGCGTAGCGGTACCCGTTTTTGTCCGACACCCAGCCAAGCGAACCGCAATTCGACATGCGGACGCTGAAAAGCCGGTCGGATTTCGGCATCCGTGGGGTAAACAGCGGCGCCTCCTGCAGCAGCGCGCGCAAAGTCGCGAGAAGCTTCTGTTGCCGGCCGGCATCGTAGTAGCCGGCAAGCACTATGAAGCCGGTTTTTTCCTGCAGCGTCGCCATTTTCTATTCTTCGTTCACTTCTTCTATTCTTCGTTCACTTCGACACTCCGCTGCGAGGCCCGTTAAGGCTGGCCCTTGAGCTTTGGCCGCAACTTGGCGGCAGCGCACGATCCCACAATCCGACGGCGACATTCGCTACCGCGTCGCCGCGCCTATTTTGGCGCATGACGCAAAGCGATGGGAGCGAAATCCGGTCGCTGGCGGGTACGGTTGCAGTCCCGGCAGGTTGAGAGCGCAAGACTATTAAGCCGCGCGATCCGCGGCGATCTTTTCCGGAACGAGGCGCACGCTGTCGAGCGCACCGCGCACGCCGGATTCGCCGGCCTCGTGATATTCGGCGTCTTCATTGACGTTCCACACGTCGTAGCGTCGCGCGCCGGCGAGAATGTTTTGGGCGGTGAGCATCGCCGTCATCATCGCGTGGTCCTGATTATTGTATCGGTGCATGCCGTTGCGGCCGACGACGTGGAGCGTCGGGTAGCTTCCTTCGAGGTCGCGGCGAATGGCGGCGATGTTGTCGCTATAGTCCTCGTCGTAAACCGGATAGGCCTTGGCCTGGCGAACCACGCAGGCGTCGACCACGTCAGCCGGTGCAGTAAGCCCGATCCGCGCCACTTCCGCTTTCGCCAGCGCAATGAGATCGCGGTCGGCGGCATTCCACAGCCCGTCGCCCTCGAAACAGAAATATTCGAGGCCGAGGCAGCTCATGCCCTCGGGCACCATTTCCGGCGACCAGGAGCGGAAGTTCTGCACCCGGCCGACCTTGACGCTCGGATCGTGGATGTAGATCCAATTGTCCGGGAATAGCTCGGCCTTGCGCACCATCAGCGCCACGGTAAGAAAATCGCGATAGCGCAGAGCTCGGGCATGCAGGAGCGAGATCGGGACCGGCTTGATCCGCTCCACGAGCTCGCGCAGCGGCGCCGAGCTGACGACGTGGCGCGCGGTGTAGGTTTCGCGCCCACCATCGGCCGTAGCGACCGCGATGCACCAAGAATTGCGGGCCGCATCGAATTCGAGGCCGACAAGTTCGCGCCCCATAAGAATGCGGCCGCCTTGCGCTTTGATCTTGCGCGCCGCCGCCTCCCACATCATGCCCGGCCCTTTGCGCGGGTATTGGAAGCTCTCGATCAGCGTCTTGACGGTATCGCCGCCGGTTGCGGCCTCGGTCGGCCGCTTACGGCCGCCGCGCAGCGAGCGTTTGAGGCCGTGGATGATGGCCGTTGCCAAATCGAGACCCTTGATGCGCTGCGCCGCCCAATCAGCGGAAATCTCGTCGCATGACATACCCCACACTTTCTCGGTGTAGGTCTTGAAGAAAATCTGGAACAGCCGTTCGCCAAACTGATTGCGCACCCAGTCGTGGAATGTGCGCGCCGGCGTTACCGGGAAGATTTTTGCGTAAGCGTAGGACGCAAGGCACGCCGCGCTGGTGAATACGCCGAGCTTGAGCAGCGCTTCAAAGGCCTTCAGCGGATAGGAGAAAAACTTGCCGTTGTAGTAGATGCGCGACAGGCGCGGCCGCTCGATGAAATCGTCGGGCAGGATTTCCCGCCACAGTGCGACGACCTCTTTCGATTTGGAAAAGAAGCGGTGGCCGCCGATGTCGAACAGGAAGCCCTTGTAATCGACGGTGCGGCTGATACCGCCGACATAGGCCGGGTCACGTTCGATCACGAGGACGGACTGCGCTTGCTTGGTCAGGCAATAGGCCGCGGTAAGGCCGGCGGGCCCGGCGCCGATCACCAGGACGTCGGCATCGACGGTCCTCTCGCTGACGGTCATGTCGCTCACTTCAGGCGGGACGCCGCGGGCGGAAGGCGAAGAGCGCCTGGCCCGAATAGGAAAGGAGCGCGCCGGCGGCGGCGCCGGCGATCACGGCGAACTGCGGCGCCGCGGCCAGGAGCGTGACAACGAGGACCGCGAATACGCCGTAGCTCACGGCCTGGGCGGCAGTGACGACCGCGGCGTAGCGCATCACTTCATCGGCGGTGCGGCGGCCGCTGCAATCGAAGGTGAGCGCGCGGTTGAGCCGCCATGTCACCAGCGTAGCCAATGCCAGCGAAATAAGCCGCGCGCCGAGTGGATTGAGCCCGTGCGCGATGACGAGCGTAAAGATCGCCAGATCGGTGATGAGACCGAGGCCGCCGACGCCGAGGATACGAAGCGGGCGGGGCAGGACCGCGAAAAATCGGCGAACCGGATCGTCGATGGCGGCCGCCTGCACGGGCGCTGCGACCCCTGCCGCGCAGCGATCGACATTACCAAAACGCATGACGACTCCACGCTGCAACGGCTGATCTGTAACGCCCGCTTCCGGTCGGCCCTGCTGCGGTCCCATGCTGCGGTCCCAGCTGCGTCTCAGCTGCGGTCTTATGGCCCCGCACTATCCGTGGCAGGGTTTTCTTAATGGCGGACTAGCGCCCCCGAGTGCGTTTGAGACTGCACGCGACACCGTTAAGAGACCCTCACCGCGCTTGAATGTTCGGGACGCGCATTGGCCGCGGAAATGGGCGGCGCATCGGGCAATCCTGCCTTGCGGCGCGATGCCGCCCTCCTATATGAGCCAAGGGAAATCGTTCCGGCAGCAGACGTTTGGCCACTGGTCGAAGGGCTGCGGTTGAGGTGATGAGTCATAAGGGGGTCGGACTTTGGGCGCCTTACGGGCCAGCCCGACCTGCCGCAAAAGAGAGGATTTAGACCATGGGCAAGGTCATCGGTATCGATCTCGGGACCACCAATTCCTGCGTCGCCGTTATGGAAGGCAAGACGCCGAAGGTCATCGAGAACGCAGAGGGGATGCGCACCACGCCGTCCATCGTCGCTTTCACCGACGAGGGCGAGCGGCTGGTCGGCCAGCCGGCAAAACGCCAAGCGGTCACCAATCCCGAGCGCACCATTTTCGCAGTCAAACGTCTGATCGGCCGTCGCTACGACGATCCGATGGTGGAGAAGGACAAGAAGCTCGTCCCGTACAAGATCTCGCGCGCCTCGAACGGCGACGCCTGGGTCGAGATTGAAGGCAAGACCTATTCGCCGTCGCAAATTTCAGCGTTCATCTTGCAGAAAATGAAGGAG
>JBAQAB010000199.1:0-10958 GCA_049285535.1 Xanthobacteraceae bacterium
GATCGGCGAATACGCGTCTTTGAATCGCTGTGCGGCGACCGCCAGTGCGGCGGCTGACAGGGCATGCGGTCCCGAAGCTTTCGTACCCGCTCGCGGTAACGCTTTGACCGCCGACGACACCGCGGCCGCGGTGTCGAATATCGTGCTTGGTTCCGGGGCGGACATGATCGTTAAGCTTCTCCCGAGATCGCGCGATCCCCCGGATTGACCCCGGCAATTCGCCGGCAACATAGTGAACAATCTTCAAAAATTGGTTATGCGAATTGAGCAAGTTTTCGCGTCGCGATGGCTTCGCGGTAGGCGGCAAGATTGCATTCGACCATCGTCGTCAACGAGAATTCACTGCGGATCCGAGTCTTGAGGATCCGGGCGCCGGTTTGCATCCCTGCGGGGTCGTCGAGCGCGGCCGTGATGGCGCCGATGAGGGCCGCAATATCGTCCGGCGGAATGAGCTTAGCCGCCTGCGGACCAAAGATTTCCGGATTGCCGCCGACGTTGGTGGCGATAATGGGCAGTCCGGCGGCGGCCGCTTCGAGCACCACATAGGGAAGCGACTCGGCACGCGACGGAATGACCAGCATGCGTCCCATGGTGAAGGCGATGCTGGCTGGACAATGACCGATAAAGCGGACTTGATCGGCTAGCCCCAGCCGGGTTGCTTGCGCCCGCAGCTTAGCGGCGTCCGGCCCTTCGCCGGCGATGGTCGCGGTCACGCGGCGGCCGGATTGCTGAAGAATGGCCAAAGCCTCGATCAGCACATCCATGGCCTTCACCGGCCGCAGTTCTCCCACGCAGACGATATCGGTGGCATCGGCCCGTGGCACTGCCGGTTCAAACTCGGCCTCGGCAATACCGTTGCGCACGACGCGAACCATCGCTCGCGGCGGAGCGACAACGTTGCGATAAAGCTCGGCGATGTAGCTGCTTTCGAACAGAAACAAGTCGGTGTGCGGATTGAGAATCCGCTCGAGCGACCGGTAAAAGCCGCCGCCGAGCGTGCCCGGACAATAAACCAGCGAGCCGCCGTGCGGCGTATAGGCGCGGATGGCGTTCGATGCGGCTGGCGTGAGCCGCGCCAGGGCGGCGCCCTTGGCGCCGTGGCCGTGCAGCACGTCGGGCGCCAGCGCGCCAATCCGGCGTGAAATGCGCCACAGCGCATGGATGTCGCGCGGATTGAGCTCTCGCGCGATGGGAACACGCTGGACGCCGAGCGCGAGCTGCGGCGCGAGCTCGGCAAGGACGGCATCGGCGCGCGCGCCGCCGGTTGTCGAGTCGACGACGAGGCCGACGCGATGGCCGCGTTCGATCTGGCCTCGCGCGACATCCACCACATGGCGGAACAGCCCGCCAAGCGGCGCGCGTAGAAGATGCATGATCTTAAGGCTGGTCGGAGCGAACGCGGCAAGCCGAGGCGACACGGCGCGGGCGCTTCCGAGGGGCAGGCCGAAAGTGGGGTGTATCGGGCGCGGATCGCCCATGTGCGGTCCTTAAACTTGACGGTAAAGCGTTAAGCCGGATTGAGGGCCGGGGAGGTTAATAAACTCTCACATTCGGATCGCGAACCCGGGCGATTGGCATCTTAACCAGGGCTGCACATCGCATCGGGGCCTTAACCGGATAGCAACCTTAATAGTTTGTGATCCGTTATGGCTCTGCGGTCTGTCGGCAAGTATGTTGCGAGGAGTTTTCGAATGAGTGTGGCGTCGCCGCCGCCCCGCGCCGGAGGACCGTCTGACGCCGATCTCGATCTTTCGGCGCTCGGGTCGACGCTGTGGCGCAAAAAATGGACCGTTCTGCGCCCGACGATTTTGGTCGCGGTGGCCACGTTCCTCGTCGTGCAGGTCATTACTCCGAGATATCAGTCGGAGGCGCGGATCTTTATCGAAAGCCGCGACAACATCTATTTGCGTCCCGACGTCGACAAGGACGTCACTCAGAATCCGGTCGACGATGAAGCGGTGACCAGCCAAGTCCAGATCATTCTGTCGCGCGACCTGGCGCGCGAGGTGATCAAAAAGCTCAAGCTCAACGAGAAACCGGAATTCGATCCGGCGCTCAATGGCGCCTCGCCGATCAAAGCTGTGCTCGGCTTGATCGGTGTCGGCAAAGATCCGTTGAACATGACGCCGGAAGAGCGTGTGCTGAATTCTTATTACGATCGCCTGACGGTGACGCCGGTCGATAAATCGCGCGTCATCAACATCGATTTCCTGTCTCAGGATCCCGAGCTTGCCGCCCAGGTCGCCAACGCCATCGCCGACGGTTACCTGATGCGGCAGCGCGAGGCCAAGGAAGAACAGGCCAAGACCGCGGCGCAATGGCTCTCCGGTGAAATCGAGACCATGCGGCAGAAGGTGGAACAGGCGGAAGCCAAGGTCGAAACTTTCCGCGCCAAGTCCAATCTGTTGGTCGGCAACAACAACACCACGCTGTCGGCGCAGACGCTGGGCGACGTCAATGCCCAACTTGCTGCCGCGCGCTCGCAAAAGGCCGACGCCGAGGCGAAGGCCAAGATGATCCATGACATGCTGCGCTCCGGCCAGCCGATCGAATCCTCCGATATCCTCAATTCTGAGCTCATCCGCCGGCTGGCGGAGCAGCGCGTCACCTTGCGCGCCCAACTGGCCGAACAATCGGCGACGCTCCTTGATAACCATCCGCGGATCATCGAACTCAAAGCGCAGATCGCCGATCTCAACAATCAGATCCGAGCTGAGGCGGAAATCATCGCGCGCTCATTCGAGAACGATGCCACGCTTGCCGGCGCGCGGGTCGATACGCTGACCGCGAGCCTCGATCAGCTCAAGAGCCAGGCCGCAACGACCAACGGCGACGATGTGCAGCTGCGCGCGCTCGAGCGCGATGCCAAATCGCAGCGCGATCTATTGGAGTCGTATCTGGCCAAGTATCGCGAAGCGACGTCGCGCAACAGCCTGGACTCGACGCCGGCCGATGCGCGGGTGATCTCGCGCGCAACGGTATCGAATATTCCGGCCTATCCGAAGAAGCTGCCCACGGTGCTGATCGCGACCTTCGCGACGCTGTTACTCAGCTCCGGCCTGGTGATGACCAAGGAGATTCTCGCCGCCCCCGTCGGCCCCGCACCCGCGCGCACAGAGCCGACTGTTGGGACGCCCGACGCCTTGGCGCCGAGATTGGCGGCGTTGGCGAACGAGCCGTCGCGGCCGCCCGCTGCTGCGGGCGTTCCCACCGGCTCGATTGCGAGCGTGGCCGATAACTTGCGACACGCCGGCGCCGCCGGCGAGCGGCTCGCTGTATTCGGAGCCGTGCCGGGAATAAACACCGGCCAGACGGCCATAAAACTGGCACGCTTGCTGGCGGACGACTCGCGTGTCGTGCTGGTCGGGCTCGCCTCCGGCGATACTGAGATCCGGGGCATATCGAACGAACCGTTGGCGCCTGGGCTTGCCGAGCTTGCCGCTGGCGCGGCCACCTTTGGCAGCATCATCACCAAGGATAAATTCTCGCCGCTGCACTTGATCGCAGCGGGCCATGGGCTGGTCGATCGGGTCGGTGTTCTCGCTGCGCCCGGCGTGGTCACGAGCTTCAACGCCCTGGCGCGGGCCTACGATCATGTCGTCGTCGACGCGGGCGAAGCCGCTGGGGCGGAGATCGAGCGTATCTCCGAGATTGCTCCGAACGCCGTGCTCATCACCGACATGCTGTCGAGTGCCTCCACGACATCGGCGCGCGATCGCCTGCGGGCGTCCGGATTTGGCGACGTGCGGATCCTTGTGGGCGGGTACGGAACTCCCGGCGAGACCGCCGCGGCCGCGTAAATGCCTGTTTTGCCGCCGACGGTTGACCAAGCTCCCGCCTTGGCAAAAGATCATTGCTTCACCTCGACGAGGAACCGTCGGTGGCCGGACTGAAACACACGATCATTCGCGGCGGCTTGGAGTCGCTCTATTTCACCGGTGCGCATATCGCGTTGCGGCCGTTTGTCGGCGGCATTGGCGCAATTCTGACGCTGCATCACGTCCGTCCGCCGCGGCCGGACCGGTTTCAACCTAATCGCCCGCTCGAAGTGTCCCCGCGTTTCCTCACCCGCGTCATCAAGGCATTGCGCCGGTCGGACCTCGATCTCGTCAGTCTCGACGAAATGCATCGCCGCATGATCGAAGGCGATTTTTTGCGCAGGTTCGCGTGCCTCACCTTCGACGACGGTTATCGCGACACGCTGCAATGGGCCTATCCGATCCTCAAGGAAGCCGGCGTGCCTTTCGCGATTTACATCCCGACAAGCTTTCCGGATCGGCTCGGCGAATTGTGGTGGCTGGTGCTCGAAGCAGTGATCGCGCGCAACGATCGCATCGGTCTGGTGATCGCCGGCCGCGACCGCAAGTTCGATTGCCGTACGGTTGCGGAAAAGCGCGCGCTGTTCGAAGAGCTTTACTGGTGGCTGCGCAGCCGGCCGACGGAAGCCGAATTGCGCGAAGCGGTGCGCAATCTCGCCGCGTTCTATCACGTCGATATCGCCGCCTTTTGCAGCGAATTGTGCATGAGCTGGCGCGAGCTCGCGGAGCTGGCGACCGATCCGCTCGTCACCTTCGGGGCGCATACCGTGACCCATCCGACGCTGGCGAAACTGACTAAGGACAATGTGCGCTCGGAGATGGATTTGAGCCGCTCGGTGATCGAGGCGGCGCTGGCGGTGCGGCCGCAACATTTGTCCTATCCGTTCGGCGACCGCACCTCGGCCGGCGCGCGCGAATTCGAGATCGCCGCCGAACTCGGCTTCAAAACCGCGGTGACGACGCGGCCCGGGGTGCTGTTTCCGGAACACGCGCGACGCTTGATGGCGCTGCCGCGGATTTCGCTCAATGGCGATTACCAGCGCATCCGCTATGTGCGCGTGCTGCTATCCGGCGCGGCGACGGCGATGTGGAACGGCTTTCGCCGGCTCGACGCCGCTTAGTCCGGCGTTCGGCTCATCCACGCAACGATCGGCATGGCCGGTAAGACCCAGCCCAGACCGGCGAGCACATAATAGGTGATCGACAGTGCGGTGCTGTCGTGGATCGCGGGAGCTTGCGCCAGCGCCATTGCGACCAGCGCCCACACGGTCACCAGGACGAAAAGCGCGACCGTGCCGATAAATTTGCGCAGGCGGATGGGCATGGCGGCGCGGTTCCAGGTAACGATGACCGTGTTGCGAGGGTAGGGGGCAGCACTATATGGTCCGCGCGCCCACGACAAGCGGCACGACAAGCGACCACGCCAAACGATCGAGATGGCAAGCCGAGTTTCATACCAGACACACGCGATCCGGCTCTGGCTTTATGCCGTTGCCGCGCTGGTCCTTGCCATGGTTCTGGTCGGTGGTGCGACGCGGCTGACCGAATCCGGTCTGTCGATCACCGAGTGGCAGCCCGTCATGGGCGTAGTACCGCCGCTTGACGACACCCAATGGCAGGCCGAGTTCGAAAAATATCAGGCCATTCCGCAATATCGCGAACTTAACAACGGCATGAGCCTCGACGCGTTCAAGACGATCTATTGGTGGGAATGGACGCACCGCCTCATCGGCCGCACCATCGGCGTGGTGTTCCTGTTGCCGCTGTTGTGGTTCCTCTGGCGCGGCTGGATCGGTCCCGGATTGCGGACACGGCTTTGGCTGATTTTTGGCCTCGGCGCGCTGCAAGGCGCGGTCGGCTGGTGGATGGTGGCGTCCGGCCTCGTCCATCGCGTCGAAGTTTCGCAGTACCGTCTTGCGACGCATCTCGTGCTGGCCTGCATCATTTACATCGCGATCCTGTGGACCGCACAGCGGCTGGATGACCAAGAATCTGCGCCGGCACCCGGCGCAATTCGCGCTGCCGCCGTCGGCCTCCTTGTCATGATGCTTGGGCAGATCTATCTCGGCGCCTTGGTCGCCGGCTTGCGCGCCGGCTACGTCTACAACACGTGGCCGTTGATCGATGGCGCTTTGGTGCCGGACGCCTCACGGCTGTTTTTTGACGTGCCGCTGTGGCGCAATTTCTTTGAAAATACGCTCACCGTGCAGTTCGACCACCGCATGCTCGCCTACACGATTTGGATTGTAGCGCTCATCCATGTCGTCAGCGCGGCGCGCACGGTGAGAACAGGGCCTGTCGTCGCCGGCGCCATCATCCTTGCTGCGGCGGTGACGCTGCAGGCGGCGCTCGGCATTTTCACGCTTTTGATGGTGGTGCCGATTTCGCTCGCCTTGATGCACCAGGCCATGGCGATGGTGGTGCTGACGGTGGCGACGATCCACGCGGCGTCGGTCGCCGAGCGCGTCCCTCGCGCTATCGCCGCGCCGGCACGCGCTTAAGCATTATTCCGCCAGTGCCTGCTCCAGGTCGGCGATGATGTCGTCCTTGTCCTCGATGCCGATCGACAGCCGCACCACGTCGGGGCCGGCGCCGGCCTGGACCTTCTGCGTGTCGCTGAGCTGGCGATGCGTGGTCGAGGCCGGGTGAATGATCAGCGAGCGGGTGTCGCCGATATTGGCAAGGTGTGAAAACAATTTTACATTCGACACGAGCTTGACGCCGGCGTCGTAGCCGCCCTTGAGCCCGAAGGTGAAAACCGCGCCGGCGCCTTTGGGGCAATATTTCTGTGCGAGGTTATGGTAACGGTCGCCCGGCAGGCCTGGGTAGCTGACCCAGGCGACTTTCGCATGCCCGGCAAGCCATTGCGCGACGACAAGCGCATTGTCGCAATGCTTCTGCATCCGCAACGGCAAGGTCTCGATGCCGGTGAGGATGAGAAAAGAATTGAACGGCGAGATCGCTGGTCCGATGTCGCGCAACGCCAGCACCCGACAGGCGATGGCGAAGGCGAAATTGCCGAAGGTCTCGTGCAGCACGATGCCGTGATATTCCGGGCGCGGCTCGCTCAGCATCGGATAGCGCCGCTCGCGCGACCAGTTGAAAGTGCCGCCGTCGACGACCATGCCGCCGATCGAATTGCCGTGGCCGCCCAAAAATTTGGTCAGCGAATGCACGATGATGTCGGCGCCATGCTCGAACGGCTTGCACAGATAGGGCGTGGCGAGCGTGTTGTCGACGATATAGGGCACGCCGGCGCGCTTGGCGATCTGCGCCACCGCCGCCATGTCGGTGATGACGCCGCCGGGATTGGCGATCGATTCGGTGAAGATCGCCTTGGTCTTCGGCGAGATGGCGCGTTCGAACGAGCCGATGTCGTCGGGATCGGCCCACACCACGTTCCAGCCGAAATTCTTGAACGCGTGATTGAACTGGTTGATCGAGCCGCCGTAGAGCTTTTTCGACGCCACGAACTCGTCGCCGGGCTGCAACAGGCAATGAAAAATCAAGACTTGCGCCGCGTGGCCGGACGCCGCCGCCAATCCCGCGGTGCCGCCTTCGAGCGCGGCGACGCGCTCTTCCAGCACTGCCGTGGTCGGGTTGCCGATGCGCGTGTAGATGTTGCCGAAGGTTTGCAGGCCGAACAGCGAGGCGGCGTGGTCGACGCTGTCGAACACATAGGACGTGGTCTGATAGATCGGCGTAGCGCGCGCGCCGGTGGTCGGATCGGGTTGTGCACCGGCGTGCACGGCAAGCGTGGAGAAGCCCGGGATGCGTTCGCTCATCGTCTTTCCCCCTCGGCCGCGGAACCGGCGTTTGTTTTGGGTTTATAGGACCGGCGGAGGGCGTCAAGGCGAGGCGATCTATTGCCTTAACAGGTCGGGTCCCGAAAGGACGCTGTCGTCCGAATGCGGGTCACCAGAATTGTCTTCTTTAACGTGAGAGCCGCGCGCAGGTTTTAGCGCGCGGACGCCGTGTGCGGATGGAAATGATCGAGCGCGCTGCGGCAGGCCGGAGAGATGCGGGCGCGGTTCGATATCAGGCATGTCGCGACCTGCTCGCGATCGGGAATATAGGCCGCACAGACCGACATGGCATCCTGCATGCACGCCTGCTGACCTGAGTCTTCCGCGAATACCGGTCCCGACGTGATCGCGACGGTAAGCGACGCAAACGCAATCATGGTGCGCGTCTTCATAGCATCCTCCTGAAAAGGCTGCCGAAATATCTAGGGCTTCACTTATTAGACGCGCGAACGAAAGGAAGGTTCCGGGCCTTGGCGCGGCCGGAACCTGCCGTGGTTAGCGGCTGGGTGATTAAGTCAGGACAAAACGTGGGATCGACGGGGCAGGGAGGTCTAGCGAAAGTGTTTGATGGCTTCGCGGCACGCCGGCGTGATTTTGCGGCGATTGGTCATCAGGCAATGGGCGACGCGCACGCGGTCGGGGATGAACTGTCCGCAATAGACCTGGGCGTCCATCATGCAGGCGCTTTGATCCTGTTGCGCGTCCGCCTTGGCGCCGGCCGGCGCGAGCACCAGGCAAAGTAACCCGAGCGAAATGACGAGGCGGAATTTCATGATCTTTTCCCCGCGGGTACCCGGCAGGCCCCGAATGCATTAGACGTCCGAGATAGTAGAAAAGTTCGATAGGGCGAAATCGAGGTAACGGCCGGTTTCTTCGCGCTGCGCCTTGTCGGCAGCCTCGGTCGCGCCGCCTTGGCCGCTGGTCCGGTTGAGCGTCATGCGCTGGATGCCGCCCATCGTCGCTTTCTTGGACGACAGCGTGCGGGTGTTGACGCCCATCCAGGCAATCTCCGACGACAGGCGGCCATATTCGATCTTGGGACAGCGGTTCATCACCACTTTGAGGCCGTTCGCCTCCGCCAGCGCCGCTGCCTCGTCATTACGGACGCCGAGCTGCATCCAGATCACCTGCGGCCGTGGCTTTAGCGCCAGCGCCTCTTGCACGATTGCCGGCGCATATTGCGAGCCGCGGAAAATATCGACCATGTCGATCGGCTCGGGGATATCGGCGAGCCGCGCATAAATAAGCTGACCGAGCATCGCCTGCCCGGCGTGTCCGGGATTGACCGGGATCATATGATAGCCGCGCTCGAGCAGATATTTGAAGGCGAAATAGCTCGGGCGATTTTCCTTCTCCGAAGCACCGACCATGGCGATCGTCTTCACGGTATTGAGGATGCCGCGAATATAGCTGTCGGGATAAGAGTCGTGATTCATTGCGAGCGATCGGACCTCAACGGTCTTCCCATTTCGGCTCGCGTTTCTCGATGAACGCGCTGATGCCTTCCTCGGCATCGCGGACGAGCATATTTTCAACCATCACTCCGGACACATAGTCGTAGGCTTCGGCAAGCGGCATCTCAAGTTGCCGATAGAATCCCTCCTTGCCGATCTTGACGGTGACCGCCGATTTGCCGGCAATCCTGCCCGCGAGTTTGACTGCCTCCTCGCGTTCGCGGCCCGGTGCAACCACGCGATTGACGAGACCGATGCGTTCGGCATGCTCCGCCGAGATCGGTTCGCCGGTCAGCAGCATTTCCATCGCGGCTTTCCGCGAAACATTGCGCGACAGTGCTACCATCGGCGTCGAGCAGAACAGCCCGATATTGACGCCGGGCGTGGCAAACTTCGCGGACTGCGAAGCAATCGCCAGATCGCAGCTCGCCACCAACTGGCAGCCTGCCGCCGTCGCCGTCGCCTGAACTGCCGCGATCACCGGCTGCGGCAGCACGACGATCTGCTGCATGACGGTGCTGCAGAGGCGCATAATGCGAGTGAAATAGGCGCGGCCGCGATCTTCGTCGGAGCGATGACGGTTCAGTTCCTTAAGGTCATGGCCGGCAGAAAAAGCCGGTCCGTTGGCAGCGATCACGACGGCGCGCACATTGTCGTCATGCGCGATTGCGGCGAGCGCGCCACCCAACGCTTCCAACATCGCTTCGGACAGACTGTTACGAGACTGCGGCTGGTTGAGCGTAAGAACGGCGATGCCGTCGACGTCTTCGCGCAGGAGGACGAGCGTCGGGGGGGCGACAGCGGCGGCGGTAGCAGGTTGAGCATTCATGCAGTCATCTCGATAGTCAGCCGGTCGGGGATTTTGCTGTTTTACGGTGTTATTCCAAGCATTGTATCCGAGCGCGCGGGTGTAAGGGAGGTAAACATGACCGGCGGCAAAGAAAAGACGGCACCGAAATTGACGCGCGCGGAGCTCATCGAGCGCCTGCGCGCCGAATTCCCCGAAGCCTCCCATGCCGTTGGCGATTACGAAATTGAGGAGCTGTGGCACGGCGGTTGCCGGGTGCGTCGGACTCACCATGAGAAATCGCTGCGCCCGGGCGGCACTGTTTCGGGGCCGGTCATGATGGCGCTTGCCGATTTTACCATGTATCTGGCGGTCCTTTCCGCTATCGGCTGGCGGCCGCTCGCGGTGACGACCAACCTAACCATCAACTTCCTCAAGAAACCCGCGGCGCGCGACCTGATCGCGCAGGCGCGCTTGATCAAGCTCGGCAAGCGGCTCGCCGTGGGCGAGGTCGGCATTCGCGCCGATGGCGATGACGACCTCGTCGCCCATGTCACCGCGACCTACTCGATACCCGCCAAAGACGCCTAATGGTAAAATTATACCTCTAGGCCAAGCAATTGAGGAATAGCGAAAATAATGGCCTTATGTGATTGACGCGCGGTTATTCGCCAGATAAAAACCCGCACCTCCCAAACGGATGCGGACCAATCCCGTAGCCAGCAACGGATGCGGACAATGAAAACCTTTTCTGCCAAGCCCGCCGAGGTCGAGAAGAAGTGGGTGATGATCGACGCCGAGGGGCTCGTCGTCGGCCGGCTCGCCTCGATCGTGGCGCTGCGGTTGCGCGGCAAGCATAAGCCGACCTTTACGCCGCACGTCGATGACGGCGACAACGTCATCATCATCAACGCCGCCAAGGCGGTGCTGACCGGCCGCAAGGTCGAGCAGAAGATCTACTACAAGCACACCGGCTATATCGGCGGCATCAAGGAGCGCACCGCCAAGTCGATCCTGGCAGGTCGCTTTCCGGAGCGGATCGTCGAAAAGGCGATCGAGCGCATGTTGCCGCGCGGCCCGCTCGGCCGCCGCC
>JBAQAB010000200.1:0-5927 GCA_049285535.1 Xanthobacteraceae bacterium
ACTATATCCTGCGCACGCCCCGACCCGGTGATTTCGGCTGGATCGTCAAGCGCCACGCTGAGCTCTATGCGCAGGAATACGGCTGGATCGAACCGTTCGAAGGCGTCTGCGCGCAAATCGTCGCCGACTTCGCCAACAAGAACGATCCGCAGCACGAGCGCTGCTGGATCGCGGAAATGAATGGCGAGACCATCGGCTGCGTTTTTCTCGCCGCCGATTCCGTCACAGTGGCGCGCATACGCCTGCTGCTGGTCGTTCCGAAGGCGCGCGGACTTGGCCTTGGTGCGCGACTGGTCGAGGAATGCATCGGTTTTGCCCGCGGCGCCGGCTACAAAAAGATCACGCTATGGACGCACAGCGTGCTCACCGCCGCGCGGCACATTTACCAGAAAGCCGGCTTTACGCTCTCGCGCAGCGAGGAACGCGTGAGCTGGAGCAAGCCGGTGGTCAGCGAGCACTGGGATTTGCAGCTGTAAAAGCAGCGGCGGCGCATGAGATTTGGCGGCAGCATGCAATCGGTAGCGCGCCAATCCCCGGATCGAGCCACGCGCAACGGCCGCGGCTGGATCGCCGCCGCAAGCCTGATTGCTGTTATTATCGTAGCACTGAGCGCGGCGGCAGGGATTTCCGGTTTAGGCCATTGGTGGCCGGCCACGCCGGAAAGCTCATCGTCCCCGCTGGGAGGGCTCGGTAAGATTCCGGTGCCGCCCTCGCTCTAGCCGCCGCCATTCGTTTTTCAAGAAGCTCCGAACGGCGAACTCCCGTGGAGCGCTCTTGCGCATGAGGCGAAGAACAAGCAGATGAGAGGAAATCAGGAGCTGTGCGGCTGGGCAAGCCCCGTAGAACGACGTCAGGACCGGAGGACAAGCGATGACGGCGATCCAAGGATACATCAAACCAACCCGCCAGCCGGGTGAACTTGGCGTTCATTCGCTCGACCATTTCCATTTTGCGGTACCGGAGCTCGCCACGGCGCGGAACTTCTATGGCGAATTTGGTCTCGATGTTGGCGGCAAAGGCAACCTTCTGACGCTCAATACTTTCGCGCATACCCACACCTGGGGAACCATCGGCGAAGGGCCGCGCAAAAAATTCGGCTACGTCTCCTTTGGCGCGTTCGAGGATGACATGGAGCGATTTTCCGAGCGTCTGCAGGCGATGGGGATCGCGCGGCTCGATCCACCGCCGGGCATCGACTCGAACGGTTTGTGGTTTCGCGATCACGACGGCGTCTTGGTCGAAATCAAAGTCGCCGCGAAATCGTCACCGGACGAGAAGACCGCATTCTCTTTCAAGTCGGGTGCGCCTGGCGAGCGCGGAGCTCCGTTCCGCAGCCAGACGCCGCGGACCCGCCCGCGACGGCTGGCGCACGTCCTTATGTTCACCAGAGACGTACGCAAGGCGATAGAGTTTTACACGCGCGTACTCGGCCTGCGGCTATCGGACCATTCCGGGGACAATATTGCCTTCTTGCACGGCATTCATGGCAGTGATCATCACATGATTGCTTTCGCGCGATCGGAGGCGCCCGGCCATCACCATTTCAGCTGGGACGTCGGCTCGGTCGACGAGATCGGAGCCGGCGCCATGCACATGCTCGGCAAGGGCTTCACAAAAGGTTGGGGCCTCGGCCGACACGTGCTGGGATCGAATTACTTTCACTACGTTCGCGATCCTTGGGGCAGTTACAGCGAATATTCAGCGGATATCGACTATGTTCCCGTCACGTGCGATTGGCAGGGCGGCGATCAACCGGCGGACGATTCGTTTTACGCCTGGGGTCCAAACGTTCCGGAAGATTTCGTGCACAACTACGAAACTTGACAGCTGCCGGTGGCGGGCAACTCGGTTAAACCGTCGCCCCTTTGGCCTTCGGCCGGCGCAAATGCTCGTCGAGCCGCGGCATGATCTCGACGAAGTTGCATGGCCCGTAGCGGTAATCGAGCTGGTGCACCAAAATCTCGTCCCAGGCGTCCTTGCAGGCGCCCGGCGAGCCGGGCAGGCAGAAAATGTAAGTCGAGCCGGCGACGCCCGCGGTAGCGCGTGACTGGATCGCCGAAGTGCCGATCTTCGGAAAACTGATCACCAGGAACAGTGCCGAAAAGCCGTCCATCTTCTTGTCAAACAGCGGCTCGATCGCTTCCGGCGTGACATCGCGGCCGGTAAAGCCGGTGCCGCCGGTGGTGATGATGACGTCGATCATCGGGTCGGCGACCCAGGCCTTGACCCGGGCGCGAATGGCCTCGATGTCGTCGGTGACGATACTGCGCTCGGCGACATAATGCCCGGCGGCGACGATGCGTTGCACCAAGAGCGCGCCCGATTTGTCGTCCTTCATATCGCGGGTGTCGGAAATAGTGAGCACCGCGAGCTTAAGCGGCACAAATTGTTTGGTCTCGTCGATCCCTGGCATCGGTAAGCCTTGACGCAACTCTTTACTTTACCCGCCCCCGCCCAAGCGGGAGCGGAAACATATCACTCTATTAATAGCTTAGGCGTGCCGGGGCGTCCTGCCAAGCGCCGTTACAACGCGCCGGCCGACATCGTATCGCAGGCCGAGAGCTGGCCGGAATCAAAGCCGTTCGAGAACCAGCGCTTGCGCTGTGCCGAAGTGCCATGGGTGAAGCTGTCCGGCACGACATAGCCCTGCATCTCTTTCTGCAGCCGGTCGTCGCCGATGGCGGCAGCCGTCTGCAAGGCCTGATCGACATCGCCCGGATCGAGAAAGCTGTGGGTCTTTTGCGCGCGGTTCGCCCAGATCCCCGCGTAACAGTCCGCCTGCAGTTCGATCCGCACCTGCAATGCGTTCGCGGTGGTCTTGCTCGACGAAGCCTGCTGCGCTTGCACGGTGTGGAGCAGACCGAGCTCGTCCTGCACGTGGTGGCCGACCTCGTGCGCGATCACATAGGCTTCCGAGAACCGGCAGGCCGTGTCGCTCGAACAGGCATTGAACTTGTCCTGCATATCCCGGAAGAACGACATGTCCAGGTAGATGTCCTTATCCTGCGGGCAGTAGAACGGGCCCATCGCCGACTGCGCCATGCCGCAGCCGCCATCGATCGCTCCGTCATAGAGGCGCAACCGCACCGGATGGTAGGTGCGGCCCATACCAGTGAAAATGTCGGTCCAACGGTCCTCGGTGTCGCCGAGCACCGCCGCGATGAAATCCTTGGTTTCCGCGGTGCGCGCGTCGTCCGCGGGCGGCGGCCCGGTTTGCTGCACGACCTGACCGCCGCCGGAGAGAATTTCCGCGCCGTTGATCAGCACGCTCGGATCGATGCCGAGCGCCCAGCCGACCAGGCCGAGAATGATGATGGTGCCGATGCCGAGACCGTGCGCGCCGCCCGGCATGCCGAAGCCGCCGCCCGTGCTGGCGCCGCGATCGTCCTCGACATAGCTCGAGCGGCGAAAGTCATCCCAGCGCATTTGTTTGCTCCTTCAAAACTCCGGCCCGCGCAGCATTCATCGAAACGCAACTATTTGATCCCGCCAGCCGAATTAACCAAGTGTTTCCCGGCATTTATTGCCTAGCAGCGATCCCGTTTCAGTAACATGTTTTTTACCTTGCGACGGCATGATCCGTTTTGTCGGTTGTAGGTCCCGCGTCGCCGACAGCGTCGCCTGAGTCAGAGTTCTGAGTCATGGTTGTGTCGCGTCGCGGGGCGTCCGTCAGGGCGCCCCGCGTGAGTTTTGAGTCGCAAAAGTCCGCCTCCGCGCGCATTGTCGTCGGCGACTGCGTTGCCGAGATGACAAAGCTGCCGGCGCAGTCGGTCGATCTGGTTTTTGCCGATCCGCCGTACAATCTCCAGCTCCAAGGCGACCTCAAGCGGCCCGACGATTCCCGCGTCGACGCCGTCGACGATGATTGGGACAAGTTCTCGAGCTTCTCCACCTATGACGATTTCACCCGCGCCTGGCTCATGGCCTGCCGCCGCGTGATGAAGCCTTCCGCCACGCTGTGGGTGATCGGCTCCTACCACAATATTTTCCGCGTCGGCACGATGCTCCAGGACTTGGGCTTCTGGATCCTCAACGACATTGTGTGGCGCAAATCCAACCCGATGCCGAATTTCCGCGGCCGCCGCTTCACCAACGCGCACGAGACCCTGATCTGGGCCGCGCGCAGCGCCGACAAGCGCGATTATACGTTCAACTACGAAGCCCTCAAGGCGGGCAATGACGACATCCAGATGCGCTCGGACTGGTTCATTCCGCTGTGCACCGGCGAGGAGCGGCTGAAGGGACACGACGGCAAGAAACTGCACCCGACGCAAAAGCCGGAAGCCTTGCTCGCGCGCGTCATCCTCGCCGCCTCGCGGCCGGACGATCTGGTGCTCGACCCGTTCTGCGGCACCGGCACCACGGGCGCGGTGGCGCACCGGCTGCGCCGGCGCTTTATCGGCTTCGAGCGCGAAACCGGCTATGCCGAGGCGGCGCAAGCGCGCATCGATGCCATCGCGCCGATGCCGGAGCCGTCGCTGAAGACGTTCATGACCGCGCGCGAGGCGCCCCGCGTGCCGTTCACCGCCCTGATCGAGCGCGGCATGATTTCGCCCGGCATCAACCTCGTGGACGCCAAGCGGCGGCATCGCGCGCTGGTGCGCGCTGATGGTGCGGTATCTTTGGGCGAAGCGGTGGGCTCGATCCATCGTATCGGCGCTCTGGCGCAAGGCCTCGAAGCCTGCAACGGCTGGACCTTCTGGCATGTCGAGACGCCGAAGGGACTGACGCTGATCGACGACTTCCGCGCACAAGTGCGATCGGAAATGGCCGAAGCCGTCGAGTAAGGCGTCGACTACTTCCCGGGTATCACTTCAATCAGCAACTCCAGCGCGCGCTTGGCGAAGGCCTCCATATTGGCCATTCGCTCGGCACTGCCGGTGTGCAACGTGATCGCGCGCTCGGCCGGACCGGCGACAGCAGTGCAAGTGTGACCCGCCGGATCGCCGTAGCGGTTGCCGGTCGGTCCGGTGGCGCCGGTTTCGCCAAGCCCCCAGACGGCGCCGTGCCGCTCGCGCATGCGCTCGGCAATCAGCAGCGCATAGGCTTCAGTTGCCGCTCGCAAATCCTTCATCTCGGCGTCGCCGATAGCGAGCAACGCCGCGCGCGCCGATTTCGTGTAGACCACCGCGCCGCCGAGAAAATAAGCCGACGCGCCGGGAACGGCCAGCAGCGAAGCCGCGATGAGCCCGCCGGTCGAGGATTCGGCGACCGCGATGGTCTCGCGCCGCGCGATCAAACGTTGCGCGATGGTCTCGGCGAGCGGCAGCAGCGCCTTCATAGATCACCTCGCCCGATCTGGCACAGCACGCCATAGACGCCGATCTCGGCGCCGGGGAATTGTTTTGTCAATTGCGCGCCAACAGCTTCCGCGTCAGCCTGGTAAAGCGTGTCGACCATCAGCGCGCCGGCAATCTTCTTGTCGCCGCCGCGCAATTTCTCCTCCATCGACACCGGCATGCCGGCGGCATCGAGCGCGATCCATATTTCGCCGCCGGCGACGGACGTCTCGGCCGTGAGCTTTTCCAGTGTGGTCGACAGCGCCGCCTCATCCGGTTTCCGGTTGAACCGGGCGGTGACCGCGAACGCGCCGCGAAAGCTGCCGCGCCGCACCGTGCGCCGGCACACCGTGCGGTTCATGTTGACGAACACCTCCGACATGATCGTGCGTGTCAGCGGCGTCGGATGATCGAGCCGTTCGAGATAAGGGTTCGAGGTCAGCACCTCGGGACTTTCGACCATGTAGAAATTGAAATAGCCCGGCGACCCGGACAGTACCTTATGGCGGCGGCCGAACAGAAAGCCGGGCACTGAAAGCCGCTCGACAAGATGCTCGCTTTGGAACCACGTTTCGAATTCCGCCTCGCGCCCGACGCGGCAATCGTTGAAGATCGCGAGTATTCCGGGCTCGGCCTTCATCGCGCGGC
>JBAQAB010000201.1:0-2158 GCA_049285535.1 Xanthobacteraceae bacterium
GTCGAGCGGGTGCGCTATGTCGGCGAGCCGGTGGCGCTTGTCGTCGCCGAGAGCCGCTATATCGCCGAGGACGCGGCCGAGCTGGTGGAGATCGACTATGCGCCGCTGCCGGCGGTGATCGATCCGGTCGCCGCCTGCCAAAGCGACGCGCCGCTCCTGCATCCGGAAGCCGGGACCAACGAACTCTCGGTGCGCGATTTCTCCTATGGCGATCCGCAAGGCGCCTTCGCCCGCGCCGATCGCCGCATCGCCATGACGGTGCCGTTTCACCGGCTCTCGTTCACGCCGATCGAATGCTACGTCGTGGTCGCGGCGTATAACGCGGCCGAAAACAGCTACGACGTCACGGCCAATTTCCAGGGCCCGTTTTCGATGCATCCGGTGATGGCGCGCGCGCTGCGCGTGCCGGGACCGAAATTGCGGCTGCGCATCCCGCCGGATTCCGGCGGCAGTTTTGGCATAAAACTTTCGGTGTTCCCGTTTGTGGTGCTGATGGCGCTCGCGGCAAAAATTACCGGCCGCCCGGTGAAATGGGTCGAGGACCGCATCGAGCATCTGGTCGCTGCCAGCTCCGGCCCGAACCGCGTCACCGAGATCGAGGCGGCCGTGAACAATGACGGCCGCATCCTCGCGCTCAAACTCGACCAGCTCGAGGATTACGGCGCGTTCCTGCGCGCGCCAATGCCCGGGCCGCTCTACCGCATGCACGGCGCGGTGACCGGCGCCTACGACATCGCGCACGTCGAAGTGAAAAACCGCGTCGTGCTGACCAACAAAATGCCGGCCAGCCTCATCCGCGGCTTTGGCGGCCCGCAGCTTTATCTCGCCTTGGAGCGGCTGATGCAGCGCATCGCGGTCGAACTCAAGCTCGATCCGCTCGACGTCATCCGCCGCAATCTCGTCCCGACGCAGAAATTTCCCTATCACGCCGCCGCCGGCGCGCTCTACGATTCCGGCGATTATGCGCACGCTGTCGAGATGACGACGGGGCAGGACCGGCTCGCGGATCTCAAGCGCCGCCGCGACGCGGCGCGTAAAGCCGGCCGCATCTACGGCATCGGCTTTGCCGCGGTGGTCGAGCCGGCGATGTCGAACATGGGCTATCTCTCGACGCTGATGACGGCTTCGGCGCGCGAAAAATCCGGGCCGAAAAGCGGCGCGGTGTCGATGGCGACGGTGAATATCGACCCGCTCGGCGCCGTCACCGTCACCGCCGACGTCACCGTGCAGGGCCAGAGCCACGAGACGGTGCTGGCGCAGATCGTCTCCGAGCAGCTCGGGCTCAAAACTGACGATATCGAAGTGGTGCTGGAGATGGACACCGCGAAGGACCAGTGGTCGATCGCGGCCGGCACCTATTCGAGCCGCTTCGCCTCCGGCACCGCGGTCGCCGCGCATATGGCGGCGGTGCAGATGCGTGACAAGCTCAAAGGCATCGCCGCCAAGCAGCTCAATGTGCTGCCGGACGATGTCGAGCTTTCAGGCGGCAAGATCAGGAGCCGCTCCAATCCCGACAACGCGCTCCCCTTCGGCCGCGTCGCCGGCACCTCGCATTGGTCGCCGCTTCTGCTGCCGGAAAGCATGGCGCCCGCGCTGAGCGAAACCGGCATCTGGTCGCCGCAGGAATTGGAAGCGCCGTCGCGCGACGACCGCATCAACACCTCGCTGACCTACGGTTTCATCTTCGACATGTGTGGCATTGAGATCGATCCGATCACCTATGCGGTCCGCGTCGAGCGCTATGTGTCGATGCATGACGCCGGCCGCATCATGAATCCGACCATCGCCGAAGGGCAAATCCGCGGCGCCTTCGCCCAAGGCATCGCCGCGGCGCTCTACGAGGAGTTCACCTATAACGAGGAGGGCGCGTTTCTAAGCGGCACCTTCGCCGATTATCTGGTGCCGACGGTGAGCGAAATTCCCGAGCTCGAAATTTTGCATTACGAATCGCCGTCGCCGTTCACCCCGCTCGGCGCCAAAGGTCTCGCCGAGGGCAATTGCATGTCGACGCCGGCCTGCATCGCAAACGCCATTGCCGATGCGCTGTCCGTGCGCGACGTGATCCTGCCGGCAACGCCGCGGCGCATCCATGCGCTGCTCGGAGGCTCGCGAAAATGAGCCTCCATCGTCATTGCGAGCGCAGCGAAGCAATCCAGCT
>JBAQAB010000202.1:0-4005 GCA_049285535.1 Xanthobacteraceae bacterium
GCCGGCAGCGGCACCGGATGCGGCGAGAGCGTATCGAGATAGGCGATGACGTCGGCGCGCTGCTTCTCGTTGGACAGGCCGGCAAAGGTCATGGCCGTGCCTGGAGCAAAGGCGCTCGGCTTGGTCAGCCATTTGTTCAGCGTATCGAAGTCCCATTTGCCGCCGGCTTTGCCTTTCAGCGCGGCCGAATAATTGAAGCCCGGCGCGGATGCGATAGGGCGGTCCACGACGCCATAGAGGTCGGGGCCGACCTTGGGTCCCTGACCCTCCTGGAAGTTATGGCAGGCTTGGCATTGCTTGGTGACCTGTGCGCCGCGGTCGGCCGATGCGCTTGCAAGCAGCGTCTCAATCGGCTGCTCCGCAGGTGCCGCGGATGCTGCGCCGCTGGCCGGCTGCTCTTCCTTCACAGCGATGACATAGCCTGGCTTTGCCGGCGGCTCGGGTGTGAAGATGGCGCCGGAGGCGATATGCATGGCGACAAGAACAAGGCACGTTCCCAGCAAAGCGCCGAGAACCTTATTGATTTCGAACGAATCCATCGCGGGAAAGCTCCGCCGGGGAAGAGATGTGGGCGGCGCACAATTAGCCAGTTTGCCCCGTGTCTTGCAACCCGTATAAGCACCCACCAGCGCGATGGCCGACGTTCTCATCCTCATCCCCGCCCGTCTGGCCGCATCTAGGCTCCCGGGCAAGCCGCTTGCCGCTATCGCCGGTGAGCCAATGATCGTGCATGTCCTGCGCCGCGCGCAGGCGGCCGATATCGGTCCGGTCGTGGTCGCGACCGATTCTCCGGAAGTCGCCGCGGCTGTGGATAAGGCCGGCGGCCGCGCGGTGATGACGGCGCGCGATCACGCCTCCGGCTCAGACCGCATCTTCGAGGCGCTCGGCAAGCTCGATTCGGGGCGGCGCGCCGAAATCGTCGTCAACGTGCAAGGCGACTTGCCGACCATCGAACCTGCGGCGATCCGCGCCGCGCTTTTGCCGCTTGCCGACGCCGCCGTCGATATCGCGACGTTGGCGGCCGAGATCAGAGTGCCTGCCGAGCGGGTCAATCCCCATGTCGTCAAAGTGGTGGGGACGCCGGTTGCGCCAGGCCGGCTGCGCGCTCTTTATTTCACGAGGGCGACCGCGCCCTGGGGCGAAGGTCCGCTCTATCACCACATCGGCCTTTACGCGTTTCGCCGTGCGGCGCTGGAACGCTTCGTCAAACTGCCGCCGTCGCTCTTGGAGCGCCGCGAAAAGCTCGAACAGTTGCGGGCGCTGGAGGCCGGCATGCGCATCGACGTCGAGATCGTCGACGCCGTGCCGCTCGGCGTCGATACGCCCGAGGATTTGGAAAAAGCGCGCGCCATGCTAACGGGACGCCCGGGAGCGAAATCGCCAATGACTAGGCCATGACCAAGCGTAGCAGCAATCGCCGCAAGATCGCGTATCAGGGCGAGCCCGGCGCGAATTCGCATCTCGCTTGCCGCGAAGCGTATCCGGGCATGGAGCCGCTGCCCTGTCCGACCTTCGAGGACGCCTTCGCCGCGGTCCGCACGGGGCGCGCCGCGCTCGCCATGATCCCGATCGACAATTCGGTGGCCGGCCGGGTGGCGGATATCCATCATCTGATGCCGGCGTCCCGGTTGCACATCGTCGCGGAATGGTTCCTGCCGGTACAGCACCAGCTGATGGCGCCCAAAGGCGCGACGCTCAAAACCATCAAGACGGTGGAGAGCCACGTCCACGCGCTGGGGCAGTGCCGCAACATTATCCGGGCGCTGCGACTCAAGGCCGTGGTCGCCGCCGACACGGCGGGCGCGGCGCGTGAAGTCGCCGAGACCGGGGACGTGACGCGCGCCGTGCTGGCGACCAAGCTCGCGGCCAAGATCTACGGTATGCGCATCCTGAAAAAGGACGTTGCCGACGCCAAGCACAACACCACCCGCTTCGTAGTGCTCTCCCGCGAGCCGAAATGGGCGAGCCGCAAGGATAAGCGCCTGATCACCACCTTCGTGTTCCAGGTGCGCAACATTCCGGCGGCGCTTTACAAGGCGCTCGGCGGTTTCGCCACCAACGGCGTCAACATGACGAAATTGGAAAGCTACATGGTCGACGGCAGCTTCACCGCGACGCAGTTCTACGCCGACGTCGACGGTCATCCCAAGCATCGTGCGCTCGAACTGGCGCTCGAGGAGCTGGAATTCGTCTCGGTGCCGAAGTCGCTGCGGATTCTGGGTGTTTATCCCGCGCACCGGTTCCGCGACACATTTAAATAGCGCATCATAGCCGCATGCCGGGCCGGATTCGGGGAATACCGTCCGGCAGTCACTGTTCGTGCTTGTGCTCGAAAAAATTAAGGGAATGCAGCCGATGGCCAACGACGAACAAGCAACAGTCCGGCGTACCTTGCAATTGCGCTTCACAATGCCGGCAACAGACACCACGCAGTTCGTTGCCATGATCAAAGCGGCGACGCCGTTCTACCAGATGTTCGGCAAGGCCGAGGTCCGCCTGCTACAGAACGTCGACGATCCTGCCAAGTTCATCCAGGAGATCGAATACGAGGCGGATCCGGGCTGGGAGCTCAACCGGCAGCGCATCGCCAGCGACGCACGGATGCAGGTTTATCTGCAGACTTGGCGCACGATGTTCCCCGGCGCGCTGGAGATCGACGTGTTCCAGGAGGTGTGAACGGTCAATAGTTCAAATCGTCTGATTATATTCGCCGACTTCCTTATGCGTGCGCAGCACCGCGTCGACCGACTTGAACATGTCGCGCATGCGCTGCTCCGACACCGGGCTTTCGACGACGACGACCAGTTCCGGCTTGTTGGAGGAGGCGCGAACCAGGCCCCAGGTGCCATCCTCGACCGTGACGCGCACCCCGTTGACGGTAACCAGATCGCGGATCGGCTGGCCGGCGACTTTGCCGCCGTTCTTCTGCTCGGCCTCGAAATGCTTCACCACGTCGTCGACCACTGTATATTTGATCTCGTCGGCGCAGTGTGGCGACATGGTCGGCGACGACCAGGTCTTGGGCAGCGCATTTTTCAGGTCGGCCATTGTCTTCCCTGGACTGCGGTCGAGCATGTCCAGAACCGCGAAAGCAAAGATAAGGCCGTCATCGTAGCCGCGGCCGAACGGCTTGTTGAAGAAGAAGTGGCCGGACTTTTCGAAGCCGGCGATGGCGCCGATCTCGTTGACGCGGCGTTTCATGTAGGAATGGCCGGTCTTCCAGTAATCGGTCTTGGCGCCGTTCTTGATCAATAGCGGATCGGTCATGAACAGACCGGTCGATTTGACGTCGGCGACGAACAGCGCGTTCTTATGATTTGACGAAATATCGCGCGCCAGCATGACGCCGACCTTGTCGGCAAAGATCTCCTCGCCTTCGTTGTCGACCACGCCGCAGCGGTCGCCGTCACCGTCAAAGCCGAGCCCGACGTCGGCCTTCTTCGCCAGCACCGCGTCGCGCATGGCGTGCAGCATCTTCATGTCTTCGGTGTTCGGATTGTAGTTCGGGAAGGTGTGGTCGAGCTCGCAGTCGAGCGGCACCACCTCGCAGCCGATTTTTTCCAAAACCTGCGGCGCGAAAGCGCCGGCGGTGCCGTTGCCGCAGGCGCAGACGACTTTCAGATGGCGCTTGAGCTTCGGCCGCTTGGTGAGGTCGGCGATGTAGCGCGCGGGAAAGTTCTCGACGAATTCGTAGCCGCCGCCGGCTCTCGGCTTGAAGCGGCCCTCGAGCACGATGTCCTTGAGCCGGCTCATCTCGTCGGGGCCGAAGGTAAGCGGCCGGTTGGCGCCCATTTTCACGCCGGTCCAGCCATTATCATTGTGCGAGGCGGTGACCATCGCGACACAGGGCACGTCGAGATCGAACTGCGCGAAATAGGCCATCGGCGTGACCGCGAGCCCGATGTCATGCACGCGGCAGCCGCCTGCAATCAGCCCGTTGGTCAGCGCCATCTTGATCGACGCCGAATAGGAGCGGAAATCGTGGCCGGTGACGATGTGCGGCTT
>JBAQAB010000203.1:0-1855 GCA_049285535.1 Xanthobacteraceae bacterium
GCTCGGAGCGGAAGCATGAAAGACATCATCGACAAGCTCGAAGGCCGCCGCGAGGCGGCGCGGCTCGGCGGCGGCAAGGCGCGCATTGAGGCGCAGCACAAGCGCGGCAAACTCACCGCGCGCGAGCGCATCGAGCTATTGATGGACCGCGGCTCGTTCGAGGAGCTCGACATGTTCGTCGAGCACCGCTCCACGGATTTCGGCATGGAGAAGAGCCACATCGCCGGCGACGGCGTAGTCACCGGCTTCGGCACCGTGAACGGCCGCACCGTGTTCGCTTTCGCCAAGGATTTCACCGTGTTCGGCGGCTCATTGTCCGAAACCCACGCGCAGAAGATCATAAAAATCCAGGACATGGCGATGCGCGCCCGCGCGCCGATCGTCGGGCTATTCGACGCCGGCGGCGCCCGCATCCAGGAAGGCGTCGCCGCGCTCGGCGGCTACGGCGAGGTGTTCAAGCGGAACGTGCTCGCCTCGGGCGTCATCCCGCAGATCTCGGTGATCATGGGCCCCTGCGCCGGCGGCGACGTCTATTCGCCGGCGATGACCGATTTCATCTTCATGGTGCGCGACACCAGCTACATGTTCGTCACCGGCCCGGACGTGGTCAAAACCGGGACCAACGAGATCGTCACCGCCGAAGAGCTCGGCGGCGCTTCGGTGCACGCCACAAAGTCGTCGATCGCCGACGGCGCCTATGACAACGACGTCGAGACGCTGTTGCAGATGCGCCGGCTGATCGATTTTTTGCCGGCGAGCTGCGCCTCCGGCGTGCCGCAATGGCCGTCGTTTGACGACATCGAGCGCATCGAGCCGTCGCTCGACAGTTTGGTGCCCGAGAATCCGAACAAGCCTTACGACATCAAGGAGCTGATCCTAAAGGTCGTCGACGAGGGCGACTTCTTCGAGCTCTCCGAATCCTTCGCCCGCAACATCGTCATCGGCTTCGGCCGCATCGGCGGCCGCACCGTCGGCTTCGTCGCCAATCAGCCGATGGTGCTGGCCGGCGTCCTCGACTCTGACGCCAGCCGCAAGGCGGCGCGCTTCGTGCGTTTCTGCGACGCCTTCAACATCCCGATTGTCACTTTCGTCGACGTGCCGGGATTTCTGCCCGGCACCGCGCAGGAATATGGCGGGCTGATCAAGCACGGCGCCAAATTGCTGTTCGCCTATTCGCAGGCCACGGTGCCGCTCGTCACCGTGATCACGCGGAAGGCCTTTGGCGGCGCCTATGACGTGATGGCGTCAAAGCACATCGGCGCCGACGTCAATTACGCCTGGCCGACCGCGCAGATCGCGGTGATGGGCGCCAAGGGCGCCGTCGAGATCATCTTCCGCGCCGATGCCGGTGACGCCGAAAAGATCGCCAAGCGCACCAAGGAATACGAGGAGCGGTTCTTGTCGCCCTTCATCGCGGCCGAGCGCGGCTATATCGACGACGTCATCATGCCGAGCGCCACCCGCTCGCGCATCGCCCGCGCGCTGGCGATGCTGCGCGGCAAGACGGTGGAGATGCCCGGTAGGAAGCACGATAATTTGCCGGTGTGAACATGTGGCAGGACCGAAGAAACTTTGAGGTTGATTTCTTTCGATCCTATCGAGCGTCACGCCTTCAGCGTGCAAAGAAAATGGTACCAATGGCCTGCACCCGGTTTGGTTGACACCCGGCTAAGCGAATCCCGCCTGCATTTCGAACTCCACGGGACTTAGATATCCGATCGTCGAGTGCCGGCGTTTCGGATTATAGAAGCACTCAATGTAGTCGAACACATCGGCCTTGGCTTCGTCGCGCGTCCGATAGGTTTTGCGCGCTGTGCGTTCGGTCTTCAGCGAGGAGAGAAGCTCTCCATTGCCG
>JBAQAB010000204.1:0-6071 GCA_049285535.1 Xanthobacteraceae bacterium
ATCGGCCGCGCTCGCCTGCCGGCGTTCCACCTCGGCTCTTCCCAAGGGGTGTGTGGTCCCTTGGTGCGATCCGGGCCAGGTTTCGTGGGCAAACCGTCCAAGGGGCGGGGGTCACTCCGCCGACGGCCTACTCACTTCCAGCGACGCACCTCGCATGCCGGTCGTAATGCCGGCAGACATGATGCCCGGACCGCCCGGGAGCGGGTTGCAAACCCGCCCGCGGGCTCCGCCTCTCGCCCCACCGCCGCAGTTTGCCTCCGCGGCGGCGTCCTTACCGGGCGAGATGATTCGCACAATATGTAACGGAAAGAGGGACCGATGTCAAGGTGCGTCGCAACATCGGAGACATCCCTCTCCTCAAGCCGTCATGGCCGGACTTGTTCCGGCCATCCACGTCTTTTAGCTCGTTCAGTCCTTAAGACGTGGATGCCCGCGACATAGGCGAGCGAAGCGACGCCGTTCTTCAAACGGCTATGCGCGGGCATGACGATCGACGCTGGCGCTTGGCGCCGCCCCCTCACGCCGCTTCGCCGATTTCGAGCCGCACAACGAGGCCGGCCGGCCGTGCCAGATTCATCAGCGCGTCGAGGCTGAACTTGTCGATCCGGCCGCGCGTCAGGTCGTTCAAGCGCGGCTGCGTCAGCCCCAAGCGCCGCGCCGCTTCGGTTTGATTGACCTTCCAGCCCTCGATCTTGCCGCGCAGCGCAATCATCAACGCCGAACGCGCCCGCATATTGGCGGCGTCCGCTACGGTATCTTCGAGCGCATCCCAAACGCTGGAGAATTTTTGCCGTTTCATGTCGATCCTTATGCAATTCACGAAGCCGCTTGGTCGCAAGCGCTACATCCTGTGTGCCGTCCTTTGCGTCTTTTTCTGAAACGCGTGCAGGACAACGATCCGGCCCGGCAGCGTCGCCAAATAGATCACGCGGAAGGCGCCGGCGCGATCACGAATGCGAAGCTCACGAACGCCGGCGCCGATTGTCTGTATCGTTTTCCAATCGTCCGGCTCCAGGCCACGCTGAATCCGATCGAGCTGGTAGCCGTCAGCGCGACGCGCGGTTTTGGCGCGAAGCGCGCATGAACTGGCGGGCAAGGCTCGTCAGATCGGTCAAGACGGCCCGGAGCAGACATCGCGACTCTTCACTCGACGGCTCACCGCCACGAGATTCGTGGAACGGATCGCCTTCACCGCGAACCGAGGTATCGAAAGGTCGTTTGCTCCCACCATGCGGTGTGTATCGCGTCGAGAATTGCCACGTCGAGTGTCTTTCTGAGCGGGCTATTGCAGGGGATCGCGAACGCATATTCTTGTGGTTAAGAACGCATATTCTTGTGGTTAAAATGTAGCATCGACCAGCACGATCGAGGATGAAAAACCTTGCTGTATTCCCCAGGCCAACAGCGGTTTGTCATGTACAAATGCATCGAGCTTATGTGCACGCAGTGCCTGGAGGCCCTCCGGCAATGTGACGAATTTCCGGTAGGTCACTCGCATAGCGGAAAGCGTGTCCTCGATAGAGGTTCCGCTCAACACTCCCACCCGAACAGCCGACAGATCGCTGACACCGTGGACCGCCCCTTGGAGGTGCTTGATCGTCAGCACCGAAGTAATGCTTGCGGTAAACACAGCAATTATGACAACCGAAGCAATCATCCATATGATCGCCACGATACGTCCGAGGTGCGTTCGCGGACCGAAATGACCGCTGCCACGTTGCGTCATGGCCACCGTTGACCACCAGACGCCTGAGCTTAGTCCTCTGGCGACACCGCCGCCGAAGTCTTCATTGTGCCGGCGCTCGAAAAGCCAGACGAGAAACCCGGCGGCCAAAGCAAATCCAATCAGGGCCAAGATCGCTTGGGCGAATCCAAACGATGTCATCGTGCGGATAAGCGGCAACCAGCTTGCCTCCCCTCCAGCCGGGACTGCGATACCGAGTCCCGTTGCATAGAAGGGCTGCGTGAAATCAAGAATTCGTTCGCGTCCGGCCGTCACGGTCAAAGCTGCCACGGCGACGTCGAACTTTCCCGCCGCGACTCCGTCAATCAGGCTCTGCACGTCCGGCGCCTCTACAAATCGGTAATGTAAGTGCAATTGGTCTGCGACGTGACGCCAGAGATCGATACTGATGCCTTGCCAAGTTCCATCGGAAGCTTTCATTGCAAATGGCGGAGCTTCCTTCGTGCCGATCACCAATTCCCGTTGCGAAGAAACATCGGGATTGTCCGGCGCCTGTGCCCAGCACGGTGCAGCGAAAAGCAACATCGCGCCGGCCAACGCGGCAACAATGCTAAGCTTAATTGACGACCGTTCCGCAATCAAAAGAGGGTCCCCGAATATCCAACGGCTTTCCGTTGTGAGATTACGATTTCGACTTCGTGGCCTTTCGCTTACCCGTCTTCATCCTCTTCCGAAGGTCCTTTTCGACGGCCTCGGCGATCTTGTTCATGACCATGGTATGCAAGCGCGGCGACTTTTCTATAGTCGTATGTGATAAGCCGGTGTCTGCCGTCAGATCGATATTGGTCAGTTTGCCCTGGAATCCCGGAGCGGCGGATACCTGCTTTCCAAAACCGTTATTCTGATAGAAATTCACGAGGTGAAGAACATTTTTCGGCACCGGTTTGGGGCTTGTGGCGTCGAATGTCACGATCAATTCGACCGGGATACCATGCTTGTCGAGCGCGTTGGCAATGTCGAAGGTGACGTTGGCACCCAGAGAGTGGCCGATAAGAACGACAATGACGTGTTGCTGCTGCGCGTATTGGTCAATAATCCGGCGTGCCGCGGCCTCCCAGCCGCCGGTGCTGAAGGCACGGGCGACGTAACCTTCGCGATTGAGCCTCGCGGCAAGCGTGTCCATCCCGCGGGAAAAAACGTCAGCCAGACCGCGAAACAAATCGACTTGTACTTGGGGCGCAGTGGGTGCTGGCGACGCAGCGAAAGCGGGGTTTCCGCCGAAAAACCCAAATCCAGCAAACGCCAATCCTGTGAGGACGACCCGTCGCGATGCTGTCATGACTTCTTCCTCAATCGGTTACATCGATCATAAGCATTCCTCGACGAATGCCCGCCAATCATGCGCGCGCTGCCGAACGAAACTCTCCATCGGCGCTGCCAACGGCTGGCTGCAACTGTAACGCGCAGAAGCCTAACCGACTGTGCCGGACGTGGCATCGGCCAAGCGCAATATTCTTCTTGCCGTACATCGATTTCATGATGGCGTGACTTGCCGACCACAGCGATGCCGCAAGCCACTGTTTTGTTTGTTCGAATTCAAGTAATTTTCAAAAAATGGTAGATGAACGGTTGCCATCGAAACCAATGACGCGCCGCACTACAGCCGCATCACGCGCTTGTCATCGAGTATCGGCACGAACACCGATAATATGCACGCGATGCCGGGATTTGAAATTGCAAAAAATAGTCGCTGCAAATAAACGACCTGAGTTGTTAGATACACCCGGCGCTACAGCATAAGAATAGAGAGTTCATGCGCGCGAGGTGTGCCCGTGGGCGACGCCGGTGTTGTTGCGTCAGTCGAGCGGCCGGAGCAATCGGTGCCGGCAAACATGATCCGGATTCCAGGCGGTACGTTTCGCATGGGATCGGACAGGCACTATCCGGAGGAAGCGCCGAGCCATCGCGTCAGCGTCGACGGATTCTGGATCGACCGCACGCCGGTGACGAACCGCCAGTTCAGGCAATTCGTGCGCGACACCGGCTATGTCACCTGCGCCGAGATTGTGCCAGATCCCAAGAACTATCCCGGCGCGCTGCCGCACATGATCTTTGCCGGCTCGCTGGTGTTTGCTCCGCCCAATCATCCCGTCGACCTGCGCGACTGGAGCCAGTGGTGGAGCTTCATGAAGGGCGCGGACTGGCGCCATCCTTACGGGCCGAAGAGCAATATCGGCGGGCTCGACAATCATCCCGTCGCGCACGTGGCTTATGCGGACGCGCTCGCCTTCGCCCAATGGGCCGGCAAGGATCTGCCGACCGAAGCAGAATGGGAATTCGCCGCACGCGGCGGTCTCGACGGCGCCGAGTTCGCCTGGGGCGATGACTTCACGCCAGGCGGCCAGCATCGCGCCAATACCTGGCAGGGCAATTTTCCGCACGAGAACACATGTGAGGATGGCTTCGACCGTACCTCGCCGGTGATGTCGTTTCCGCCGAACGGTTACGGCGTCTACGACATGATCGGCAATGTCTGGGAATGGACGCTGGATTGGTGGTCGGCCAAACATGAAGCCGACGCGGCGAAGGCGTGCTGCATACCGGACAATCCGCGCGGCGGCGCCGAAGCCGCCAGCTGCGATCCGCGCCAGCCGAAGATCAGAATCCCCCGCAAGGTCATCAAGGGCGGCTCGCATCTGTGCGCGCCGAATTACTGCCGCCGTTATCGGCCGGCGGCGCGTCATGCGCAGCCGGTCGATACGTCGACCAGCCACGTCGGATTTCGTTGCGTTGTCAGAACCGGGAGCAACCCATGCCAAGTCAAGATGAGGGAGACCGTTCAAGCCTGAAACAAGGCGCGCTCAACCGCCGCAATATTCTGCTCGCCAGCACGACCATCGCCGCAGCTTCGGCATTAGGCTCGACGGCGTCCGTCGAGGAAGCCATCGCACAATCGGCGGCCTCGGGAGGAAAACCCAACATCGTCGTCATCATGGGCGACGATATCGGCTGGTTCAACATCGGCGCCTACCATCAGGGCATCATGTATTCGACGACGCCGAATCTGGACAAAATGGCGGCCGAGGGAATGCGCTTCACCGACTATTACGCTGAGCCGAGCTGCACCGCCGGTCGCGCCAACTTCATTACCGGAGAGCTGCCGATCCGCACCGGCCTGACCACGGTCGGCCAAGCCGGGGCCACGGTCGGGATACCGGATGAAGCCCCCACGATCGCGACGGCGCTGAAAGCGATGGGTTACGCCACTGGCCAATTCGGCAAGAATCATTTGGGCGACTTGAATCGGTACCTGCCGACCGTCCACGGCTTCGATGAGTATTTTGGCTACCTCTATCACCTCGACGCGATGGAGGATCCGTTCTGGCACTCCTATCCGCCGTCGGCGATCGGCAAAGTCGGACCGCGCAACTTGATCCACAGCTTCGCCACCACGACCGACGATCCGACGGTGCAACCGCGCTGGGGCAAGATCGGCAAGCAGAAGATCGAGGACATGGGGCCGTTGCCGCCGCACCCTACGCCGGGCATCAAGTACAACATGGAGACGGTTGACGAGGACATTCTCGGCTACGCGACGAAATTTATCGACAAGGCCAAGGCGGACGGCAAACCGTTCTTCGTGTGGCTCAATCCCACCCGCGCGCACGTCATCTCGCATCTGTCGCCGAAATATCAAGCGAAGCTGACTGGCGACAACCAGTGGTATCTGGAAGAAGGCGTAATGGCCCAGCTCGACGACGTCGTCGGCGGCCTGATGGACAAGTTGAAGGCCGACAGGCTCGACGACAATACGATCGTCGTGTTCACGACCGACAACGGCGCCGAGAACTTCACCTGGCCCGACGGCGGCAACACGCCGTTTGCCGCCGGCAAGGGAACCATCATGGAGGGCGGCATGCGCGTGCCGATGATCGCGCGCTGGCCGGGTCATATTCCGGCAGGAAAAGTGCAGAACGGCCTGATGTCGGGACTCGACTTCTTTCCGACCCTGGTCGCGGCCGCGGGCAACCCGAACATCAAGGACGAGTTGCTGCAGGGCAAGCAGCTCGGCGACACGACTTACAAGGTTCATCTCGACGGCTACAATCAATTGGACATGCTGACTGGGAAGGGACCATCCAGTCGCCATGAGATTTTCTACTTCGCCGAAGGCACCTTGGGCGCGGTGCGTATCGACGATTGGAAGTTCAGGATGATCGATCAGCCCGACGGATGGGTTGGCGCGACGGTCAAGGTCGACTGGCCGATCCTATCCAATCTTCGGCTCGACCCGTTTGAGCGGATGCAGTTTGCCAAGGGCATCAACGGCTCCTTCGAATATGTCTCGGATTTTTATGTCCATGAGTTCTGGCGCTTTGTCTACCTG
>JBAQAB010000205.1:0-7406 GCA_049285535.1 Xanthobacteraceae bacterium
AAACCGTTTGAGTCGACGCGTCCTCAAACGGCGAAATTCGCTAAGCTATTGATATCGATGGTGGGCGCACAAGGGCTCGAACCTTGGACCCGCTGATTAAGAGTCAGCTGCTCTACCAACTGAGCTATGCGCCCTAACCGTAAAAACCGCGAGGTTAGGCACTTCCACCAAACTGCCGGACGCCGCAAGGCGCTGATCGGAAAAGAAAGCCGCCGTAAGGCGGCGATCTCGCTTCGATATAGCGGCCCTGCGGGCTACGGGCAAGGCTTGGACCGGGCTTGGACCAGACTTGCCCGATTACCCCACTTCCGTCGAATGCAGCCGCCGCTCCTCAGGCTGGCCGCGCAGCCGCCGCGCCACGAGCTTGTTCAGCGCGGCGAGATAGGCCTTGGCCGAGGCAACGAGCGTATCCGGATCGGCGCCCTTGGCGGTTACCGCGCGGCCGTTCTCCGACAAGCGCACCGAGACTTCGGCCTGGGCGTCGGTGCCTTCGGTCACCGCGTGCACCTGGTAGAGCTCCAGCACCGCTTCGTGCGGCACCATCGCCTTGACGCAGTTGAACACGGCGTCGACCGGGCCGTTGCCCTCGCACTCCTCAAGCATCGTCTTGCCGTTGACGTCGAGCTTCATGGTGGCGCGCTGCGGCCCGCGGGTGCCGGCGATCACGGAGAGCGAGACGAGCTTGATGTGATCCTGCGCCGTCGCAATCTCTTCGTCGACCAGCGCCTCGATGTCCTCGTCGTAGACGTGCTTCTTCTTGTCGGCGAGCGTCTTGAACCGCACGAACGCATCTTCAAGCTGATTGCCGGCGAGCTTATAGCCGAGCTCTTCGAGCTTGTGCACGAAGGCATGGCGGCCGGAATGCTTGCCCATTACCAGCGAGGTCTGCTTCACGCCGACGTCCTCGGGCGTCATGATCTCGTAGGTCTGCGTATGCTTGAGCATGCCGTCCTGGTGGATGCCGCTCTCGTGGGCGAAGGCGTTCCGGCCGACGATCGCCTTGTTGTATTGCACCGGGAATGAGGTCACCGCCGCAACGAGCTTGGAGGCCCGCGTCAGCATGGTGGCGTCGATGCCGGTCCAGTACGGCAGCACGTCGTTGCGCACCCGCATCGCCATCACGACTTCTTCGAGCGAGGCATTGCCGGCGCGCTCGCCGATGCCGTTGACGGTGCACTCGATCTGGCGAGCGCCGGCATTGATGCCGGCGAGCGAGTTGGCGACCGCCATGCCGAGATCGTTGTGGCAATGCACCGAAAAGCGCGCCAGGTCGGAATTCGGTACCCGCTCGCGGAGCGTCTTGAACATCCGGAAATATTCCTCCGGCACCGTATAGCCGACGGTGTCGGGAATATTGATGGTGGTGGCGCCGGCCTTGATCGCGGCTTCGACGCAGCGGCACAGGAAGTCGAACTCCGTGCGGGTGCCGTCCTCGGCCGACCATTCGACGTCGTCGGTGTAATTGCGCGCGCGCGTCACCTGCGCGATCACCATCTCGTAGACTTCGTGCGGCTCCTTCTGCAGCTTGTATTTCATGTGCACCGGCGAGGTGGACAGGAACGTATGGATGCGCTGCCGCTTGGCCGGCTTGATCGCCTCGGCGCAGCGGTCGATGTCCTTGAAGCCGGCGCGGGCGAGCCCGCAGACCACCGCGTTCTTGGTGCGCTTGGCGATCTCGTTGACGGCGGCGAAATCGCCGTCCGACGCGATCGGAAAGCCGGCCTCGATGATGTCGATGCCCATCTCGTCGAGCAGCTCGGCAACTTCGAGCTTCTCCTCGTGCGTCATGGTGGCGCCGGGGCATTGCTCGCCGTCGCGCAAGGTGGTGTCGAAAATAACGACGTGGTCCTTCTCGGATTTTGCCGACGCCGAATTGGCTGGCGTGGTCATGGCATGAGGTCCTTCTGCTTTGCGCCCGTTTCGGGGGCGCTCATTGGGTTCCGCGGCTTAGGTCGAACCACCCCTGAGTGCCCAGGCGCAAAACGCCCAGCCGGCCCTCAGGGGGCGCTAAGGAGCAGGAGCCCGCCGAGAAATTTGCAATGCATGAGGGCAGCGCCGGGCAGGACCACAGGCTGAAGCCTTTGGGTCCCCCGGGTCATCGCGCGAATATCGCGGCGAAATGACATTGCGACTGCCTTCGTTGCCGTCCCAGGCTCGCGGATTAAGGTGAATTCCGCGTTAACTGCATGTGGGACCGCTGCCTTTGTAGCGGAAGAGGCCGCGCAAGCGCAAGCGCCGGCCTCAGCTCTTACCCTCCGCCTTGAGGATGCGCTCGTACTCTTTCAGCTCCTTCAAGGCCTTGCCGGTGACCGTGGGGTATTCCAGCTTGAGCTCGTCGAGTGCCCCGATGATGGCCGCGGAGACGACCAGCCAGGCGACGTGCTTGTGGTCCGAAGGCACGACGTACCAGGGCGCATAATCGGTCGAGGTTTCGCGGATCATGTTCTGATACGCCGCCATGTAGTCGTCCCAGCGCTTGCGCTCGGCGAGGTCGTTCATCGAGAATTTCCAGCGCTTGAACGGCTCATCGAGTCGCGCCAGAAAACGCTTGCGCTGTTCTTCCTTGGAAATGCGCAAATGGAATTTCAACACCAGTGTGCCGTTGCGCGTCAGGTGGCGTTCGAAGGCGCGGATCTCCTTGAAACGGTGTTTCCAGATCTCCTTGCCGGTGGCGACGGGCGGCAGGTTCTGCTGCTTGAGAAGGTCCGGGTGCACGCGCACGACCAGGACTTCTTCGTAGTGCGAGCGATTGAAGATGCCGATACGGCCGCGCGCCGGGACGTCTTTTCCGGTGCGCCACAGGAAGTCGTGTTCGAGCTCTTCGCTGCTCGGCGCCTTGAAGGCATGCACCTCGCAGCCCTGCGGATTGATGCCGGACATCACGTGTTTGACGACGCCGTCCTTGCCGGCGGCGTCCATGCCCTGAAACACCAGCAGCACGGCCCATTCGCCATGGGCATAGAGCCGCTGCTGTAGGTCAATGATGCGGGCGATCCCTTGGGCCAGGATCGCCTCCACATCTCCGATGTTGGTCGAGAGACCGAAAGTCTCGGCGGGATCGTGATCGTCAAGCTTGAAGTGCTTAGTATTATCGATCCGGCACTGCTTGACGATCTTTTTGGCGATCTTGGCGACGTTCATCGCCAACGCTGCACCTACTTATGCCACGGATTGACGAACAGTCCGATGAGGCCTGTCACGCCCTTCACGTGCGGTGAGGGCGGCGCCCCGAACTTGGCCGTCAAGTCCTCGCGGGTCAGACCGGGCGGCAACTCATTCGGCGCAAAATCGGTCGCGATAAGAGTGAATGTGTAGTGGTGCGGCGTCTGGCCGGGCGGCGTGCAGGGCCCGGAATAGTGCCCGACCCCCATCAAGCTCTTGCCGCCGACGAATTGATCCGAATCCTTGCTGGCGGAGCCCTCGGCGAAGCCGGTGGTCTTGGCGGGGTTGATGCCGTAGGCGACCCAGTGGCTGACGCCGAACGGCGCGCGGCCCTCGGGGTCGAACATCAGCAGGACGAGGCTCTTGGTGCCGTCCGGCACGTTGCTCCAGTGCAATTCCGGCGAGACGTTCTCGCCGACGCAATTCGGATTGGTCGCCATGATGGCATGGCTGTTCGCGACCTTCTTCGGCATCATTTTGCCGTCCGCGAAAGTCTTCGATTGCAGCGTAAACAGCCCCGCCGCGTCGGCCGTCGTGCCGGCGAAACCAAATGCAAGTGCCGCGGCGCCAACCGCGACCAGATAACGCTTGGCAAACATCATCATCCTCCCAATGTTTTATAACGTCCGGAGCCAGTGTAACCGCCGCGATGTGGAGGACAACCCCGTTGCGGAAGGAAAATTCCAGGCCAATACCGGCCGCGGTCGACCGGGGCTCTCTTTTTGATCCCAACAGGGCTCGCGGCAGCGAGCCCGTCTTGGCGTAAAATGCCGTGGATCAATTCCGCGACCGGTCGACCAGCGCTCGCTCTTTGATCCACGGCATCATCTCGCGCAGCTTGGCGCCGATGGCTTCCGCCGGATGCGCCGCGAGCTTGGAGCGCATCGCCTTGAACGAGGTCTGGTTGACCTTGTTTTCCAGCATCCACTCCTTGACGAACTTGCCCGACTGGATGTCGTCGAGGATCTTTTTCATTTCGGCGCGAGTAGCGTCGTCGATCACGCGCGGGCCGGAGACGTATTCGCCGTATTCGGCGGTGTTGGACACCGAATAGTTCATGTTGGCGATGCCGCCCTCGTAGATGAGGTCGACGATCAGCTTCATTTCATGGATGCACTCGAAATAGGCCATTTCCGGCGCATAGCCGCCGGCAACCAGGGTGTCGTATCCGGCCTTCATCAGCTCGACGACGCCGCCGCACAGCACCGCCTGCTCGCCGAACAGGTCGGTCTCGCATTCCTCGCGGAAGCTCGTCTCGATGATGCCGGCGCGGCCGCCGCCGATCGCGGCGCCATAGGACAGGCCGAGATCGTGCGCATTGCCGGATGCGTCCTTGTGGATGGCAAGCAGACACGGCACACCGGCGCCGCGCTGATATTCGGAGCGCACGGTATGGCCGGGTCCCTTCGGCGCGATCATCATCACATCGAGATCGGCGCGCGGCTCGATCAGGTTGAAATGAATGTTCAGCCCGTGTGCGAACATCAGCGCCGCGCCCTCCTTCATATTGCTCTGGAGTTGGCCGTTATAGATGTCGGCCTGCAATTCGTCGGGCGTGAGCATCATCATCACGTCGGCCCATTTGGCGGCCTCGGCGACCTCCATCACCTTGAGCTTCTCGCCTTGCGCTTTGTTGACGCCCTGCGAATTCTTGCGCAGCGCCACCGCGACCTCCTTGACGCCGGAATCGCGCAAATTGAGCGCATGGGCATGGCCCTGACTGCCGTAGCCGATGATGGCGACCTTCTTGCCCTTGATCAGGTTCAGGTCGGCGTCGCGATCGTAGTAAACACGCATGTCTCACCCCTAGTGCGGCCAGTGCTTTGGCTGATGGTTTCCGGTTGCAGCTTCTAGGTTTTATAGGCCGGTTCGACAAGCCCGCACCGGGCGCTATGACGCTTTTCGCGTCTCACCGTCGAATTTCTCGCGGGCGCGGGCTATCTTTGTCTGGTTGCGGGTCGCCCATTCGCCGAGCGCCGAAACCGGATGCAGCAGGTCGCGGCCGAGCTGGGTGAGGGCATAATCCACCCGCGGCGGAATGGTGGGAAATACCGTGCGCGTCACCAGGCCGTCGCGTTCCAGCCCGCGCAATGTCAACGTCAGCATGCGCTGCGAGATGCCGCCGATCGAGCGCCGCAACTCGTTGAAGCGCATCGGCTTATCGCCGAGGCGCGTGACCACCAGAACCGACCATTTATCGCCTATACGCGCAAGAACGTCGCTGATCGCCCGGCAATCGGTGGGCAAATGCGTGTGTCTCGGTTTCATCGCTGTGCCTGCTTGCGCGGCCGCCACTAGGTCACCTATCTAGCCCTAGTTACGAATTCTAACCGAGGTCTTCAACCATGGCCCTTCCGCAAATCGCCGTCATCGTCGGATCGAACCGCCGCGAATCCATCAACCGCAAACTGGCCCAGGCGCTGATCAAGCTCGGCGCCGGTAAATTCGACGCCAAAATTGTGCGTATCGACGATCTGCCGCTCTACAATCAGGACAACGAAGGCAGCCTGCCGCCGGAGGTCGTCCGTTTCAAGGACGAAATCAAAAAGGCTGACGGGGTCTTGATCGTGACGCCGGAGCACAATCGCTCAATTCCGACGGCGTTGAAGAATGCCATCGATTGGGGCGCTCGTCCGTTTGGCACGAGCGTGTGGCCCGGCAAGCCCGGATTCATCACCGGCACTTCGCCGGGCGCCATCGGCACCGCATTGGTGCAGGCGAATTTACGCACCGTCATGCTCGGCCTCGGCATGACGCTGCTCGGCGGCGAATCATATGTTCAGTTCAAGCCGAATCTGATAGACGATCAGGGCAATGTCGCCGACGAGAGCACGAAGAAATTCCTGCAGGATTTCGTCGATCGGTTCGCGACGCTGGTGACAAAGCTGAAGGCATAAGAGCGCGGCGATCCTCGATCCGCTCGTGCTCGCGCAGGCGGGGACCCAGCTCGCTTCTGGTTTCCCACTTTTGCGGGAATGAGCGGAGGAAGATTTACATCCCCTCCGGCCCGCGCGTGATGGCGACGACGCCGGTGCGTGAGACTTCGACCAGCCCGACTGGCAGCATCAGGTTGACGAAGCTTTCGATCTTGTCGGAGGCGCCGGTGATCTCGAACACGAAGCTCTCGGTGGTGGCGTCAATGACGCGGGCGCGGAAAGCGTCGGCGAGGCGGAGCGCCTCCATGCGCTGGTCGCCGGTGCCGCGCACCTTGACCATGGCGAGCTCGCGCTGGATTGCCGGGTTGGCGATGGTCAGATCGATCACCCGGTGTACCGGCACCAGGCGGTCGAGCTGATTTTTGATCTGCTCCAGCACCATTGGCGTGCCGCGGGTGACGATGGTGATGCGCGACAAATGTTTCTGGTGCTCGGTCTCCGAGACCGTCAGCGAGTCGATGTTGTAGCCGCGGCCGGAGAACAGACCGATCACGCGGGCGAGCACGCCGGGCTCGTTGTCGACCAGCACGCACAGCGTGCGGGTCTCGACGCCCTCGCTGGTCGGGGCGGCCGGATAATGCGTCGTAGCGGTGTTCACGTCATTTCTCCTAAACCAGCATCTTGCCTTCTTCGGTCACGGCGTCCTCGACGCGCGTCGCGGCATCGCCGAGCAGCATCTCGTTATGGGCGCGGCCGGACGGAATCATCGGGAAGCAATTTTCCGTCGGATCGACCACGCAGTCGAAGATGACCGGTTTCTTCACGTCGATCATCTCGCGGATCTTGTCGTCGAGCTCGCCCGGATGGCTGCAGCGGATGCCATGCGCGTGATAGGCGTCGGCAAGCTTGACGAAATCCGGCAGCGCCTCGGAATAGGAGTGCGAGTAGCGGCCGCCGTGCAGCAATTCCTGCCATTGCCGCACCATGCCCATATATTGATTGTTCAAGATGAAAATCTTGATTGGCAGGTCGTATTGCGCCGCCGTCGACATTTCCTGCATGGTCATTTGCACCGAGGCCTCGCCGGCAATGTCGATGACCAGCGAATTCGGGTGCGCCAGCTGCACCCCGACCGAAGCCGGCAAGCCATAGCCCATGGTGCCAAGGCCGCCCGAGGTCATCCAGCGGTTGCCTTCCTGGAACTGATAGAACTGCGCCGCCCACATCTGGTGCTGGCCGACCTCGGTGGTGATGTAGGTGTCGCGGTCCTTGGTCAGGGCGTAGAGCCGCTCGATGGCGTATTGCGGTTTGATGATGGTGTCGGACGGCCGGTAGCGCAGGCATTGGCGCGCGCGCCAAGTCTCGATC
>JBAQAB010000206.1:0-8738 GCA_049285535.1 Xanthobacteraceae bacterium
TGACTATCCCGATGTGACTATTCTGCTGATGACGGGTTACGCCGATCAGCGCGAGCGCGCGCACGGCCTCGACGCCATTATCCACGATGTGATCACAAAGCCGTTCACGCTTGCGGCGCTGCGCGGCGCGGTCGACGAAGCCTTAATGGTCAAGGCGCGCTGATCGGTCAGTCGTCGCTCGAATAGGGCCGTGGCAACGGGTCCGCCTTTGGCTTGGCGTCCGCATGCTGAAAGTCCGGTGCGGCCGTGCCAAGCTCGAACTGGATCATGCCGCGGCGGATGGCGCGCCGTTCGGCGAATACATTATACAAGCTCTCGCCGTCGCCCTTTCGGACCGCGCGCGTCAGCGTCGCCAGATCCTCGTTGAAGCGCCCAAGCACTTCGAGCACGGCCTCCTTGTTGTGGAGGAAAATATCGCGCCACATCGTGGGGTCTGACGCCGCTATCCGCGTGAAGTCGCGAAACCCGCTGGCGGAGTATTTGAGGATTTCCGACTCGGTGACGAGACGCAGATCGAACGCCGTGCCGACGATGGTGTATGCGATCAAATGGGGGACATGGCTGGTGACCGCGAGCACCAGGTCGTGATGTTCTGCCGACATGATCTCGACGTTGGCGCCAAACGCCGTCCAGAACCGCGCCAAGCGATCGACCGCGGACGGATCGGTGTTCTTAGGCGGTGTGAGAATGCACCAGCGGTTGACGAAAAGCTCGGCGAAGCCGGCATCGGGCCCGGAATGCTCGGTGCCAGCGACCGGATGCGCAGGAATGAGATGAACACCAGCCGGTACGTGCGGCGCCAGGTCGCGCAGCACGGCTCCTTTGACGGAGCCGACATCCGACAGGATGGCGCCCGGTTTGAGGTGCGGGCCGATCTCGCGGGCCACGGCACCGAATGCGCCGATTGGGACGCAGAGAATCACGAGGTCGGCGCCGGCAACCGCGGCTGCGGCGGTATCGACGACCGTATCGACGATGCCCAATTGCTCGATGCGTTGCCGTGTCGGCTCCGCCCGCGACGTCGCTACGATGGTCTCGACGAGGCCGAGAGAGCGCGCCGCTCGCGCGATCGACGAGCCGATCAGGCCGACGCCGATCAGCGCCAAGCGGTTGAAGAGCGGTGCGGGTTCGGTCACAGCATCACGCCGGCTTGGCCAAGAATTCCCGAAGCGCGGCAACGACAAGCCGGTTCGCCTCTTCGGTGCCGACGGTCATGCGCAGCGCATTAGGCAATTTATAGGCCGTGGTTTGCCGCAGAATGAGCCCTCGTGCCGTGAGAAAGGCGTCCGCATCCTTGGCGGTTCGGCCTTTGGACTCGGGAAAATGAATCAGCACGAAATTGGCGACGCTCGGCGTCACTTTGAGGCCGAGCTTGCCGATTTCCTCCGTCAGCCAGTTGAGCCAACGCGTGTTGTGCTCGCGCGAGCGTTCCTGGTGCTCAAAGTCCTCGATTGCGGCCACGCCTGCGGCGATTGCCGGCCCGGTGACGTTGAATGGGCCGCGAATGCGGTTGACGGCATCGACAATCGCAGCCGGACCAAACATCCAGCCGAGCCGAAGCGCCGCCAAGCCGTGAATCTTCGAGAACGTGCGGCACATGACGACGTTATCGGATGTGGCGACAAGCTCGATGCCGGCTTCGTAGTCATTGCGACGAACGTAATCGGCGTAGGCAGCGTCGAGCACCAAGAGCACATTGCCCGGCAGGCCGCGATGAAGCCGCTTGACCTCGTCGAACGACAGGCAAGTGCCGGTCGGATTGTTTGGATTGGCGAGGAAGACAATTCTGGTCTTCTTCGTCACTGCGGCGAGAATCGCATCCACGTCGGCGGTGTAATTTTTCTCCGCCGCCACCACCGGCTTGGCGCCGGCGCCAAGCGTCACGATCGGATAGATCAGGAAACCGTGCGTGGTGTAGATCGCCTCGTCACCATCGACGAGATAAGCGTGCGCCAGCAAATGCAACAGATCGTCGGAACCCGCGCCGCAGACGATGCGGTCGGGATCGAGTCCGAAGGCGCGCCCGATCGCCTCGCGCAGATCGCTCGCCGAGCCGTCCGGATAGTCCTCCAGATGATCGGCCCAGGACCGATAGGCGGCAACAGCGCGCGGGCTCGGCCCGAGCGGCGTCTCGTTCGACGACAGCTTGAACACCTTGGCGACGCCGGGCGCTTTGCTCTTGCCGGGCACATAGGCCTCGATATCGAGCACGCCGGGCCGCGGCTGGGGACGCATGGCAGTCATTACTCTCTATCCTTCATCCGCACCCCGGGGTCGGGAGCGGATTTAACCTTTGGCGGGGATCGTATAGCGGGTCGCGTGGCTGCCGACGAGGGCCGAGGAGCGGATCGTGGCGCCGATTTTGACAAGCGCGTCCTGGACCGCGCCGATGCCGCCGCGGTCCACGGAGACCAACAGCGCGGCGCCGTCGAAGGCGCGATCGGGCTAGGCGATGATGTCGGCAAGCGCCGCCACCGCATTGACCGCCGCGGCGCTCCAGCCGGCGACCCGCATGCTCCAAACCTCGGTCTCGGTTACCATGGCGTCCGCCGCGGCGCGGGAGACCACGAAGACCGGCAAGGCAGCCGGATGATCGGCGCGTTCGAGGAACGGCATTCGGGCAATGATTTTCGGTGCGGCCGCGAATTCGAGAGCCGCCCACCACGGGCCGGCACCCGCAATGGCAAAGGCGGGAATAAGGCCGAGATCGCCCTTCGACTCGCTGACGACTTCGACAACGCTTGAAGCGCCCATATGCGGCACAAACGGCACCGTAAAGCCGAAATGAAAACGCGCTGAATCGCGCATCAGCGCGTCGCCGGCGGAAAGATCGGCATGCACGGAAAACGGCGCCTGCACATAAGTGAAGGTCGCAATGATCACCCGCCAAATGCTCTCGGCGGTGTCGAGCGGCAGGTTGCCGTGATGGCGCTTGACCAGGCGACGCATCATGTCGGCCTCGCGCGCGGGCCGAAACGCGGAGCCGGTTTCTTCGGTCTTCTTGACCGCGATCAGGTGGTCGATGATCTCGCCGCGCTCGATCAGAAGCTCGTGCATCTGTTCGTCGATGCGGTCGATCTGCTGCCGCAGATCGGCGAGCGATGGGTCGGTCAGGCGTGGGGGCTTTGGCATGGCTGAACCCGCTAACGGGCCCGATTGATAGGTGCCGTTAAGGCCGAAAGCAAAGAAAACATTGACTCCCTGCGCAAGCGGCCTATTTACGCGGCTTTGGCCGCCAAGTCCCTGACCGCGACTGCGGCGGCAAGGCCACGCCGGGAAGCGCGGCGCCTAAGGAAACATTATTGATGGCCGACGTCAGCGCCACGCTCGATCTTGCCGACCGCGCCCGCGAAGCGGACGATCCGCATTCGCCGGTCGTGCGGTTTGCCGCCAACAATCCGTTGCATCTTGACGCCGGGGTCGATTTCGGCCCGCTGCAGATCGCCTATCAGACCTACGGCACGCTCAACGCCGCGCGCAGCAATGCGGTGTTGGTTTGTCATGCGTTGACCGGCGATCAGCACGTCGTCAACGATCATCCGGTGACCGGCAAGCCGGGGTGGTGGGAGACCATGGTCGGCCCCGGCAGGCCGATCGATACCGAGCGCTATTTCGTCATCTGCCCCAATGTGGTCGGCGGCTGCATGGGAAGTTCGGGGCCGGCTTCGACCAATCCGGCAACGGGCATGCCCTGGGGCCTCGACTTTCCGGTGATCACCGTGCGCGACATGGTCCGCGCGCAAGCGATGCTGCTCGATCATCTCGGTATCGAGTCGCTGTTTGCAGCGGCGGGCGGCTCCATGGGCGGCATGCAGGTGCTGCAATGGGCGGCGAGCTATCCGCACCGCGTGTTCGCGGCGCTGCCGATCGCGGCAGCGACGCGGCACTCGGCGCAGAACATCGCCTTCCACGAAGTCGGCCGCCAAGCGGTGATGGCCGATCCGGACTGGCGTGGCGGACGCTATTTCGCCGAAGGCATCAATCCGCGCCGCGGGCTCGCGGTCGCGCGCATGGGCGCGCACATTACTTATCTGTCAGACGCCGCGCTGCACCGCAAATTCGGCCGCCGATTCCAGGATCGCGACAATCCGACATTCTCGTTCGACGCAGATTTCCAGGTGGAATCTTATCTACGCCACCAGGGCATCACCTTCGTCGAGCGGTTCGACGCCAATTCGTACCTCTATCTCACGCGCGCCATGGACTATTTCGATCTCGCCGGCGACTATGACGGCGTGGCGGCGAGCGCGTTCCGGGGGACGCCGACCCGCTTCTGCGTGATCTCGTTCACCAGCGATTGGTTGTTTCCGACCTCGGAATCGCGCGCTATCGTGCATGCGCTCAATGCCGCGGGCGCTCGCGTCTCGTTTGCGGAGATTACGACCGACAAGGGCCACGACGCTTTCTTGCTCGAAGAGCCGGAATTGTTCACGATCGTGCGCGGCTTTCTGGAAGGCGCCGCCAAGGCGCGCGGGTTGCCGGCGAGGTGACGATGTTGACGCGTCTCAAATACGATCTCACCATGGCCGAAGCCGCCCGCGGCCCGGGCGGCTCGCGCGTCGACTTGCTGGTCGTCGCCGACATGGTGCAGCCGGGCGCACGCGTGCTTGACGTCGGCTGCGGCGATGGCGAATTGCTGCGGCTTCTGGAAACCCGCGGCGTCGACGGCCGGGGCATCGAATTGTCGCGCGAAGGCGTCAACGAATGCGTCGCCAAGGGCCTCGCCGTCGTCCAGGGCGACGCCGACACCGATCTCGAAGACTATCCCGACGACGCCTTCGATTTCGTCATCCTGTCGCAGACCCTGCAGGCGACGCGCCGGCCGCGAGTCGTGCTCGAGCACATGTTGCGTATCGGACGCCACGGCATTGTGTCGTTTCCGAATTTCGGCCATTGGCGGATACGCCTGCAGCTGTTCTTCGGCGGTCACATGCCGCACACGGACAATCTGCCCTATGCGTGGTATGAGACGCCGAATATCCATTTCTGCAGCATCAAGGATTTTCGCGAACTATGCCACGCGGTCGGCGCCAAGATGGAGCAGGCCGTGGCGCTCAACGCCTGGGGCCGGCGGATGCGGCTGAAAATGCCATGGTGGTTCTGGAATCTGTTCGGCGAGCAGGCGGTGTTCCTGCTGAGTCGGCAAGGCTAGGGCAAATTCCTCGGCGGCTTCTGTTATATAATGTCGTTTGGCGTCACCCGCGCCGGTGTCGCGCGGGCCCGTAGCTCAATGGTCAGAGCTAGCGGCTCATAACCGCTTGGTTGGAGGTTCGAGTCCTCCCGGGCCCACCACGAATCTCTTAGGTTTCTGCAGCCTTGATCGCAATGTCCCCAATCCCCAAATCCGACACACCATGAACATACCCATCCGCGCTCCCGAGGGCGCCCCGGCTCAGTCAGCTCTTGCGACTGAAGTAGAGCGCCGCCGCACCTTTGCGATCATCTCCCACCCGGACGCCGGCAAAACCACATTGACGGAGAAACTCCTGTTGTTCGGGGGTGCGATTCAGCTTGCCGGGCAGGTCAAGGCCAAGCGCGCCCGGCGTTCAACCCGCTCAGACTGGATGTCCATCGAACGCGAGCGCGGCATTTCCGTTGTGACTTCGGTGATGACCTTTGAGTATGACGGCCGTGTCTTCAATCTGCTCGATACGCCGGGCCACGAGGACTTTTCGGAAGATACCTATCGGACCCTCACCGCGGTCGACTCGGCGGTGATGGTGATCGACGCGGCCAAGGGCATCGAGCCGCGGACCCGCAAGCTCTTTGAAGTATGCCGGTTGCGCGACATTCCGATCATCACTTTCATCAACAAGATGGATCGTGAAAGCCGCGATCCGTTCGAACTCCTCGATGAGATCGAGAAGACACTGGCGCTCGACGTCGCGCCGATCACCTGGCCGGTCGGACGTGGCCGCGATTTCATCGGCACAATTGACGTGGCAACCGCCGGCGTGCGTTTGCTCGACGGCGATACCGGTGCTGCCGGCCGGCTGCGCGAAATGACAATCGCCGAAATAGCCGCATTGAACCCGCAGCTCGACGCCGAGGCCGTCAATCATGAGCTTGATCTCGTGCGACATGCTTGCAAACGCTTCGATCCCCGGGCTTTTGCCGAGGGCCACATGACCCCGATCTTCTTCGGCAGCGCGCTGAAGAATTTTGGCGTCGGCGATCTTCTCAATGCGCTTGCTGCGATGGCGCCGCCACCGCGGGCGCAAACGGCCGACAAACGGGTCGTGACGGCAACCGAGCCGCGCATGTCTGCATTCGTTTTCAAGATTCAGGCGAACATGGATCCGAATCACAGGGATCGGATCGCCTTCGTGCGACTATGCTCTGGCAAGCTCACCCGCGGCATGAAGGTCAAGCAGGTGAGAACGGAAAAAACCATCAGTCTCCATGCGCCGCAATTCTTCTTCGCCCAGGATCGCGCGCTTGCCGAGGAAGCTTATGCCGGCGATGTAGTGGGCATTCCCAACCACGGCACATTGCGGATCGGCGATACGCTGACGGACGGCGAAAGCCTCAACTTTGTCGGCGTGCCAAACTTCGCCCCGGAGATTCTCCGCCGGGTTCGTTTGCCCGATTCCATGAGGGCAAAGAAGCTCAAGCAGGCGCTCGAGCAACTGGCCGAGGAGGGTGTAGCCCAAGTCTTTCGGCCGATCGACGGCTCCCCGGCTTTGGTCGGCGTTGTCGGGCCCCTGCAACTCGACGTGTTGAAGGCCCGGCTTGGCGATGAATATGGGATAGAAATGGATTGGAGCACGGCCGAATTTCAGTTCGCCCGCTGGATCGCGGCGGAGGACCCTAAAATGCTCGATCGTTTTGTAGCGACCTGCCGCTCCGCCATCGCCGAGGATTTCGACGGCGATTTCGTCTTCTTGGCGCGCAGTGCCTTCGACCTCGAATACACGGGTAAGCAGAGTCCCCATATTTCTTTTACCGACGTGAAGGACATTCACCGACGCGAGCCCGAGCGGAAGTCGGTAGGTTGAGGCCGGAGACTGGTTCGATACGTACTGCCTCCTCAGGCACAGAGTCGGTGTCGAACTTTTATACGGATTTTTCGATCGCCGGCTTTCTCGTTCGACCAATGGAAGCGCCGATTTGTTGAGCTTTCGGACAGGGCAGGGCGCTCGTTACCGCTTGGCTATCGAGGGGCGGACCCTGATCACGGGCTAAGCCGTTGCCAATTTGGCGGTTTCCTCGCCAAAGCCCGATGCCGCGCCAGTCTCCCCCGGGAGCTGGTCCAACCCCACCGAGATATAAAACTCTAGCGTTTACCACGTAAATATACTATCTTTAGTTGCAGACTAGGCAAGGTTCGCGCAGGAGAAGGAATACGGGTCGGGGGAGGCCTTAATCTTTGTCGGCGCGGCGAAGATCACGGTCAGTGGCGGGGAGCGTCCAATGAGTGAGGAAATCGCCTATTGCAAGATTTTTCCGCCGATCGGCATCGCCCGCGTCGGCAACAGCCTAGAGCGCGACGGCTTCTTTATCGGACCCGAGGGGATCACGCTGCCCGGGCTGGCCCATGAACGCCGTTTCACCGACGCGGCGGGCGCGGTGCTGCGCCAAGCCGCACGTTTTCGGATCTATGCTTTCGACGCCAACGATGTGGCGATCGGTGAACTGACGGCGCAGGAAGCCGAACTCACCTGGAGCGTATCGCTCGCAAACAAGAAGCCGGAATGGTTCGAGTTCAACGGCGGCGCTGAGGCCCTCGCGCAATTCGAAACGCCCGAGCAAGACTCATGGGATCGGCGCAATGCCTCGATCAAAGGCGCCGAACGGAAGCGCAGACTGATCATCGGTCTGGACGCACCGATCACTATCGCGGGCAAAAGCACATGCAGTTCCCCGGCGGCAGAATACGCCTTTGTCGGGAAATTCCAGGACGCGAAGGACGTCTATCTCGGCGAGCTGCGCGCCGACGAAGAAGGACGATTGCTGGTGCTCGGCGGTCGAGGACATTCCGCGGCCGTCGATGGGACCGGCGCCGAGGTTTCCGGCAAAAAATGGATTACCAATTACGCCAACAACGACCTCTGGCACGACGATACCAGCGATGGCCCGATAGAGTGCAAAGTCAAACTGGGCGGCCGCGACATACCGGTCAAAGGCCGCGCCTGGGTGCTCGTGACGCCGCCTGACTTTGCTCCCGATATCGGCAGCGTCGTCACTCTGTACGACGTCATGGAGGACGTTGCGCTCAGCCACGGTCTTGCTCATCCCGGATTGCCGGCACCGATCGGCGCCGACGACGTCGAATTTTGGCGCGACATTTATCCCATTCTCTTCCGGGCATCGGCGATCAGTTGGGTCAGCGATCTGTCCTTGCGCGGGCATGCCAGAGGCAAAGCCGGCGACTTTACCGACGAAAGAACTCTCGCGTTACTCAGCGATCCTCATCACGAAAGCGGCCGTCTGTCGCGTGAAGCCATCTTCAAGCGCATTCGCAAACCCCGCGAACTTGCCAGCGAGGAAGAACAGGCCGCGCAGGCGAACGGCTATTACATGCCGGCATTGTCGGGAAACGAAGGCGATGCGACGACGGGGGATCCGACCACGTGGCTGTTGGTCACGGCCCTTCAATACAAGCGGCTCGAGGCCTGGGCGCAGCATCGATTCAAACCCGGTTCGCGCCATACCGCCGTTCGATCGGATCCAGCCCATCAACCGGGCATTCTGACCCGCACCGCGCTCGACGCCTGCACCGGCGGACCGTTCTATCC
>JBAQAB010000207.1:0-3307 GCA_049285535.1 Xanthobacteraceae bacterium
GCTCTCTTCCATGCTCTCCTAGCCATTTATTTCGACGATATCCGCAAGGAAGAATGGGCGCCAACCTATGCCGGTGGGGCGTCGCGAATGGATTTTCTTTTGCCAGAGATCGAAGCGGTAGTTGAGATCAAGATGACACGGCCAAGTCTGTCGACCAGGCAACTTGGCGATCAACTCATCGTAGACATCGCAAAATATCAAAAACACCCAACGTGCCGCACACTCTATTGCGTGGTTTATGACCCAGAAGGGCGAATTTCGAACCCTCGCGGGGTGGAAAATGATCTCAAGCGGGATAGTGATGCGATCACCGTCAGGATTATGATCGTTCCAAAGTAGGCATTATTCATGGCCGAATATGCCTCGGCGGGGCGGGCTACGCGTGCCGGCTAGGTGCCTCACTTCGCGCCCGAAGATAATTGATCCCGGCGGCTCTGCCGACGCTATAACTCCGATCTACGGCGACATCGCCTGAGCGTAGGTAGGAAATCAATACATGACCCACACTTCTGTGCCTGTATCGAAAGACGGTTCCCGCTTCGATCCCAAGACCTGTTGCCGCGCCGGCGGTTACTGGGTTGGACGGAAGGGGCGAGAAACGAAACATGCTTCATTCGATGATGCGATCGCAGCCCTAGCCGGTATGGCGACGCCACGATGGCGAAGACCGAACTCCGCTGGCAACTGGGGACTTGTCGCCGGCGCGCACTGGGAGCCAGCGTAGCCCGGATGAGCGGAGCGAAATCCGGGGTCAGCCTCGCCGCCCAACCCCGCATGTCGCTTCGCTCATGCGGGCTACTTGCTCGGATAAGTCACGGCGAAATCCGCCCCGACTATCGCTTTTTCTTCTTCGTTTTCTTCTTCGCGAAAATCGCGTTCCAGTTTTCCTTGTAGGCCGCAGTGACCGGCTTTTGGCCTTCGCCCCGGCTATAGTTTGAAGGTGCCGCGGCGGCTGTGTCGCCGCCCTCGGGCTTTGGCGAGTCTTTCTTGGTCGCGTCTTTGGGTGCTGCTTCAGCCGCAGTGCTCTCGACCTTCGCAGCGGCGTCCTTTTTTGGCGTCGCCTCGGGTTTTGGTTTTTTGTTATCGCTGACCATCGTTTTTCCTTGCGCTACTTGCCTTATTCGTCAGGGCCGGCCTTACGTCGCTCGTCCCGGTCGCAGCGTGGCGCCGATATAAAGACGTGGATGGCTGGGCCTTCGCCCGCCGAAGGGTTATGTAGCATGGCCGAATGGTAAACACGCTACGGCCCGCAGGCGGGTCAAGCCCGGCGATGATGCTGAACGCCGCGTGCTATGCAAAGCGCGCGCTTTCATCGCTTCCGCTTCGCGGTTCTTGGCGGGGCTCGCCGTTTCCAGCGCCTCAAGGAGCCGCCGCGCAGCGGCGGAAACGTCGCTCACGGCGCGATTGAAGGCAGCCTCATTGGCGTGCGACGGGTGGGTAAAGCTGGAGAGCTTGCGGACGAATTGCAGCGCCGAGGCGCGAACTTCGTCTTCCGTCGCCGGCGGTTCGAAATTGAACAGCGTGCGGATATTGCGGCACATGACTGGCTCCGTTGCGGGCGTGGCGTTAGTGTAACGCATGTCCTGGCGCGGCGCATCACCACGCGTTTCACGCCGCACCAAACCCGATCGAGGTCGCAAATGCCGCGCGAACTAACGAACCGATCCAACGCTGCTCCCGCAACCAGCCTGCTGGCGCTTGCGTTGGGTGCGGCAGCCTTCGGCGCGGTCGCTGTGGGAGCGCTGGCGATCGGCCGCCTCGCGGTCGGCCGCCTCTCGATCAAGAAAGCGCGTTTCGGCACGCTGGAAGTTGACGAGCTGACGGTGCGCAGGCTGCGTGTCATTGAGCAGGAAGGGCCGAGTCCGCGGCGTTCGCCAAATACATAGGCAGTCGCGCACCCCATGACCGCGACTATCGAAACACTCCTGCTGCTCCTCGCCGTCCTGGTGGTGGTCGCCGTCGCCGCGCGCCGCCTCAATACTGCGCCGTCGATCTTGCTCGTCATCGCCGGCATCGCACTGGCGCTCCTGCCCGGGCTGCCACGGATCGAGCTGGCGCCCGACTTGGTGCTGCTCGGCATCCTGCCGCCGCTGATTTATTCGGCCGGCGTCGCCATGAGCTGGCGCGAATTCCGCTTCAATCTGCGGCCGATCGCGCTGTTTGCTTTCGGCTGCGTCGTGTTCACGACCTGCGCGGTGGCGGCGGCGGCGCATTGGCTGCTTCACATGCCGCTCGCGGTGGGTTTCGTGCTCGGCGCCATCGTGGCGCCGCCCGATGCGGTGGCGCCGCTCGCCATGGTCCGCCGCCTCGGCGTACCGCGGCGGCTTGTCGTCGTGCTCGAAGGCGAGGGGCTGGCCAATGACGCCACGGCGCTGATCCTTTATCGTTTTGCTGTTGCCGCAGCGTCAACCGGCCTGTTCTCGTTCGGCACGGCGGCGGGCGAATTCGCCGTCATCGTCGTCGGCGAGATCGCTTACGGCATCGCCATCGGCTGGCTGAGCCTGCGGCTGCGCCGCTGGGCCGACGATCCGCGCGTCGAGATCACGCTGTCGCTGCTGACTCCGTACGCCGCATTTTTGCTGCCGCAGCAGTTGGGTGGTTCGGGAGTTCTGGCGACGGTCGCAGCCGGTCTCTTCGTGAGCTGGAACGGCCCTTTGCTCATTCCAGGGGCGACGCGTCTGCAAGGCATCTTCTTTTGGGACCTCGTGGTCTATCTGCTCGAAGGTCTTGTCTTTTTGGTCACCGGCATGCAGGTGCGCACGGTGTTCCTTCAGATGCATGAAGTGCCGTGGCATCACTTCGCTTATGCGATCGCGCTGACCGTGGCGGTGGTGATCGCGACGCGTTTCATCTGGGTCTATCCGGCGGCATGGTTGCCGCGCTGGCTCATTCCGTCGCTGGCGCGCCGCGACCCGGTGCCGCCATGGCGCTGGCTGTTCTTCCTGGGCTTTGTCGGCGTGCGCGGCGTCGTCTCGCTGGCGGCCGCCTTGGCTATACCGCTGTTCACCGTGTCGGGCGCGCCGTTTCCCGATCGCGATCTTATCCTGTTCGTGACGTTCGGCGTCATCGTTGTCACCCTGATCGGGCAGGGGTTGGTGTTGCCGGCGCTGGTGCGCTGGCTCCGGCTTAACGAGCACGCTGCCGGCGAACGCCGGCGCGAGCACGAAGCCGAGCTAACCGCGCGGGCGCAAGCCTTGAATGTGGGGCACGAACGCTTGCAGCAAGTTGTCGCCGACGGCCGCATCTCGCCCGAGGCTTTGGCGGTGCTGCGCGCTCGTCATGAATACCGCGCCGGGCGGCTGCCGGC
>JBAQAB010000208.1:0-7275 GCA_049285535.1 Xanthobacteraceae bacterium
GCTTCGCGCGCTCCGCTTCGGCACCACCCGTGTCGATGCCCTCGATTTCGGCGGGGAGGCTGTTGCGCTTGCCGAGGACGACGCTGTTATCCTCGCAGTACCGCCTTATGCCGCTGTCTCGCTGATCCGCGGCCTGGAGGTCCCGACCGAGTTCCGCGCCATCGTCAACGCGCATTTCCGCATCGATCCGCCGGCGGAGCAGCCGCCGATCCTCGGCGTGCTCAACGGCACGGTCGAGTGGATTTTCGCTTTTTCCGGCCGCGTGTCCGTCACCATCAGCGCCGGCGACCGCCTGGTCGATACGCCGCGGGAGGAGCTCGCCAAGAGCATTTGGGCGGAAGTCGCGAGCGTGACCGGGTTGCCGCCGGAATTACCGCCGTGGCAGATCGTGCGCGAGCGCCGTGCCACTTTTGCCGCGACGCCGGCGCAGGATTTAAAGCGGCCGGGCGCGGAAACCGCGTGGCGCAATCTGGCGCTGGCGGGCGATTGGACCGATACCGGCTTGCCGGCCACCATCGAAGGCGCGATCCGCTCCGGCAACCGCGCCGCCGAACTCATCGCCAGTCGCCAAGTTAAGCTCACATGAGCGACACCATCCAAATGAGCGCGATTGATCTCGACCGCCCCATCGAAGCGGCCACCCGGGCGCTGCTGGCGACGCAACGCGCCGACGGGCATTTTCTGTTTGAGCTGGAGGCCGACGCCACCATCCCGGCCGAATACGTGCTGCTGCGCCATTATCTGGGCGAGCCGGTCGACGCCGTACTGGAGCAAAAAATCGCCGTTTATCTGCGCCGCATCCAGGGCGCACACGGCGGCTGGCCGCTGTTCCGCGACGGCGAATTCGACATGAGCGCGACGGTGAAGGCCTATTTCGCGCTCAAGATGATCGGCGACGCGCCGCAGGCGCCGCACATGCACCTCGCCCGCGAGGCGATGCGGCTACGCGGCGGCGCTGAGCGGGCCAACGTGTTCACGCGCTGCCTATTGGCGCTCTACGGCATCGTGCCGTGGGGCGCGGTGCCGGAAATGCCGGTCGAGATCATGCTGCTGCCGAAATGGTTTCCGTTCCATCTCGACAAGATCTCGTATTGGAGCCGCACCGTGATCGTGCCGCTTTTGGTGCTGATGGCGAAGAAGCCGCGCGCGGTGAATGCAAAGGGCGTCGCCATCGACGAGCTGTTTCTCGAGCCGCCGCGGTCGCTCGGGCCGACGCCGAAGGCGCCGCAGCAGAAGGCGTCGTGGTTCTGGTTCTTCCGCGGCGTCGACAATGTGCTGCGCGCGGCGGGGCCGGTGTTCCCGAAACGCGCGCGGGCGCGCGCCATCGACCGCGCGGTGGCTTGGGTCGGCGAGCGGCTCAACGGCAAGGATGGCCTAGGCGCGATTTTCCCGGCGATGGCCAACAGCGTGATGATGTATGCCGCGCTGGGCTATCCGGAGGACCATCCGCAGCGCGCCGTCGCGCGCAAATCGATCGACAAGCTTCTGGTCGTGCATGACGACGAGGCCTATTGCCAGCCTTGCGTGTCGCCGATCTGGGATACCGGGCTCACCTGCCACGCTTTGTTGGAGGCCGGCGGCGAGCGGGTGGCGGAGAAGGTCAAGCGCGGCCTCGATTGGCTCGTGCCGATGCAGGTGCTCGACCTGCGCGGCGACTGGATCGCGCGGCGTCCCGCGCTGCGGCCCGGCGGCTGGGCCTTTCAATATGCCAATCCGCATTATCCTGACGTCGACGACACCGCGGTGGTGGCGATGGCGATGGACCGCCTACAGGGCATGACGCCGCCGCAAGACAGTCCCCAAGAGTCGCTGCCAGCGGATTACCGCGCCGCGATCGCGCGCGCGCGCGAATGGATCGTCGGCATGCAGAGCGAGAACGGCGCCTGGGGTGCGTTCGATGCCGACAACGAATATTATTATCTCAACAATATCCCATTCGCCGATCATGGCGCGCTGCTCGATCCGCCGACCGAGGATGTCACCGCGCGTTGCTTGTCAATGCTGGCGCAATTGGGCGACACAAAAAGTCCGGCGGTGATGCGCGCCGTCGATTATCTGCGCCGCACGCAGCTTGCCGAGGGCTCTTGGTATGGCCGCTGGGGCATGAACTACATCTACGGCACCTGGTCGGTGCTCTGTGCGCTCAACGCGGCAGGGCTGTCGCGTGATGCGCCGGAAATGCGTAAGGCGGTCGATTGGCTCGCCGCGATCCAGAACGACGACGGCGGCTGGGGCGAGGACGGCGCGAGCTACAAGCTCGACTACAAGGGCTACGAAAAAGCGCCGTCTACCGCCTCGCAGACCGCCTGGGCGCTGCTTGGCCTGATGGCCGCCGGTGAAGTCGATCATCCGGCGGTGGCGCGCGGCATCAAATATCTCGCCGACAATCAGGCTACTGACGGCTTCTGGAATGAAGAGCGCTACACCGCGACGGGATTCCCGCGCGTGTTTTATCTGCGTTACCACGGCTATGCGAAATTCTTCCCGCTGTGGGCGCTGGCGCGCTACCGCAATCTCAAAAGCGGCAATGCCCGCGCGGTGGCGTGGGGGATGTGATTGTTACTCCGCCGCTAAATGCGGTGGAGGCGACGCCAGCGTCCCGGACTGTAACCTTCGCTCCTGGAAAAAACGCGGGTGAGGTGGCTTTGGTCGACAAAGCCACAGGCTTGGGCAATATCCGCGAGCCCCAACGCCGGGTCCCGCAACAGTTCTTTGGCGCGCTCGACGCGCTGCTTGGTCAGCCACCGGTGCGGCGATATGCCGGTCGCCTCCTTGAACGCGCGCGCGAAGTAGCTGCTGGACAGTCCGCATTCGTTCGCGACCTGGGAGATCGAGGGATCGCCTGCCAAATTGGCGTCGATGAATTCACGCGCCCGCCGCAGCTGCCACGACGCGAGTCCGCCGCGCACGCTTCCTCTTTCCGCAGGTGCGCCGCCGTAGGCGCGCCTGATATGAGAGAAAAAAGCAAGCGCGATACAGTCGGTAAACATGGCGGTGCCGTCGCCGAGATGCTCCATCGCGCCGGCGAGCGCTTGCGCCAAACCGAACAAGACCAAATCGCGGGCACCAAAATTCGGCGCGTAAAGCCCTTTCACCCGGCGAATGCCGGCTTCATTGGCCATCTCATCGAGCGCAATTTGCGGGATGTAAAAGCGAAGCGAATCGAAAGGGATATCCAAACTGACGACCGGATTGTCGCGGAGGTCGACCAGCTGTGCATAGCCGAGACACATATCGGGCACTTCTCTGCGCCGTCCTGCCGTCCACAGGTCCGAGAAAAACGGCAGCGACAACGGAACGTGGAATGCAAAAGCCTCTTCCGGTGGCACCGCCAGCGAACGACCGCGCATCGGACGACTGCTCCGCATGCGCGAAAATCCGATTCGTGCCCTTGATGATCTCCGCGCCAAGAGTGTCAGCGGACGATCTATCCGGAAGCGTCTGGCAAGGTCGTCCTCGATCGCATCCGCATCCATCATTGCCTCCATAACAGTTGCTAAAGCGGCAATAAATTCTCGTGAGCAACAAACGGCATGAAGCTCTCAACGCGAGCATCCACCGTCCCGGATAGGAAACAGGATAAGCGCCCCATAATCATAAAAACAGCGGCAAATCGCCAGTGGCGTTGTCTGTCGCGGCAATTTTTTCAGGCGAATCTTACAAACCGGTCAAATTCGTACAATTTCGCGCGCGCTGCGAACGATAGCGTCTACTCGACCCCAGGGCCGTCGAACTCGGGAAGGGTTTCATCGATGCCGCTGACAGGAGAGATGTCATGAAGAATCTTTACGTGGTTGCCATGCTCGCCGCTATGCTTGCGGGTGGGACTTTGGAATCCGCCTCGGCGCAATCCGCATCGAAGACCGGCATCAAGAACGTCGTTTTGGTGCATGGCGCATTCGCCGACGGCTCTGGCTGGGAAGCCGTTGCCAAAATCCTCGAGAAGGACGGCTACACGGTGTCGGTGGCGCAGCCACCCGAAACCTCCTACGCCGACGACCAAAAGTACACGAGAGCGGCCATCGACGCCATGGACGGACCGGTGGTTCTGGTGGGACACAGTTATGGCGGGTCCATCATCACCGAGGCCGGTAACGATCCGAAGGTTTCGGCACTGGTCTACATCGCCGCCTTTGCGCTCGATGACGGCGAGAGCTGTGCGTCGATCGAACAGGCCCTGCCGCAAGCCTCCAAGGCATTCACGCCGGACAGCAACGGCAACTGGTGGATAGAGCAGGCGCATTTCGCGGCCGACTTCGCGGCGGACGTTCCGCCGGCCGTATCCCACTTCATGGCCATATCGCAGGTGCCGATCTCCACCGACTCGTTCACCCACAAGGTCACGAACCCCGCGTGGAAGACTAAGCCCACCTGGTACATGGTAGCCACCGCAGACCGGTCGATCAATCCGGACCAGGAGCGCATGATGGCGAAGCGCGCCCATGCCAAGACGGTCGAAGTTAATTCCAGCCACGTGGCGTACATGTCTCACCCGAAGGAAGCGGCCAAGCTCATCGAAGAGGCTGCCAATCACACGTCGGCTGGTCATTGAGGTGACGACGCGGCAACGTCATGGAAAATCAAATTGTCATCCGGTCTCCCGATGCAACGTTCCGCGCCTACATCTCGCGGCCGGCCAAGTTACCCGCGCCGGCAGTGGTCGTTCTCCAGGAATTGTTCGGCGTTAACGCCGATATCCGTGCGACCTGCGATGAGTTGGCAGCCCAGGGGTTCATCGCGATCGCGCCGGACCTATTCTGGCGGCAGGAGTCTGGCGTCGATCTCAACGTAAGGTCTGAAGCTGACTGGCAGCACGGCCTGCGACTTTACGCGGCGTATGATCGCGATGCGGGCGTGAAAGATATCATAGAAACGGTCCGCGCTGCTGTTGAGTTGCCAGAGTCGACTGGAAAGGTTGCCTTGCAGGGATACTGCCTCGGTGCATTGATGGCCTTTATCACGGCCGCCCGCTATGAGGTCGATGCCGCCGTTGCTTATCATGGCGGCGACACCGAAAAATACCTCGGCGAGGTTGGCGGGTTGGACGCCCCCTTGTTGATGCACCTCGGCGAGGATGACGAATTCATTTCCAAGCCCGCGCAAGCTGAGATCAAGGCGGCGCTCGCAAAAAAACCGAACGCGACAGTTTATAGCTATCCGGGTCAGCGTCACGCCTTCTCTCGGCATAACGGGGCGCACTACAACGCCGCGGCCGCAGCGCTAGCGAACGGGCGAACAAGCGAATTTCTAAATCAGCGACTGCGGTGACCTTCGGTCGTCCCACTGGGGCCAGGCCCTTAGGGCCGCCCCGGAAAATGACGAGACTACGCCGCGCTCGCCGAAGTCTGCGCCGCTTCTTTGGCCGCTTCCTTTGCCGCCTTCTCGCGCGCCTCGTTGGCGCGCATTTGCGACAGCGTCTGTTGCACCTGGCCGTCGAAGACGTATTGCGCGGGGCGCTGCGCGTCCAATGAGATTTCCGGTGCCATCGGGCCTTCGGTCTTGATGCCCTTCCAGGCGATCATTGCCGCCTGCAGAGGGTGGTCCATCATCGCCTGCGCCGCCGTCGGCTCGTAGCCGCAATGCGCCATGCAGTTGGCGCATTTTTCGTAGGCGCCGGTGCCGTAAAGATCCCAATCCGTCGTGTCCATCAGCTCCGCGAAGGTCTTGGCGTAGCCTTCGCCAAGCAGATAGCAGGGCTTCTGCCAGCCGAAAATGTTGCGGGTGGGCATGCCCCATGGCGTGCAGTGGAATTCCTGATTGCCGGCGAGGAAGTCGAGGAACATGCCGGAATGGGTGAGATTCCAATTTTTGGTCTTGCCGAGCGCAAAGACCTTGCGGAACAGCTCCTTGGTCTTGTGGCGATTGAGAAAATGCTCCTGGTCGGGCGCGCGCTCATAGGCATAGCCCGGCGAGATCGAGACGCCGACGCCGAGCTCGGCGGTAAGGTCGAGGAATTTGGCGATGTCTTCCGCCGGATGGCCGTCGAACACCGTGCAATTGACGTTGACGGCGAAGCCTTTGGCTTGCGCGGCCTTGATCGCGGACACGGCCTTCTCGTAGCCGCCGTCCATGCACACCGACTTGTCGTGGTGCTCCTTGATGCCGTCGAGATGCACCGAGAAGAACAGATAGGGAGAGGGCTCGAACAGATGCAGCTTCTTTTCCAAGAGCAGCGCATTGGTGCACAGCGAGACGAATTTCCCGCGCGCGACGATGCCTTTGACGATCTCGCCGATCTCCTTGTGAATGAGCGGCTCGCCGCCGGGAATGGCGACCATCGGCGCGCCGCACTCGTCGACGGCGTCGAGGCATTCCTGAACCGACAGGCGCTTGTTGAGGATGGCGTCCGGATAATCGATCTTGCCGCAACCGGTGCAGGCGAGATTGCAGCGGAACAGCGGCTCCAGCATCAGCACCAGCGGATAACGCTTACGCCCCGCCAGACGCTGACGCATGACATAGGCGCCGACCTTAACTTTCTGTCGCAGAGATACACCCAAGGCTACGATCCTCTTTGTTCTTTCTGTCCGTGCTATCGCCGCCGAAATCGTTCAATCCGGACTTTGGCTCAATCTAGACTTTCGCGGTGACGCGGCCCGCAGTGGCGCCGTCGGTCAATTCCGGCGGCAGACGGAACTCTATAGTCTCGTGCCGGCCGTGGAGTTGGCTGACATCGACCGGACCGAGCCGCCGCAGCGCGCTGATGACGTCCTCCACCAGCACTTCCGGCGCCGAGGCGCCGGCGGTGATGCCGACGGTCTTGGCCGTATCGAACCAGGCCGGATCGAGCTCACTGCCGTCGGCGATCAGGTAGCTCGGCGTGCCGGCCTCTTCGCCGATCTCGCGCAACCGGTTGGAGTTGGAACTATTCTTCGCGCCAACCACCAGGATAACGTCGACGAGATCGGAGAGTTCACGCACCGCGGTCTGCCGATTCTGGGTCGCGTAGCAGATGTCGCGGGTCTCCGGGCCGACGATGTCGGTGAAGCGCCGATGCAGCGCGGCGATGATGCCGCGAGTGTCGTCGACCGACAACGTGGTCTGGGTGACATAGGCCACCGGGGTGTCGACCGGAATGTCGAGCGCGGCGACGTCGGTCTCGGTCTGCACCAGCGTCACCGGCTCGGCGATCTGGCCCATGGTGCCCTCGACCTCCGGATGTCCGGCATGGCCGATGAGAATGAGCCGGCGCCCCTGGCCGACATAGCGCTTGCCCTGATTGTGCACCTTGGTGACCAGCGGGCAGGTGGCGTTCAATACCGGCAGATTGCGCGA
>JBAQAB010000209.1:0-15353 GCA_049285535.1 Xanthobacteraceae bacterium
GAGCAAACGAGCGCGATGATCGGCTCGTCAATGATGCCGTATTTGGCGACCAGCCCGGAAAAATATCCGGCGACACCGAAAAACGCCGCCTGGCCGAGCGAGATGATGCCGGCATAACCGAGAATAAGATCGAGCGACAGCGCGAACAAAGCGAGGATCGCGGTGTCTTTCAGGATCAAATATTTATCGGGGAACAGCCAGATGCTGGCGAAAGCGAAGATCCAGAACGCAATTTCGAGCGGCGACCAGCGGCCGCGCCGCTTCAGATAGGCGGCGACGTCGGCGGCTAGCACGGGCGTCTGGGATGCCGTTGCGGTCGTCGTATCCATCGGACCTTCACCGTGCCGTAGCGCGGGCAAACAAGCCCTGCGGCCGCCAGATCAGGACCACGATCATAATGGCGTAGATGACGAAGGCGCCCAGCGTCGGCACATAGTATTTTCCGGCGACATCGGCGATGCCGAGCAGGATCGAGGCGAGGAACGGACCGACGATGCTCGAGGTGCCGCCGACCGTGACCACGATCAAAAAATAGATCATGTAGCGCAGCGGAAACGTCGGATCGAGGCCGAGGATTTCGGCGCCGAGCGCGCCGCCCAGTCCGGCAAGACCGGAGCCGACGGCAAAAGTGATGCCGAACACGGCGCCGACATTGATGCCGAGCCCGCGCGCCACGCGCTGATCGTCGACCGCGGCGCGCAACCGGCTGCCGAACCGCGTCTTGGCGAGAATGAGCTGCAAGGCGATGGTGAGAAGCCCGCATACCGCGATGATGAGCAGGCGATATTTGCCCATGCCGATACCGAACACGTCGAACTGGCCCTGCAGCGCGTCGGGGATTTGCACGAAACGCTGCGACGATCCCATCGTGTAGTCGACCGCAGCGACCGACATGAAGACGAGCCCGATGGTGAACAGCACCTGATCGAGATGGCTGCGGGCATAGACGTGAACGTAGAGCGTCCGTTCGAACAGTCCGCCAAGGAGCGCCGTGACCAAGAACGCAAGTGGGACGCCGAGCAGGAACGGAACGCCGAGTCGGTTGACCAGGATGACGGTACAGTAGCCGCCGGCCATGGCGAAAGAACCATGGGCGAGATTGATGAAATTCATCAGGCCGAGCGTGACGGAAAGCCCGCACGCCAGCACAAACAGCAGCATGCCGTAGGCGACACCGTCGAACAGGATCGTCAGCATGAGTCACTCACTCCAGCGCCATTCCGGATTGCCGTGAAACGGCAAGTCCGGAATTCATAATCACCGCCCTCACCATGCTCGCACGGACAGTGGCTATGGATTCCAGGCTCGCGGTCTTACGACCGCGCCCCGCAATGACGAGCGAGTGACCATCACTTAATCGTCCCGGCCTTGATCGGATCCTTGACGTTCGGGAAGGTGGTGAACTCGACGTTGTAGAGCTGGCCGTCTTTCTTCTCGACCTTTCGGATATAGACGTTCTGAATGATGTCACGGGTGTCCGGATCGATCGAGATCGGACCGCGTGGGCTTTCCCAGGCCATGCCCTTCATGGCGGCGATGAGCGAATCGCCGTCGGTCTTGCCGCCGGTCTTCTCCAGCGCAGAGTAGATGAGGTGCATGCCGTCATAGGCGCCGACCGCCATGAAATTCGGCCGCATGCCGTTATTGGCTTTCTCGAATGCGGCGACGAAAGCCTCGTTGGCCGGCGAATTGTGATCGGCGGAATAGATATGCGCGGTGATGGTGCCGATGATCGGATCGCCCATATTGTTAAGGAGATCGTCGTCGGTGACGTCGCCAGGGCCGATGATCTTGATGCCGGCCTTGTCGAGACCTTTTTCGGCGAATTGCTTGACGAAGGTACCGCCCTGCCCGGACGGAACAAAGACGAAGATCGCATCGGGCTTGTCGTCGGCGGCGCGTTGCAGGAACGGCGCGAAGTCCGGGTTGGCCAAGGGGAAGGAGATGTGGTCCGCAATCTGGCCGCCCTTGGCGGTGAATTCCTTGGCGAAAGAATCTTCGGCGTCGTGGCCGGGCGCGTAGTCGGACACCATGGTCACGACTTTCTTGATGCCGTTCTCCGCCGCCCAATCGGCCATCGGCACCGACGATTGCGCCAGCGTAAAGCTGGTGCGCGCGATGTAGGGCGACTTCTCGGTGATGACGGATGTGCCGGCCGCGGTGACGATCTCCGGCGTCTTGGCTTGCGTCGCCAGCGGCGCGACGGCCATCGCCGCCGGAGTGATGCCGAAGCCGGCGAGGAAGGTCACCTTGTCGTTGACGAGGAGATCCTGCGCGATGCGCTTGGTGTTGTCGGGGACCGCGGCGTCGTCGCGGATAATGAGCTCGATCTTCTTGCCGCCCACCGTGTCGCCATGCTGCGCCATCCATAGCTTGGCGCCGGCGGCTTCCTGCTTGCCGGTCGATTGCTGCTGGCCCGTCATCGGCAGGATGAAGCCAATCTTGACGTCTTGCGCCTGAGCGCCACCCGCGGTGGCAAGTGCCGCGGCGGCGCAAGCCGCGGCCAACAAATATCTGCTTTTTTCGCTGAGTTTCATGGGGTTTCTCCCTGATCCGGCTTGTATGGCCCGCATAGCAACATTCCCGCTAGCCGTTGTCCAGTTCCGCAGTGTCACGGAGGTGAATTCGCCCCGCTATTGCCGCCGTTTCCTGCAATTGTGCTAGCATCCGGCAAAAAACAGAGCAGTTTTATTTTGAGGAGGCGCGGATGGCAAAGATTGTTCTCGGGCTCGGCAGCTCCCACACGCCGATGCTGCTCGCTTCCGATGAAACGCTGCCGCGTTTTGCAGAAACCGACCAGAAGATCAAGCATCGCGACAAGGAAGGACGCCCCGCCACCTATGCGGAGCTTCTGGAAAAGGCCGACCCCAAGATGGCGGCCATGGTCGCACCCGCCGCGCTTGTAGCGCGGCAGAACACCGTGCGCACGGCGATGACGCGCCTGAGCAACACGCTCAACTCCGCCCAGCTCGATACGCTCATCATCATGAGCGACGACCAGGACGAAGCCTACCTGGAAGACGCCCGGCCGACCTTCGCGATCTATTACGGCGACACCATCCTCAACAGCAATGAGCAGCACGAACAGTATCACCAGCGTTTCCCGGAATGGTACGTCAAGAACCGGCAGGCCTTTTTCGAGGATGACGCGCCGCGCGCCTATCCGGTCGACGCCAAGCTAGCGCTGCATCTGATCGACTGGCTGATGGATAACGGTTTCGACCCAGCGTCGTCGAAATGCATGCGCAAGGGCGAAGGCGAGGGCCACGGCATGGCCTATGTGCATCGCCGCCTGATGGACGAGACAACACCAATTGCGATCGTCCCGGTTTTCCTCAACACCTACTTCGCGCCGAACCAGCCGCGGCCGCGCCGCTGCTACGAACTCGGCCGCGCCATCCGCCAAGCGGTCGGGACTTTTCCCGGCGATGCCCGCATCGGCATCATCGCGTCGGGGGGCTTAAGTCATTTTCTGGTCGACGAGGATTTCGATCGCGCCATCCTCAAGGCTTGCGCCGACAAGGATGCCAAGTTCTTGCAAAACTTGCCGCGCAACAAATTGCATGCCGGGAGTTCCGAAATCCTCAACTGGGTCGGCGTCGCAGGGGCTTGCGAGCATCTGGATCTGAACTGGTTCGAATACGTGCCCGGCTACCGCACGCCAGCCGGCACCGGCACCGGCCTGAGTTTCGCTTGTTGGGCTTGACTCACACGTGGCGCCGCAGCGTCGGAGGGCGCGATGGAATTCTTTGAGGCTTTCGGTGGATTAATTCTCGTTCTGATCATTGTCGTAGCTTTTTACAGGCATCCAATACGAAGAGAGCCGGACATAATTGAACGGCAACGCCAAAGTCTTGAAGAGGCCGTTACACTTTTTACGGCTCCGACAGACGATGCGCTCTGGAAGCTAGCTGAGCAAAGAAAAGAACATGTCTCGCTTAAAGCAGTTTCCGATGAATACAACCGCTTAATTCTGGAAAAGTATGGAAGAAAGTCAGCATTTTCTTCTCTACAACGACCGGCGAGCAATGCGATGCGATGCGATCCCGTCCCCTCACTTACGCAATCCTACTAGGGACTATTATAGTCATCGTAATCGTTGGAGTTGCCCTCGGGGGAATCTTTGGCGGTGTCATCGCGATTGGTTTTTGGGCACTCTTCGGAATGTGGAAGATGCGTCGCATGAACAATGATGCGGACCAGCAAAAACTTATTGCCTTGTTAGTCGATGCAGCAGAGACGTATCAGCATGCCCCCCAGCAAGCCGCAATGTCCCTCAATGCATATTTTGGACTACGGGGTTGGAGTCGAATTGAGAGTGGCAGGCGAATGGCACATGCGATGTCCTTTATTGAACATGCGCCTGCACTTCGTGATGTATACCCGAAGGCGCAGGTTATGTGGCGAGCATTTGTGGACGGGGCGTGGTAATTTATGATCAGCCGCGCGATCCTGAAAGCTTGGGTAGCTTCGAAATCCTCATGGGTCGGCGTCGCCAATGCTTGCGAGCACCTCGACCTCAACTGGTTCGAATACGTGCCAGGCTATCGCACGCCGGCCGGCACCGGCACCGGCTTGAGTTTCGCGTGCTGGGCGTAACAGCTCGCCGCTAATGGGCGTCGGTATATTTCGTCCACCACGCCACTTCGAAGCTGAAACCATATTGCGCGTCGGCAAATGACGTTGGCGCCGGCATCTGTCCGCGAACGCCTTCCAGCGCGGCTTTCAGCCCGAAGTCCTTGTCGGCCCAGTAGACGTCGAGCTTGTTTTGGTAGAAATGCGCTTCGAGATAGCCTTTGCCATCCGGCAGCGCGTAGATCTGATGCACCTCGTCGCCGTCGCCCGCGGCGGCGAAAGCGCGGCAGGACATCGCCTGATTGCCTGTGGTCAAGCCGAGAATGTCGGTGATGATCGGCGTGATCGCGATCTCCCGGCCCTTGTCGGCGATCCAGCCATCGATCTTCTTGAGCTGCTCGGCTGACAGCGTCACTGTCGGCGCGGGAGGCGCTGGAACCGGAGCGGGGGGCGTTTGCGTAGGCGGCGCCGGCGCGGCTGTGGGGGGCGCTTGCGCGAAACTCTGCGACGCGGAAAGCAAAAGAAACGTCAGCACAGTGACGAAGCCGAAGGATAGTGGCGAACGCGGGCCGTATCTCATCTCGGTTGTTCTTCTGCGCGGGGGATGAAGCCTAGGCGTGGGCCTTGCGCCGCGGGTCGATGATTTTTTCCAGTTTGCCGAGCACGTGCATGCACGGCAACAGCTGGGCGAGGCTGGCATTGGGCTCGCGCTTTTCTGTGATCGCGGCGATGAATTCACGGTCCTCGAGCTCGATGCCGTCCATCGACACGTCGACCTTGGAGACGTCGATCTTGTTGTCCTTGCCGTCCGAAAGGTCGTCGTAGAACGCCTTGTAGGTGCCGTTGTCGCAGATGTAGCGGAAGAACGAGCCGAGCGGACCGTCATTGTTGAACGACAACGACAGCGTCAGGATCGAGCCGGACGGCGTCTTGGCGACGATGCCCATGTCCATCGCGATATTGAGCTGCGGGTGGATGGGTCCCTGTACGGCATAGCAGTCGGAAATCGTCTCGCCGGCCTGATACTGGAACAGATCGACGGTGTGGGCGGCATGGTGCCAGAGCAGATGGTCGGTCCAGCTGCGCGCATTGCCTGCCGCATTGATGTTCTTCCTGCGGAAGAAATAAGTCTGCACGTCCATCTGCTGGATTTTCAGCTCGCCCTTGACGATGCGCTTGTGCACCCATTGGTGGCTGGGATTAAAGCGCCGCACATGGCCGCCCATGGCGGTGACACCGGTTTCCTTGGCGATCTTCACGAAAGCTTCGGCGTCCTCGACGCTGTCGGTGACCGGAATCTCGATCAGCACGTGCTTGCCGGCACGCATCACCTGCTCGCCCTGGCGGAAATGCATTTTGGTCGGCGTGGTGAGGATCACCGCGTCGGCGCGCTTGATGCCCTCGGAGAGATCGCCGGTGAAATGCGGGATGCCGTATTTCTGCGCCACCTGGGCGGTGGAATCCTGATTACCGCCGACCAGCGAAGTGACCTCGACGTCGGGAATGCGCTTGAGCGCATCGAGATGCTTCTGACCGAACGCGCCCTGCCCCGCTACGCAAATCTTCATGTGATAGCCTCTTACCTTATTACGTCATGCCCGGCCACAGCCGTTCGAAGAACGGCGTCGCTTCGCTCGCCTATGTGCCGGGCATCCACGTCTTGAATCTTCGAGTGAAAAAGACGTGGATGGCCGGGACAAGCCCGGCCATGACGCGGGAATTAACTGCGAATGCTTTGCACCTTCGTCCGCGCTGCGGCGCGCTTGTGCTTAACCGCATGTTTCGTCGGCTTCCTGCCCGACGCTTTGGTGCGGTTTTCCAGGATGATATGACCGACCGCGGTATTCGACGCCGGCACGGTGTAGAAGCGATAGACCTCGTCGACCTTGTCGTCGAGCGCACCGCGCATGACGAGCCACATCACCATTTCGATGCCTTCGGCGCCGGCCTCGCGCATATAGTCGAGATGCGGGATCTTGACGAGCTTCTGCGGATCCTTCGACAGATTGTCGAGGAAGTTCTTGTCCCATTTGCTGTTGATAAGACCCGCGCGCGGGCCGGAGATCTGGTGCGACAGTCCGCCGGTGCCGAAGATCACCACTCTAAGATCGTCCGGAAACGACTCCACCGCCTTCTTGATGGCGCGGCCAAGCATGAAGCAGCGATGCCCGGTCGGCGGCGGATACATCACCACATTGACCGCGAGTGGAACCACCGGGCACGGCCAGTGTGCATTCTTGTCGACCTTGCCGAACAACAGGTTCATCGGCACCGTCATGCCGTGATCGACGTCCATCTTGTTGCAGATGGTGAGATCGAATTCGTCAAGGATGACGGATTGCGCGATATGCGACGCAAGCGCCGGATGCCCCTCGACCACCGGGACCGGCCGCGGTCCCCAGCCTTCATCCGCCGGCGGAAATTCCGCGGCGCAGCCGAGCGCGAAGGTCGGGATCATCTCCACCGAGAACGCCGAGGCGTGATCGTTATAGACGATGATGGCGACGTCGGGCTTGGTTTCGCGCATCCACTCTTGCGATTTCTCGAAGCCCGAGAACACCCGCTTCCAATACGGCTCTTCGGTCTTGTTGTTGTCGATCGCCGCGCCGATGGCGGGCACGTGCGACGAACCTATTCCTGCGATGATCCTGGCCACGGCGTCACTTCCGTTTTGCTGATTTGGATTTGGTCTTCGGGGATTTGGCTTTGGCTTTCGCCTTGGGCTTGGCGCCGGCCGCCTTCTTCGCTCCCGCCGAAAGAAATTTCGACGGCGCGTTCTTGCCGGTGCGCGAGCGATTGCCTTCGACCGAGCGGCCGCCGCCGAGCATCATCGCCGCGTAGTCCGGCTGCGTCGAGCCGGTCATCAGCGCGGCGAGATGCTGGAACGAATGGCCGTCGGTGGCGCCGAGCTTGGCGGTGAAATAGATGTTGCCGCCGAGCTCCAGCATGCGGTTGTAATCGCGCTTAAGCACGGCGTCGGTCTGCTCGGGCGTCAGCCTGAACTTTTTGAGGTATTCCGCCTCGTTGGCCCTGAACGCCTTGCGGTTCTCGTCCTTCATTAGCGACATGCAGAACATATTGATGCCGAAACCCTGGCGGGACCGCTCGGCGTCGAACACAAAAGTGCCCGGGATATCGTCATAATCGTGCTGTTCGCGGGCCATTGATCTCTCCCGTTCGGGCGTAGCTCCCGTTTGCTTTGACATATATAGCGCAGCGTCCGTTGGCAACTTAAGCCGCCAGCCACCGCCACGGTTCAATTGGGCGGCTTGGTGCCCAGCAATTTCAGCTCAAAATCACGGGCCGTCGATTTATCGCCGTCGAGGCCGCGAACGCCGAACAGCTTGATGCCTTTGCCAATCTCGGCTTGGACGACGATCACCGGTACGGGTTTCTCGCCCGCCTTGGTCAAAAAAGCGTATTGCGGAATGGTGATGTCCATCGCCTTGCCGAAATAGGTGCCATAGGCCTTCAGCACAAAGACGGCATTACCGGCGGCGACGTCTTCGTCGGTCGCGGTCCGGCCGGAAACAAAGCCTTTGGTCGGCAATGGCGGCCAATTCACCGCGGCCGTTTGTGCCGAGGCGGCCGCTGCTATGCCAAGCGCCAACAGAAAAGCTGCAAGCCGTGCAAACATTGGAATTCCTCTAGCTCCAATAAAGCCGCATCGGATTGTCGACCAGCATCGCCTGCTGCGCCGCCGCCGTCACGGCAATCTTTGGGATTATATCCACCAGCACGCCGTCGTCTGGCGCTTGTTTGGGCATGTTGGGATGCGGCCAATCGGTGCCCCAGATCACCCGGTCGGGGAAACGCTCGACGATGGCGCGCGCAAACGGCACTACGTCATCGTAGGGCGGCCCCGCAATTGTGAAGCGTTCCGGGCATGTTACTTTTGTGATCCAGGTCTTGTTGGCGTCAAGCGCCTTGAGCCAGTTCTGGCAGTGCTTGCCGTCGACGCCTTCCCGCACGTTCGGGCAGGCCATATGGTCGAACACCAGCGTCGTCGGCAGCGATTTGAGGAACGGGCCCATCTCGTCGAGATCGGCGTGCTCGAAATAGATGACGATGTGCCAGCCGAGCTTGGCGATCCGTGCGGCAATGCGCTGCATGACGTCCATGGGCGTCGAATCGACGAGGCGCTTGATGAAATTGAAGCGCACGCCTTTCACGCCGGCCTTGTCCAGATCCTTCAGCTCGGCGTCGGTAATTTCCTCGCTGACGAAGGCGACGCCCTTGGCTTTGCCATTGGAATGAACGAGCGCGTCGACCAGCGCGCGATTATCCGTGTCATGACAGGTCGCCTGCACAATGACGTTCTTGTCGAAGCCGAGAAAATCGCGCAGCGCGAACAGCTTTTCCTTCGGCGCATCGCACGGCGTGTATTTCCGCTTCGGAGCGAACGGAAACGCCGCCTCCGGTCCGAACACGTGACAATGCGCATCGACCGCGCCCGCCGGCGGCTTGTATTTCGGCTTCGACGGATTGGGGTGGAACGGAATGTAACCAGGCGACATCGGCACGCGGCATTTCTCCTTTTTATTGTCATGGCCCGCGACGGCGGGCCATCCAGTCATCTCCCGCCATTGCGGTGTTTACTGGGCCCTCCGCTTTCGCGGAGGACGACAGGCGGTCAGACCCTCTCCAGCGCCAGTGATACGCCTTGGCCGACGCCGACGCACATCGTCGCCAGCGCGCGCTTGCCGCCGCGTTTTTCGAGCCCATGCACCGCGGTCAGCGTCAGTCGCGCGCCCGACATACCGAGCGGATGGCCGAGCGCGATGGCGCCGCCGTGCGGATTGACGTGCGCGGCATCGTCGGCGACGCCGAGCTGGCGCAGGCAGGCGAGACCTTGCGAGGCGAAGGCTTCGTTGATCTCGATCAGATCGAAATCGGAAATCTTGAAGCCGAGCCGCCCCATCAGCTTTTTGGTCGACGGCACGGGGCCGATGCCCATGATGCGCGGCGGCACCGCGGCCGAGGCCATGCCGAGGACGCGGGCGCGCGGCGTCAGGCCATGCGCCTTGGCGGCGTCCTCGCTCGCCAAAATAATAGCGGCCGCGCCGTCGTTGATGCCGGACGCATTGCCGGCGGTGATGGTGCCGGGATTGCGAGCGATGGGTTTTAGCTTCTGCAAGTTTTCAAGCGTGGTCTCCGGCCGCGGATGCTCGTCCTTGTCCACAGTGATGGGACCGGCTTTGCCGCCGGGCGCCGCCACCGGCACGATCTCTTCGGCGAAATAGCCGGTGGCTTGCGCCTTTGCTGCGCGCTGTTGCGAGCGGAGCGCGAATGCGTCCTGATCGGCGCGGGTGACTTGGAATTCCTCGGCGACGTTCTCGCCGGTTTCGGCCATCGAGTCGACGCCGTATTGCGCCTTCAGCAGCGGATTGATGAAGCGCCAGCCAAGCGTGGTGTCGTAAATCACCGCCGAGCGCGAGAACGCCTCGCCGGCTTTGCCCATGACGAAGGGCGCCCGCGTCATCGATTCGACGCCGCCGGCGATGGCGAAGCCCATCTCGCCGCAACGAATGGCGCGAGCGGCATCGCCGACCGCGTTGAGGCCCGAGGCGCAAAGCCGGTTGACGGTGATGCCGGGGATCGAGTCGGGCAAGCCTGCGAGCAAGAGCGCCATGCGCGCGACATTGCGGTTGTCCTCGCCGGATTGATTGGCACAGCCGAAAAAGACTTCGTCGAGCCGCGACCAGTCGGCTTTGGCGTTGCGCGTGACCAGCGCCTTGATCGGTACCGCGGCGAGATCGTCGGTCCGCACCTTGGCGAGCGCGCCGCCGTAGCGGCCGATCGGGGTGCGCGCGGCATCGCAAATAAAGACTTCCTGCATCGCCGCTCCTGTTTCGCATGCCTTATTGGGTTCTTGCAGGCTATTTACGGGCCGCGGCGGAACGGGTCAAATGACGCAAATGACGACCTCACCGTCCGAATTCGCCGACCTGCCGCCGACCTTGACGGCGGAGCGCCATGGCGCGGTTGCGGTGTTGCGGCTCAATCGCGCGGCGAAACGCAATGCGCTCGACGATCAGATGGTGCACGGCATCGGCGCCTTCTTCGCGGCGCTGCCGGACGAGATCCGCGCCGTCGTGCTCGCCGGCGCAGGCGAGCATTTCAGCGCCGGCCTCGATCTCACCGAGCTCACCGAGCGCGATATTTTTGCCGGCGTGGAGCATTCGCGGTCCTGGCATCGCGCCTTCGAAGCCATCGAATTCGGCAAAGTGCCGGTGGTCGCCGTGCTGCACGGCGCGGTGGTGGGCGGGGGCCTGGAAATCGCCGCCGCGGCGCATATTCGGGTGGCGGAGCGTTCCGCCTTCTACGCATTGCCGGAAACCAGCCGCGGCATTTTTGTCGGCGGCGGCGGCTCGGTGCGGCTGCCGCCCTTGATCGGCACCGCCCGCATGATGGACATGATGCTCACCGGCCGCACGCTTTCCGCCGAAGAGGGGCAGCTGATCGGGCTCACACAATATCTGGTCGGCGAAGGCGAGGGCCTCGCCAAAGCCATGGAGCTGGCGCTCCGCATCGCCGGCAATGCGCCGTTTACGAATTTTGCCGTGATGCACATGCTGCCGCGCATCGCGCGCAGCGATCCCGCCACCGGCTTTGCCACCGAGGCGCTGACCTCGGCGATTGCGCAAAGCGAGCCAGAGGCGAAAGCACGGCTCAAGGCGTTTCTGGAAAAACGCGCGCCAAAAGTGACGCGAAGCTGACAGCGGAAGGGCGATGGCAAACGCATCGGCAAAGACCTTCGCTACACAAAACCGGCCGCCACTGCGGCCGGTGAAGCTTGGGCCGCCGGACGTCGTGGTCGAGCGCCGCAGCGATGGCGCGATTATGCTGCGCTCGCCGCATCCGTTGCCGCCGCATCCGCAAAAGCTCACCGAGCGGTTGACGCATTGGGCCAAAGCCGCGCCGGAGCGGGTATTCCTGGCGCAGAGCGATGCGGCAGGCAGCTGGCGGACCATGACTTATGCGGACACGCTGGCCGCGGTGAATGCGATCGCAACTGCGCTTCTTCAGCGCAATCTGTCGCCCGATCGGCCCCTCGCCATTCTCTCCGGCAATGACATCGAGCACGCGCTGCTCGCGCTAGCCGCCATGCATGTCGGCATTCCCTATGCGCCGATCTCGGTGCCCTATTCGCTGCTGTCGGCCGATTTCGGCAAGCTCAGAGCGATCATGCAACTGCTGTCGCCGGGGCTTGTCTTTGCCGCGAGCGGCACGGCCTTCGCGCGCGCCATCGCCGCCGCCGTGCCGGCAAGCGCCGAAATCGTCGTCACTGCCCAGCCGCCGCCGGGCCGGTACGCCACGCTATTCTCCGAACTGTTACACGCCGCGCCGTCGCCCGCGGTCGCAGTCGCGCATGCCGACGTTGGTCCGGGCACGATCGCGAAGATTCTCTTTACCTCCGGCTCGACGGGTCAACCCAAAGGCGTCATCAACACGCAGCGCATGCTGTGCGCCAATCAGGCGATGATCCGCGCCGGGCTTATCTTCCTCGCCGACGAGCCGCCGGTCATCGTCGACTGGCTGCCGTGGAACCACACCTTCGGCAGCAACCACAATTTCGGGCTGGTGCTCGACAATGGCGGCTCGCTTTATATCGACGAGGGCAAGCCGCTGCCGGGCGGCATCGAAGTGACGGTGCGCAATCTGCGCGATATCGCCCCGACCGTTTATTTCAATGTGCCGAAGGGTTTTGAGATGCTGCTGCCTTATCTCACCGCCGAGCCGGCTCTGTGCGAGACCTTTTTCAGCCGTCTCAAGATCATGTTTTACGCCGGTGCGGCGATGGCGCAGCATGTGCTCGACGCCTATGAGGAGCTTGCGATCAAGACCACCGGCCAACGCATCCTGTTCATGTCGAGTCTCGGTTCGACGGAGACCGCGCCGGCGGCGCTGGCCTGTTCGTGGGAGGCCGAGCGCGCCGGCAATATCGGCCTGCCGCTTCCGGGCGTGGAACTGAAACTGGCGCCGTGCGAGGGCAAGCTCGAAGCCCGGCTCAAAGGCGCCAATATCACGCCCGGCTATTGGCGCGCGCCGGAACTGACCGCGGCAGCGTTCGACGATGAGGGGTTTTACAGGATCGGCGACGCCCTGAAGTTCGCCGATCCGGACGATCCAGCTAAAGGCTTGCTGTTCGATGGCAGGCTCGCCGAGGATTTCAAGCTGGCGACTGGCACCTGGGTCAGCGTCGGGCCGTTGCGCGCCGCTTTCATTGCGCATTTCGCCGCGCTGGCGCGCGACGTCGTGTTCGCCGGTCCCGACCGCGACGAGGTCACGGCGCTGGTATTTCCCGATTTCGACGCCTGCCGTAAAGCCGCTCCCAGCGCGGCCGCGGATATACCGGCCCGATTGTTGCTTGCCGACCCGCGTGTAATGACCGAGTTTACCCGACGGCTCGATGCGTTTTTCGCCGCGGCAAGCGGCACGTCGAGCCGCATCACGCGCATGATCCTGTTGCACGAACCGCCGTCGCTCGATCTCGGTGAGATGACCGACAAAGGTTCGATCAACCAGCGCGCGGTGCTGGCCAAACGCGCGCCATTGGTCGAAGAGCTTTACGCCGACGCGCCGCGAGGCCACGTTCTGGTGGCCGGCACCAGACAAACCGAGCAGGTGAATTGAAATGGATATTCGCGGACATGCTGCCATCGTCACTGGTGGCGCTTCGGGTCTCGGTGCAGCGACCGCGCGCATGCTGGCGGAAGCCGGCGCCAAGGTCGCGATCTTCGACGTCAACCAGAAGGCAGCCGCCGAGGTCGCCATCGACATCAACGGCATCGCGCTTGCCTGCGACGTCACAAATAGTGTTGAAACGGAGAGAGCCGTCGTCTCGGCCGCGGCCGACCACGGCACGGCGCGCATCGTCATCAACTGCGCCGGCGTCGGACCCGCGAAGCGCATCGTCGGCCGCGATGGGCCGATGCCGCTTGCCGAGTTCGCCCGCGTGGTCGAAATCAACCTCGTCGGCACGTTCAATGTGATGCGGCTTACGGCCGCCGCGATGCAATCGCTCGAACCGCTGCAGGACGGCGAGCGTGGCATCATCGTCTGCACCGCGTCGGTCGCGGCCTATGAGGGCCAGATCGGCCAAGCCGCTTATGCCGCGTCGAAAGGCGGCGTGGTCGGGCTCATCATGCCGGCGGCGCGCGAATTCGCGCAGTTCGGCATTCGCGTCAACGGCATCGCGCCCGGAATTTTCTCCACGCCGATGCTGCACGCCTTGCCCGAGGCGGCGCAGCAGAGCCTGGCGGCGTCGGTGCCGTTTCCAAAGCTGCTCGGCCAGCCGCCGCAATATGCCGCACTGGTGCGGCACATGATCGAGAACCGCTATCTCAACGGCGAAGTGGTGCGGCTCGACGGCGCGCTGCGGATGGCGCCGCGTTGATCGCTGAAAATGCTCTCCAACACCCGTACCGTCCGCATCGAATGGGGCGACTGCGATCCCGCCGGGATCATCTTCTATCCGCGTTATTTCGCGATTTTCGACACCTCGACGACCATGCTGATCGAACGCGCGGCCGGCATGAAGAAAATCGAGTATCTCAAGGCCTATGCCATTGCCGGGCATCCGGTGGTTGAAACGCGGGCAAAATTTCGTCTGCCCACCCGGTTCGGCGACGAAGTCTCGATCGAGAGCGCGGTGGTCGCCTGCGGCTGCTCAAGCTTCAAGATCGAGCATCGCCTGACCCTTGCCGGCGCGCTTGCGGTCGAGGGATCGGAGACGCGGGTGTGGGCCGGGCGCGACCCCGGTGACCCGGCGCGCATCAAAGCGCAGGCCATCCCGCCACAGATCGTCGCGCGGCTGACGCATGGCAGCTGATAGCGGTGCTGTTTCCAGCCAGCGCGAAAGTGCGCTAGAAGCCTAGCCGCCAAAAGGAAGGAAACGCCCATGTCCATGCGTGTCGACGCCTATACTCACTTTTTTCCGGAACGGTTCTTCACCAAACTCAACGAAGTCGCCGGCGACTATAAGGACATGGGCAAGCGCATCCGCTCGCTGCCGGCGCTGTTCGATCTCGACGTCCGCAAGAAGATCGTCGATGGCCACAAGGATTACCAGCAGATCCTGTCCTATCCGCAACCGCCGGTCGAACGCTTCGCCAAGACGCCGAAGGACATCGACGAGTTCTGCCGCATCATCAATGACGGCTTTGCCGAGCTGATCGCCAAGGAGAAGGACCACTTCCCCGGCTGGGTAGCGCAGGTGTCGCTCGCGGCGCCGGACGCCGGCGTCGCCGAAGCGGAACGCGCATTGAAGATGGGTGCGCTCGGCATACAGATCTATACCAATGTCGCCGGCAAGCCGCTCGATCGGCCGGAATACGCCCCGTTCTGGAAGAAGATGAACGAGCTCGGCGCACCGATCTGGCTGCATCCGGCGCGCGGCGCCGAGACCCCGGATTATCTGGACGAGAAACAATCGCTCTACGAAATCTGGTGGACCATCGGCTGGTCCTACGAGACCGCCTGCGCCATGCTCCGTTTGGTTTATTCCAAGATCATGGACACGCATCCCAACCTGAAAATCATCACCCACCATTTCGCCGGCATCGTGCCGATGCTCGAAGGCCGGCTCGGGCCGGGCAACGACGTGATGGGCAACCGCACCACCGATCATGACTACGTCGGCTTGCGCAAAAGCCTGAAGAAGCGGCCGCTCGATTATTTCAAGAACGACTTTTGGGCTGACACCGCGGCATTCACCGCCGAGCCGGCGACCAAATGCGGCATGGAATTCTTTCCGATCGACAAGCTGGTGTTTG
>JBAQAB010000210.1:0-2446 GCA_049285535.1 Xanthobacteraceae bacterium
CGCTTGCCGAGCTCGTCGACACTATCGACTGGTCGCCGTTCTTCGCCACCTGGGAGCTTACCGGCAAATATCCGGCGATCCTCGACGATGAGAAAGTCGGCGAAGCGGCGCGCAGTCTCTTCGCCGACGCGCAAGCCATGCTGCGCAAGATGGCCGACGAGCAATGGTTCCGCGCCGGCGCGGTCGTCGGCTTCTGGCCGGCCAACGCCGACGGCGACGACGTGCTGGTGTTCGCCGACGAAGCGCGCAGCAAGCCGATCGCGACGCGGCACACGCTGCGCCAGCAACTGGCGCGCCGCGAAGGCCGCGCCAATGTCGCGCTCGCCGATTTCGTGGCGCCGCGCGCCAGCGGCCTTGCCGATTATATCGGCGCTTTCGCGGTGACCGCTGGCCTCGGTGAGGAAACAGTGGCCGAGCGCTTCAAGCACGCCAACGACGATTATTCGGCGATCATGGCCAAGGCACTGGCGGACCGTTTAGCCGAAGCGCTTGCCGAGCGCATGCATCAGCGCGTGCGCAAGGAATTCTGGGCCTATGCGCCCGACGAAACGCTCGGCAGCAGCGAGCTGATCGGGGAAACATATCGCGGCATCCGGCCGGCTCCCGGCTATCCGGCGCAGCCCGATCACACCGAGAAGGAAACGCTGTTCAAGCTCCTCGACGGCGAACACGCCACCGGCATCAAGCTCACCGAAAGTTTCGCCATGTGGCCGGGCGCTTCCGTATGCGGTCTCTATTTCAGTCATCCCGAGAGCTATTATTTCGGTGTCGGCAAGATCGAGCGCGACCAGGTCGCCGATTACGCCAAGCGGAAAAACCTCTCGCCCGCCGAAGCGGAACGCTGGCTGGCGCCGATCCTCAATTACGATCCGCTGGCCGGCGCGCAGACGGCCGCGGAGTAAAATTATCCCGCCCCGCGCCAGCGGGAGCGACTGTCTTTCGGGTCAAGCGGTTTCTAGCTGCCATGGTCGTTTATCTCGCAGGATTGCGTTGAGGATGGTGAGGAGCTTTCGGGCTACGGCGATGAGGGCGACGAGTTTCGGCTTACCGGCGGCAATCAGTTTATCGCGGAAGTTTTTGAGGAGCGGGTTGTGGCGAGCAGCGACCATTGCGGCCATGAACAAGGCGCCGCGGACGGCTTTTCGGCTGCCGCCGATAAAGCTTTTGCCGCGCCATTGGCCGGACTGACGGGTCCAAGGTGCAAGGCCGACCAGGGCTGCGATCTTGCGGCGATCGAGCGCGCCCGGCTCCGGCAGTTCGGCGATCAGAGTGCGAGCGATGACCGGTCCGACCCCAGGAACGGAGGCCAACAGGTTCTCCTTCTCGGCCCATACCGGCGAGCCACGCACATGATCGTCAATCTCGCCATCGAGCTCGGCCAATTCCTTCTCCATGGCCTTGCGCAATCGCGCGATACTCTTCTTCAGGCGTTTGTCGGTCAGGCGCCGCTCACGCTGGCCTTCGGCGGCGATCATCTCGATGATCTGACGCCGCCGTGCGACCATATCCGCGAGCAATCGCGTCATCTCGTCTGGCAGCGGCCGCGGCTCGGCCTTGGTCGCTTCCACAAAGTGGGCGATCACCGCCGCGTCAATCGGGTCGGTCTTGGCCCGCTTGCCGAGTGCGTGAGCGAAGGCTCGCACCTGCGCCGGATTGACCACAACAATCGGCAGGGCCGCCGCGGCCAAACCCGCTGCCACAACCGTCTCGAAGCCGCCTGTCGCCTCGATCGCTACGACACGCGGCGCAAGCTTCTTCAACCGTTCCGCCAGGTCCTCGATACCTGCGCCAGTGCGAACGATGATCAATCTCTCGCCACTCGGACGCACGCAAACATCCAGGCGGTCCTTGGCAACATCGATACCGACAACAGTGGCTTCCACCTGATCCCTTCCTTGCGCAAGCGGGCTCGCGGTGCGGCCCAAGCGACTGTTCGGGTTCGATGGAACGACAGGCGATGACCCGCGCTCCCCGACGGGCTTGGTGTCCCCTGGGGGTCTCGGTCTATCGCCTGCCACCGCAACCGCAATATTATCCGATGACGGCCGAGGGAAGTTACAAGGGGGAACCGCGCTCTTGCGCGGTGGGCGGGGTGCGGGCTTCGACGCGACGCAAGAGTTGTTGTTGCACGTTGACCTCCGAGTTTTTTCTGCAACGGCAACGAAGCGTCAAGTCAGACGCCCCCTCCACGACGCTACGCGTGGTCCCCCTCCCCCGCTTGCGCGGGGGGCGGATGCAACACGATCCCGGTCTCGCGAGCGCATGTGCGCGCGAGTGATGTCAAACAGCGCATTTTGTTTGCCTCCCCCCGTTCACGGAGATCGGCGAGCCATCCAATCCAGAGCGAACCGTTCCAAGCTGTCGCGGAGCAACTCTTTGCGACTCGCTTCCGGCAAATAAAAGGGAAGCGGAACGCCGGCAGACGCGGGCCGTACCACCCGCACGC
>JBAQAB010000211.1:0-7291 GCA_049285535.1 Xanthobacteraceae bacterium
TCCATCTGGTCGAGCGTGTAAGCGATGCCCTCGGCGGCCGCCGCCTGCATCGTGTCGCCATTGGAATAGACGCCCGGTGACGACCAGCCGGTGGGCCGCACGCCGGTCTGGCTGGCGATCAAATCCAAAGTCCGGCGGATGTAGGCCTTCTGCGCGGCGAGCCCGCGCCCGAGCGGCAGCGTGCGGTTGCTGTTGTTCATGCCATGGGCCACGATCGGCGCCTTCGGCTGTGCCGCGCGGAACTCCTTCCACACCGAGGCATGCGCGGCGGGAAATTCGGCGTTCAACGCCACGCTGAGCGGAACGTCCAGCTCCTTGAACAGCCGGCCGACGCGCGTAACACCCCAGTCGATCCCGTATTGGCGGAAAGCCTCATTCACGAGATCCGGGTTGCGGGCCGCCAAGTCAGGGCGAAAGACCGGGCCCTGGCCGAAGCCGAACTCCTCGACGAACAGGACGAAGCTGACGGCGACTTTTTTGCCGGCGGGCCACGCAACAACGTGGACCGGGTCGCGCAGAAATCCGGTGACCGGGTCGGTTCCGTCCTGCGCCAAAACCCCCGAAGGATGTGCAACGGCGAGCAACAAAAGCAGTCCGGTGACAAAGCCGGCTTCCCGAACTTTCCAAGTCATGACGCGTTTCGTCCCTGCCTCGGCAACGGCAATATTCGCTGAGAAAACGCATGCCCTGGCTTGCCAAGGGTACGATCTGAAGCTGAAAGTTTTCATGAAGAAAGGACATGCAAATGTCCGCTTCGCGGGGGCAGATTTCAGGAGGCGTTGCGCTTCCGAATGTGAAAATGCGTTTCACCAACTCAAGATTGTGGATAGGATGAATTGCAATCAGCTTCGGAGGCATTGGCAATGCATAAAGATGCTGGGCGCGCTGCCTTTGACGTGATCGGCTTACTGAGCCAACACAACACGCGATGGAATCTGTCCAAATATGAAGAAAATCAAATCGTCTACGCGCAAGGCGATGAGGCAGATTCGGTTTTTTACGTCTATACCGGCCAGGTCAAGGTTACCGTCATTTCCAAACTTGGCAAGGAAGCTATCGTCGCAATCCGGGGACCGGACGAATTTTGCGGCGAAGAAGCAATGAATGGGGCGCCGCTGCGTTTGGCTACGACCACCACCATGTCGCCATGTGAGATTATGCGGCTGGAGACGCAAACCGTCGTCAACCTGCTTCATGAGAATCAGGAATTTGCCGACTATTTTCTCACCCACCTTTTGACGCGGACCGCCCGCGTCGAAGCGGACTTGGTCGACCAATTGTTCAATTCCAGCGAGATGCGGCTGGCCCGGGCTCTTCTGCTGTTGGCCAATTATGGCGGCGACCTTGGTAAGGAACCGATACCTGTAAGGGTGAACCAGGGTACGCTCGCCGCGCTGATTGGACCGACGCGGACGCGCGTAAATTTTTTCATGAACAAATTTCGGAAGTTGGGCTTAATCGACTACAACGGTAAGCTGGAAGTTCATAAGGCCCTGCTGAATTTCGTTCTCAATGAGAGACCCCATATTGAGCGCAAGGAATTGCCGAGGCCCCCTCCTTGATTCCGACCGCGGACCGAATTCTTGCGCAGTCCGCCAAGGCGAGCTCTGTGCAAAATTGACCACCCCGCTTCTAATCGGGCCGGACCTCGTTTTCGAGGGGCTCGACAACGCCTGAGGCGATCCGCAGCGCGGCAATGGCGAGCCACTCATGGGCTATATAAGTCGCCAACTCCTCAAATTGGGGATTTTCCCGTGCTACTTGCAAAAGCACCAGTGCGCGATCCTGACAAGCGCTCACAATCCGCATGTGCGGCCCCAAACGGCAGCCCCCGAATAAACACTGTAAATTAGCGCACCATTCCCTGCAACCGGGACAAAACCCTGGGATGAGGACGGCGCTGTCAGCCTATAGCTTATGAAGCTCCTCGTCCTTGTCGTTTAAAACACGGGCGCCGGTAGCGCCCCGGCCACTGTAGAGATTCAGCAGAGCGGCGGCTTTTGTTTTGGCGCGCGACGGACTCATCTCGTCCACAGCTACGCGATACACAACACCACCATCTGCGCGGACGATCTCGATGTTGAACTTCATACAGCCTCCATCGGTCCAAATGCCGGTGGCAATGCCGAAGGGGCCAGGTTAGTTCAAAGGGGCCACCCGCTAAATTCAAAAGGAGCCGGCCGCGGTGGAAAGGGGCCGGTAGCCCAGCCCTTATGGCAACACTACAGGCATCTGCGCCGTTCTCTCGCCTCCCCGCGCCCGAGCCGAACGCAACGCGGTCGAACGTCGCGACATCGCCGATCCGCCCCAGCGGGACGCGCGTTTCAGTCCGGCGGCGGCAGTCGCGGCAAACGGCTGACCGTCTCAAGCGCTTCGCGGTAGCGCTCAATTTGTATCGAAAGCTGCGCCTTCAGGGATTCCAGGTCCAGAGCAGTATGGCTCTGTACCTAACGTCGCGTTTCCTGCGTCAACTCATACTCGACTTGCCGACATCGAGCTAGGAGTTCGGAACGAGAATTTGCATACAGCGAACCAGGAATGGGTGATACATATTTCCACGTATATGCGCCGCTCAGCAGCGATTGGGCTGCGCCGCGCCCCAGCCTCACGGCGCCCTAGCCGAATGCCCCGCGATTGAGCGTCGCGAAATCGCCGATCCGCTCCAGCGTGACGTCGGCGGATGGGTAGCGCGCCAGCGCCTGTTCATCGTGCGCATAGTGGCCCTGCCGCACGAACACCGTGGTGACGCGCGCGCCCCAGATGCTCTTCACCGCCGCGAGAATGCGCAGCTTGTCGTCGATCAGCACATAATGCCGCGCCGGATAAAAGCGCTCGACGTCGGCAAGCTCCTCTTCTTTGTGGATATAAATCAGCACCCGGTCCTCGACCACACCCCAAAGTCCGGAGCGTTCGACCTTGCGCGGCTGAAACACCGCGTCGCCGTCGGACAAGATGACTGGGGGCCCGAAGCGGCGGCCCTGAGTAATCGCTTCGAACGCCCCCGGATAAAGCCGCTCGGCAAACGGATAGTCGACCAGCCAGCTCGACATGCGAAGGATCTCCGGCCGGTGCAGCGCTTCGACGCGGTAGCGCTCCAGCGCGCCGAGATAGTCGACATAGCCGAGATCGGAGCGTAGTTCCTCCAAAATCTGCCAATAGCGGTCGCGCGCCGCGGCGCCATAACTTTCCGCCAAATGCGCCTTCAGGTCGTCCTGGACCGCATCGTTGTCGAGGAGCGTGTTGTCGACGTCGAACAGAAAGACGATGTCGTGCATGGATCACCGGAGAGGAAAAGCGCCGCGCCTCGCTTAGGTCCACGAGCGCGCGCCGATGGTGGGACGGCCATCGTTATAGCGCACTCATGGAGTCCAGCCCAATGTCCACTTCAGTCCGGCAGTCAGACAATGTGCCACGCCCGTTAAAAGCTTAGCGGACCGGACGCCTTTGTGCGTCCTCGGGCGGTGAGCTGCGCGCTGCGGTGGCCGTGCTACTCGAATCGGTGACGGGCTTCCGTTGAAGAACAAGCGATAGCCCCTGCCGCCGCATTCACTACACGCGCTTCCCTCGCGCAGGCCTGTACCCTGACAAGGTTCGCACGGTGCAGGCAATCCTTCATTCATTCGTAAGTTTTCCTGACAGCACTCGATGCGTGAGGTCTTCGGTCGTGCCCGCGGCGGAGATTCTCGCTCGGATCTGCGCTATTGTCGTTCGTTCCCCACCGCGGAATTTTCCCTTCGGGGCCGCGCGGCTTTACCCCGATAACAGAGACAAAAAAGACGGCCGAAGGTCGGCGTCAGCTTCGGGCCAGACGCCGGCGCGCATCAGCGCTCGGAAACGAGCTGGAATAGAACCCAACCTCCAGCACCGCCGCGTTCAGGCTGCTTGGTTGAACGCCTTTGCGACTCCCGCCTTTAACGGCTCGGTAGTCGCGAGCGCGACCTTCTGCGCGAGCGCGGCCAGCTCTTTGGTCGGCTCGGTCAGAGCCGTGGTCTGGGTGCGTGCATGCTCGGTTGCGAGTTCCATGAATTCGGATGGGGACTTCACCCCGTACAACTCCTGGACAAAGTCAAATGCGGCGTTGGTATTGGAGTGAGCGAATTCCATGAACTTGTTATTGTAGTCCCGCGCACCGTTCAGCGCCGTGGAACAACTGGCTTTCATGAGATCGGCCGCTTCCGCCGTAGCGGCGCTCATTCTCTCATAAGTCTGTTTGGTTTGTGCAGCGCCTTTTTGCGTCATTTCGCTGAATGCTTGAGCTTCACTCGGCTTTTGGAATCCAGCCGGTTTCGCGGTGGTTGTCTTGTTCGTATCCATAGGGAACTCCTCCTGATGGGGCGTTTGCTGATCGCAACATGGGGCGCGACGCTCCGGACGCTTGCCCAATATCTTTGATTGCCTGCGGCGCCGGGGGTTGAGCGCGCCGACGCACCGGCTCAGCGCCTTACGTCGAAATTAAATCTGACAATGCAATAAGCTGCATCAAAATGAGAATAAAAGTGATCGAGGCTGCTAGCTGTGGACCTCATCGCCTTTCCACGGCAAAAGGTAGTGGTTCACGTTTGGACGCGAATGAGTGGAACAGCGCGCTTCCTGCCGCAATGTTGTCGCTGCAACGTGCCGGCGGTCATTGGTCGGGGTCGATTATGCCCGGGCGAGATCGACCTCGGCATCGAGCTGTTATGACACAGTGGACTTGCCGTTCGGCCGTGCAGGAACCAGGGCCCGACGAATGGGCTCGGCAACTTAATTCAGGTACACGCCGTGACGGTCTGTTGCGGAGTGTACACAACGCAAATGCTGCTTCTCGGAGTCACGTACAGGTTGTCTTTGAGATTGATGGTGCCCGCCGTAAAGAGACCGAATATCGGCGAAAACGTATAGCTCACTTGGGCAAATATCAGATAACTACTATTGGTAATCAGGGCCGATGGAACGGTGACGGAAGATCCCTGCACGAGAGCGGTGCCGCCCTGAGAGTAGCTCCAGGCAACCGTGGCTTTGCCCTTATTACTGATCGCTATTTGTGAAACCGTCAGGATGGCGGGCGTTTGCGAATATGGCGCGAGGATCGTCGATGTTGCCCCGGTTATTAGCGTCATGTCCGACGATGCGATCGTCTGATACTGGTTGGTAATTGCTGCAAGCGAATAGGTCGCCGCACGCACTTTCATGTAAACGGCCAGCGCTCTGGCGCCGTCGAATGAAGCAAGAAACAGGATTGCCAGAACGGGCATGATCATTGCAAATTCGATCGCGGCGACGCCGCGCGTCGGCGCGGCGATCCACCGATACAGCCGGCGAATACGAATGCCGATTTGCATGATTTTACGATCTTCGCCCGGAATAGGGCCACGCCATCACCTCGTTACCTAGTAAGATTGGAGAGGGCAGGCATCCGTAGAACTACCCATGGCGGCTTGATCTCACTGAGGCATGCGACCTTTTTCGCTATCCGAGCCCGCTCTTGGCGCTGCAATTCCCTTGGCCGACACCGTTTCCTGCCAACTGGAGCCGTATCGATCGAATAGGCTGCGGGTGTCCGCGGTGGGTCACGAACGACCGATTTCCGATGTCCGCTCAATGTCCGCTTTTGCCGGAATCGAAAGAGGCACCGCACTGCCCGAAGTGGCGCGATGGGCCGATCGCCGACATTGAGATGCATGCGTTCGGCTCTAACTGCCGACGACGGCCGACAAATGTTCGATCAACCATTGCCCTGCGGGACCTAACCGATGGTCAGCAAGGTAGGCGCCACACATCGGGAGTTGGGCGGCCCTCGAATCGAACTTCATTGGTCGAATGGCTTTTAGTCGTCCCTGCTCAAGATCGTTTTGAACCTGATGAGAGGGCATGTTGCCCCAGCCGAGACCGGCTAGCAGCATCGAGTGCTTCGCGCCGAGATCGGCAAGGCGCCACGTGCGGCTCGACAATACGCCGTAGTCACGTCCTGCGGTTAGCGACGAACGGTCGGTAAGCACAAGCTGGACATGCTGCTGCAGCACGTCTCGATCAATCGGGCCGTCGAGCGCCGCCAGTGGATGATCGGGCGCCACCACCGCGACGAGATCGACGGTAAGCAAGGGAAAGCGCTTCAAGTTCGCCATGTCGCTGAAAAAAAGCGGCAACAATCCAATCATGCAGGTGCCGTCGAGTACCAGTTCCGCGGCCGCGCCGAGCGACTGCACGTAGATGCGCGGCGTAACGGTCGGGAACTTTGCAGTGAAAGCGCGTAACGCTTCCACGACTGCGCGCATCGGGAACATGGAATCGAGCACGATCGTCAGCTCTGCTTCCAATCCGCTGGCCAGACTTCGCGCGATATCGCGAAAGGCATTTGTCTCCTCGGCGATCCGGCGCGCCCGCGGCAGGAGCGCTCGCCCCGCTTCCGTCAGCGCGGGGCGATAGGCGGTGCGGTCAAACAGCGGAATCCCGGCCTGTGCCTCCAGTTTCTGGATTCCATAAGTCACCGCCGACTGGGCTCGGTTCAGCCGTTTCGCTGCCTTCGAGAAGCTTCCAGTGTCAGCAACCGCGAGGAATATCCGAATTTGGTCCAAGGTCAGCGAGTCGATCATAATCAGATTTATAGAACATCTCTATCGAAACTTCATCTCTTTAATTGATTATCATTGCGCCCTAAATGGTGGCCGAGCAATCAGCCCTATCGGAGGCCCCAAATGCCTACCCTGCTCGCCATCGAGGTCAGTCCTCGCCATGAGTTCTCCGCGTCCCGAAAGCTCACCGCGCTCTTCATCGAACGGTGGAAAGCCGCATATCCGGGCTCCGCTGTCGTCGTCCGCGATCTGATGAAGACGCCGCCGCCATTTGTCGATCTTGCTTGGATCGGCGGCGCCTTCACGCCGCGTGAGCAGCATTCGCTCGAAAGCGTAGCCGCGATTAAAGTCTCCGACGAGCTTGTCGCCGAGCTCAAGGCGGCCGACCACATCGTGATCGGGACGCCGATGTTCAACTTCTCGATCCCGGCGGTCCTCAAGGCCTATATCGACCAGATCGTTCGGGTCGGCGTGACAGTGTCGCCGAATAATGTCGGTCTGCTGACCGGCAAGAAGGCCACCGTCATCCTGGCAAGCGGCGGCGACTTCAGCCCCGGCTCGCCCGTTGAGAAATACAATCAGGCGAGCGGCTATCTTCGCCAAGTGCTAGGCTGGATTGGCATCAGCGACGTCGAGATCATCCTGGCTAACCGCGCACGCGCCGGCGCCGCAGGTGAGTCAGCAGTCGAGCAGTTCGGCATCGCTGTCAGGTCGGCCGCAGCCGTCGCGCCAGCCTATGC
>JBAQAB010000212.1:0-21773 GCA_049285535.1 Xanthobacteraceae bacterium
GTGCGTATGACGTGCGGATGACGTTTGGTTTTTCCGAGTTTCATCTTCAGCCGTTGCAGCGCGGGCACACCCGTTGCGTTTTCGGCGGTGCACGCACGGTTAATGATTAACTTCGCGGGCCCGATGCTGTATCTTGACGGTGCGCGTTGCAACCCGGAGAAGTGTGAGTAACCCGAGGGTCGCGTCCGTCATGTTGATGCAGGCTGATGTCGGCAGGCCGTCTTCGGCGCATGTCATCGTCCTTGGCAATGAAAAAGGCGGCTCCGGCAAATCGACGACGGCGATGCATGTCGCCGTCGCGCTGTTGCAGGCCGGCCAGCGCGTCGCGACCATAGACCTCGATTCGCGGCAGAAAAGCTTCACTCATTACGTCGAAAATCGCCGCGATTGGGCGCGGCGCGCGGGCGTCAAGCTCGACGTCCCGGCGCATTATTGCGTCGCCCGCGGCTTCGGCATGCGGCTCGACGAAATTGAAGCCCAGGAATTTGCGGCCTTTGCCGAGGCTGTCAGTGCGGTCGAACAAACCCACGATTTCGTCGTCATCGATACGCCGGGTAACGATTCCTACCTGATGCGGCTGGCGCACTCGATGGCGGATACGCTGATCACCCCGTTGAACGACAGCTTCGTCGACTTCGACGTGCTCGGCACGATCGACCAGAGCACGTTCGAAGTGGCGGGCGTCAGCCACTATGCCGAGATGGTGCGCGAGGCGCGGCGGCAGCGCCGCCTGGTCGACGGCGGACTCACCGACTGGATCGTGGTGCGCAATCGGCTTTCCACGCTCGGTTCGCGTAACCGGCGGCTGGTCGGGGAGGGGGTCGAGGGCTTGGCCAAGCAGCTCGGCTTCCGCCCCGTCGATGGCTTCGCCGAACGTGTCGTCTACCGCGAATTCTTCCCCCGCGGCCTCACCGCGCTCGACGATCTTACGGAGGATACGCTCGGCTCGCGTCCTGGGACTTCGCATGTTACCGCCCGCGACGAGGTGAAGCTCTTGATCGACGCGCTCCGCCTGCCAATCGACGAACGCGGCAAGCGCCGCGCCGCAGCCCGCGCCGAGTGGATCGCTGCCGCCGACAAGCCGCTCGAGACCCACGATCTGTTGGCCGATTGAGGCCATTAACGTCTGCGCGCAAGCAGGCCGTACAGGGAACGCACGCCTCATGTCCGCGACTGCAGCGCCGCGCCTCACATCTTTCGCGCCGCAATTATTGGTCGATGACCTTGAGAGCGCGATCAGGTTCTATCGTGACGTTCTCGGCTTCTCGTTCGGCCCGGTGTGGGGCGGCTTTTACGCCATCGGCGAACGCGACGGATTCGTGGTTCATTTAAAGTGTGCGCCCAAAACGGCGGAAGACCGCGAGCATCGGCGGCAACACGAGCACTTGGATGTCTATGCCGGCGTCACCGGCGTGCGCGCTTTGTACGACGCGTGCACGGCAAAAGGTGCGACGATTCTCAAGCCGCTGGCGCCCACCGCTTGGGGGACGGTCGATTTCTATATCGAGGATCCAGAAGGGTATATTATCGCCTTCGGCGAAAACGAGAATTCAGGCTAAGCCGTTCCCCGGGGCCCAGCCGCCATTGCGTCTCTTGCCAGAGAGCGCCACCTTATCTGCCGATGAGCCAAGACCGGTCCGACCGCACGCCGGCGCCAGCGCGCAATCTGGGCGAGCCTCCGGCAGCAGCATCCGGACGCGCGGAAATCGATCAATTCCTGCAACGTGTCAAAGCGCTCGGCCCAGCGGTCGAGCCAGGCCAGCGCGGCCGGCTGATTTTCGCCCTCGACGCCACCATGAGCCGGCAGCCGACCTGGGATAGCGCCTGTCGGCTGCAGGCCGATATGTTTCGCGAAGCGGCCGCCGCCGGCGGGCTCGATATTCAGCTCGTCTATTTTCGCGGCCTTGCGGAATGCCGCGCCTCGCCATGGGTCGCCGAGGCGGCGCGGCTCGGCGCGCTGATGGAGCGCATCGATTGCCGTGGCGGCCATACCCAGATCGGCAAAGTCCTCGCCCATACGCGGCGCGAAAACGATGCCCGCAAGGTCGCGGTGCTGGTCTTTATTGGCGATGCCATGGAGGAACCGCTCGACGATTTGTGCGCGGCCGCGGGCGAACTGGGCCTGCGCAACGTCAAGGCGTTCATGTTCCAGGAGGGCAACGATCCGGTTTGCGAGCAGGCATTCCGCGAGATCGCCCGACTCACCGGGGGGGCGTTCTGCCGCTTCACGCCGGGCGCCGCGCACGAACTGGCCGAGCTCCTGCGCGCCGCGGCGGCCTATGCCGCCGGCGGCATGAAGGCGCTCACGGCGCTCAAGGCGCGGCAAAGCTCAGGCGCTGTCATGCTGCTTGAGCAGTTGAAATAGCCGAGCCGCGAAGAAGCCATGCCCGAAATCCTCCTAGGCATTGTCGTCCTTGTGCTCGGCCTGTGGGCGGTCAATTCCTTCTCCAAGGCCGATCCCAAACAGGCGGCGCGGATACTGCGCGCCATCGGCGGCGCCGCGGCGCTGATCTTCGCCGGGTTTCTGCTTCTGCGCGGCGAAATCGGGATCGCCGTGACGGTCGGCCTGTTCGGTCTGGGTCTGCTCGGCTACGTGACGCTGTGGCCGGCGAGTTTGGGCGCGCGCACGCAGAAGAGTAGTGGCCAAGCCTCGCGTGTTCGCACTGATTATCTCGAGATGGAACTCGACCACGACAGCGGCGCTTTGCACGGCCGCATTCTCAAGGGGCGGCTTGCCGGCATCGCGCTCGACAGCCTCGACCGCGCAGCGCTGATTAATCTGTTGAGCGAGATCGATGCCGACAGCCGAGATCTACTTGCAGCTTATCTTGATCGCCGGGCGCCCGGCTGGCGTGAGCACGCGCAAGGCGATGCGGGTGCGGGCAGCGGGCCGCGGCCGTCGTCCAGCGGCAAAATGACTGAAGAGGAAGCCTATCAGATCCTTGGCATTCAGGCCGGGGCGAGCGCGCAGGACATCAGTCGCGCCCACCGCACCCTCATGAAGAAATTGCATCCCGACCAAGGGGGGACGACGTATCTCGCGGCCCGCGTCAATGAGGCCAAGGACGTTCTTCTGCGCCGCCATCGCTGAGGTACTCCGTACAAACCTCGCGTGGCCTTCCAGCTCTGCTGACAACCCGCACGCGCCCCGTTTGCCGGGGACTTGGAGCATGATCGGGAAAGGTTGATGCCGCCTTTCCGCGACGATCCCGTTCGAAAAAAATCAATCCTTTAGCGCCATACACTGGAAGTCGCTGCGCTTGAGCTCGCGGCAGACGGCTTCGGCGGAGGCTTGCTTGTCGAACCCGGCGAAGCGGGCGCGGTAGAGCGCCTTATCGCCTTTCTGCACGCGCTCGGTGAACGGGTCCTTGGCGCCCAGCGCGGCGTGCAGCTTGATCTGCGCCGCGCTCAAATGCTGCTTGGCGTCGTTCTCGTCGTCGAAGGCGCCGATCTGGATCAGCCAGCCGCCATGCACGTGAATCGGCGCGGACGGGATCGCGGTTTCCAGCCTGGCGGGCTCGGCGTCGGCAATCTCGGCGCGGTCCGCCTCAAGTGGCGCCTGTTCGACTTTGGCGGCGACGTTGGCAGGGAGCTGCGAAGATATTTGCGTAGATGCTGGAGCAGGCGCGATGGGCGCGATCGTTACGGGCGCGGTCGGCGCGGCTTGGCGCGCCGGCGTGGGAGCTTTGAGATCTACCGTCGGCGCAGCCGATGCGACCACGGTCGGCCGTTGCTCGGGTGCCGCGGCCGGAGCTTGTAAGTTCGCGCTCGGTTGCGGCGCGGCCGCGGGCTGCGGCGCCGGGGGCACGATGGGCACGAGCATTGGCATCGGCGCCAGCGATGCCGTCTGCACCGGCACCGTCCGGTAAGGGATCGTTCGTACCAAAACCGGCTTGATCGGAGCGTCGGAGCCGGCCGCCTGGCTATTGACGCTTGCCGTCGACGACGGATCGGTGCGCGAGGCGAAGGACGTCGATGTCAGCTTGGTCGACGTCAGAGGAGAACTGCTGAAAGCGATCGGCTCGTTGCGATGGATGGTGGCGTCGGCGATTACCGGCGCGGTGCGATGGAGCGAGGCTTCCTTGATGTGATCGGCGATGAGTTCGCGCATGCGGGCATCGCGCTCGGAAGCGCTCGGCCCACCCATGACCACGGCCACGAGGTAGCGACCGTCGCGATGCAACGAGGTGAGCAGATTAAAGCCGGAGGCACGGGTAAATCCGGTCTTGATGCCGTCGACGCCCTCGACCTCGCTCAACAGGTGATCGTGACCGCGGATAGTTTCGCCGTGAAAGACGAAGGCCTGCGTCGAAAAGTATTTGTAATAGCGCGGGAAGCCATCCTGGATGGCGCGCCCGAGCAGGGCTTGGTCGCGCGCGGTGGTGATCTGATCGTCGTCCGGGAGGCCCGATGCATTGACATAAGTCGTGTGGGACATGCCGAGCGCGCGCGCCTTCTGCGTCATCATCTTCGCGAAGGCTTCCTCGCTGCCGCCGAGATATTCGGCAATGACCACGGCGGCATCGTTGGCGGATCGGGTGACGATACCCTTGATCGCGTCCTCGACCGTGATGCTCTGTCCGGGCTTGAGCCCGAGCTTGGTCGGGTCTTGCTCCGAGGCATGTTCGGAAACCGGAAGTGGCGAATCGAGCTTGAGCCTGCCGGCGTCGAGACGCTCGAACAACAGGTAGAGCGTCATCACTTTTGTCAGCGAGGCGGGGTGGCGCAGCGCGTCGGGATTAGACGCTTGCAGCACTGCGCCGCTGTTGCCGTCGACCACGATCGACGCAAATGGCGGGTCGTAGCCTTCGGCGCGGGCATGATGATGTGCTGCGGAGACACGATGATGATGGTGCGCGACAGCGGCATCGCTGTTGATGGTGAGAGCCGCTGTGAGCGCGGCCAAGCTCAAGAGACCACCACGAAGCCCCATACGGGCTCCGACATTCAACCATGCCATTGCGCACCCCGTCCCTGAACGCGCCTATTCCCCGAAAGGCCGCCCCTTTTTGCACTCATGGGCGTGTGCTTCTCCCGCCAATAGCCGCCGATTTTAGGGCCGCTTACGCCGATGAGAGAGGCATCTCCAACGCGATCGTTACCCTTACGACACGGTCAAGCACGTTAGGCGAACGTCGTTGCGAAAGGGTTAAGTCCCGGCAGCGCCGCTATTTTGTGCAATTTGACGACACCCGTTGCAGTTTATTGTGCACTGCACTACAATACCATCAGTGCCGCAAACGGCCTTTTCAAGGCAACGGGCCCAAGCGGGCTTTAACCATGCGCACACAGCCGGTCGCCCGAGGAGCCATCATGACCAACGAAGAGATGCAGAAATACGGCAAGGACAGCATGGAGACGATGATGTCGTCGTTCGGCGCCTGGTCGAAAAGCGCCCAAGCCATCGCCGTCGAGCTTACCGACTTCTCGAAGAAGTCGATCGAGGGCTCCGCCGCCGCATGGGAGCGCCTGATGGGCGCCAAGACCCTGGAAAAGGCGATGGAAGTGCAGAGCGACTATCTGAAATCCTCTTATGAGGATTTCGTCGCCGAAGCGACCAAGCTTAGCGAGCTCTATGCCGGTCTCGCCAAGGAGGCCTACAAACCGTTCGAGGGCGCCCTGGTCAAAGCCGGGATGAAGTAACGATTACGGCGTCGGTGCAGGATGACCGAGGTTTCACGCCTTGGGAGGCAGCGCCGATTCAATAGCGGCGGCGATGCGGGCTAAAGTTTGCTCGATGCGGCTGACGCGGAAGGCGATGTGCTCGAGCGCATAGGCGGCACGCTTGTCGGCCGAGGGCATGCTCTGGGCGTCGTAGTCCGGAACGAACTCCTGCTCCATCTCGCGTATGAGTCTTGCCCGCCGGGCGAGGTCGACCATGGTCACCTCCTGTCACACCTGCTGATACATTTTGCGCGATCAATAGCCGAGTCGGTGCCTTACACCAATTGGTCCCTGCGTCGCGCGCTAAGGCCGCATCGCCTGTCGCCGGCACGGTCGGCCGGGCCGCGAATCGTTCGCCGTTATGGGCAAATGGGCTGGATTGCCTTGCACCGGCCGTAGAGAGGCATATCTGACGGCATCGGCGACACCGCAAGACCGGATGAATGTGACAGAACTCGCGGCATCGCGGCACCATTAATGCATGGTGCCGGCGCTATCGATTTGGCACGGAAAGCGCATTAGTTTTATCATGGCCCGTCGGGCGTACCGAAAGCCGCCGCACTCGAACCGCGCCGATCGAAGGTCCGGAAAACGAACGAACCAATGCCGCCGTTTGACGTTACTCACACCGTACGACCGGCCCGTCTTGCCGACGACGATCGCAAGCGCAAAGGCGATGGCGGTCCCGGCACGGCGGTTATTACCAAGACCAAGCCGCAGACCAAGCGGCCGAATCTTTATCGGGTTCTTCTGCTCAATGACGACTACACGCCGATGGAATTCGTGGTCCACGTCCTGGAGCGGTTCTTCAACAAGGATCACGAGGCGGCGCACCGGATCATGATGCATGTGCATCAACACGGCATCGGCGAATGCGGTATCTTCACCTATGAGGTGGCGGAAACAAAAGTGACGCAGGTTATGGACTTTGCCCGCAAACATCAGCATCCTTTGCAGTGCATCATGGAGAAGAAGTGATTCCGGGGGGAAGCTTCCAATACAAACGATGAGAAGTTGAAATGCCCACGTTCTCGCGCAGTCTTGAACAGTCGCTTCACCGGGCCCTGGCCCTCGCCAACGAGCGGCATCACGAGTACGCCACTTTGGAGCATCTCCTCCTGGCGTTGATTGAGGATCAGGACGCCGCGGCGGTGATGCGGGCATGCAACGTGGACCTGGAGAAGCTCCGCCGCAGCCTCATCGCCTATCTCGAATCCGAACTGGATAATCTGGTCACCGATGGAGCGGAGGACAGCAAGCCCACCGCCGGCTTCCAGCGCGTCATTCAGCGCGCCGTCATCCACGTGCAGTCTTCCGGCCGCGAAGAGGTGACCGGCGCCAATGTGCTGGTCGCGATTTTCGCCGAGCGCGAGAGCCACGCGGCTTATTTCCTGCAAGAGCAGGACATGACCCGCTACGACGCGGTGAACTACATCAGCCACGGCATCGCCAAGCGGCCGGGCATGTCGGAAGCGCGCCCGGTGCGCGGCTCCGACGAGGAGAACGACGGCAAAACCGGCGACGAGCAGAAAAAGAAGGGTGACGCGCTGGACGCCTATTGCGTCAATCTCAACAAGAAGGCCCGCGAGGGCAAGATCGATCCGCTGATCGGCCGCGACTCCGAGATCAACCGCACCATCCAGGTGCTGTGCCGCCGCCAGAAGAACAATCCGCTATTCGTCGGCGAGGCCGGCGTCGGCAAGACCGCGATCGCCGAAGGTTTGGCGCGCCGCATCGTGCACGGCGAAGTGCCGGATGTGCTGCGCAACGCCACGGTGTTCGCGCTCGACATGGGCACGCTGTTGGCCGGCACGCGCTATCGCGGCGACTTCGAGGAACGGCTCAAGCAGGTCATCAAGGAGCTCGAGGCTTATCCCGGCGCTATCCTGTTCATCGATGAGATCCACACCGTGATCGGCGCCGGCGCGACCTCGGGCGGCGCCATGGACGCATCGAACCTGCTCAAGCCGGCCTTGGCGTCCGGCACCGTGCGGTGCATGGGCTCGACGACCTATAAGGAATACCGGCAGTATTTCGAAAAGGACCGCGCGCTGGTGCGCCGGTTCCAGAAGATCGACGTCAACGAGCCCACCATCCCCGACGCGATTGAAATCCTCAAAGGGCTCAAGCCCTATTTCGAGGATTATCACAAGCTCAAATACACCAACGACGCTATCAAGGCGGCGGTGGAGCTGTCGTCGCGCTACATCCACGACCGCAAGCTGCCGGACAAGGCGATCGACGTGATCGACGAATCCGGCGCCGCCCAGATGCTGCTGCCCGAAGGCAAGCGCAAGCGCACCATCGGCCTCAAGGAGATCGAAACCACGATCGCTACCATGGCTCGTATTCCGCCGAAGTCGGTGTCGAAGGACGACGCCGAGGTGCTGCAGAACTTGCAGGAAACGCTCAAGCGCGTGGTCTACGGCCAGGACAAGGCGATCGAAGCTCTGTCGGCCTCGATCAAGCTTGCTCGCGCCGGCCTGCGCGAGCCGGAAAAGCCGATCGGCTGCTATCTGTTCTCCGGCCCGACCGGCGTCGGCAAGACCGAGGAGGCAAAGCAGCTTGCGGCCACGCTCGGCGTCGAGCTGATCCGCTTCGACATGTCGGAATATATGGAGCGCCACACCATATCGCGGCTGATTGGTGCGCCGCCGGGTTATGTCGGCTTCGACCAGGGCGGACTCCTGACCGACGGCGTCGATCAGCATCCGCATTGCGTGCTGCTCCTCGACGAAATCGAGAAGGCGCATCCGGACCTGTTCAACGTGCTCTTGCAGATCATGGACCATGGCAAGCTTACCGACCACAACGGCAAGCAGGTCGACTTCCGCAACGTCATCCTGATTATGACCACCAATGCCGGCGCCGCCGACATGGCCAAGGCCGCTTTCGGCTTCACGCGATCGAAGCGCGAGGGCGACGACATGGAGGCGATCACAAGACTGTTCGCGCCGGAATTCCGCAACCGGCTCGACGCCATCATCACGTTCGCGCATCTGTCGCCGCAAATCATCGCCATGGTGGTCGAGAAATTCGTGTTGCAGCTCGAGGCGCAGCTCGCCGACCGCGACGTGACGATCGAGTTGTCCGACGAAGCCACGCAATGGCTGATCGCCAACGGCTACGACGAGCTGATGGGCGCGCGGCCGATGGCGCGGGTGATCCAGGAGCACATCAAGAAGGCGCTGGCCGACGAGGTGCTGTTTGGCCGGCTCAAGTCCGGCGGTCACGTGCGCGTGGTCGTCGTCACCGACGAGGCCGGCAACAGCAAGCTGAACTTCGAATATCCGGACGGTCCGATAAAGCCGCGGCCGGAAAAGCTGCCGGTGCCGCGTCGCGCCAAGGCCAAGCGGAGCTCCTCGCCGCGGAAGAAGCCACCGGGCTCCGGCGGCCCGAGCGGCGGCGAACCGCCGCGCCGCGGCACGGTGCCAAAAGTGCCGCTGGTCAAGGTGTGAACTGACGCGTTTGCAGTGGAGCGGCAGGGTTGGGATACAACCCTGCCGCTCCCGCTTTTCCTTACACAGCGAAAATCACGAAACGACCAAGGTCGGATCGTCGTCGGTGCGATTACCGGGCCTTACGTACCCCGCGTTTTCGCCGGCGCTTGGCGGCCTTGGTGCGGCATGGCGAGCAACCGCAGCCGCCATTTTCGACGAAGAACCGATAATATTCCTTCCCATAGTCGAAGGTGATTTCTTCGCCCGGCTCGATACGGCGCAGGGCAATGAATACGAGGCGACCCTTGCGCCCGATGGGCTTCGCGTTCGGCCGGCAAGAATGATTGATATAGCGCGCCCGATTCCATCGCGGCGAGCCGTCAATGGTCCAGCGGCTGTTGAGCTCGAACAAATATTTCGCCCCGCGTCCGTCCAGTCGTTCCGCTTCCTCGTTCGATAATCGCCGGCCGCGATAGGTCGCAATATAGTCGGCCCGCCTGATGGGCCTTGTGGCGAATAAACCGAGTCCGGTCGCCGACCGGCCGATGCGAAATGAGCGCGATGGCATTGGATGCTGTTAACCGCGGATTCGCATGATGTCATCCGCGATGCGCAGAGAAAATCAAACAAAGTCTGAATCTCGTCAGACCCGCAGGTGCCGTCTCAACTGCAACGCAAACCAGATGGCCAGCACCGGCAGCGCCGCCGCGGCGACCATAAAGAGCGGCACCGCGCCGAGCCGATCGATGATCAGCGCGCCGGTGGCCACCCCCGCGGTCTGGCCGACGAAGATCGCCGAGGAGAATAAGGCCACGGCCGTGCCGCGGGCCTGTGGCGTCATCTGCGTGGCGTTGGTCTGCAAGGTGTTGTGCAGCATGTAGAAGCCGAGCCCGATCAGAATCGTCGCGACGGGCGCCAGCCACCAGGCCGGTGCGATTGACAGCACGATATAGCCGGCCGCAATGGAAAAGCCTCCGGCGACCGCAAGGCGGACCTGGCCGAGCCGGTACACGAAAGTCCTGACCAAGGCGGCGTAGATCAGCCCACCGATGCCGAAGCAGCCGACGCTCAAGCCGATGAGCGTGAAGCTGATGCCGAAATGCGAATGCAGATAGGCGCCGATATAGGCGAAGGCGCCCCACAGCAGCGCGTTCTCGATGAAGGCGGCAAGGATGACAATGCGCGCGAACGGCGTCCTCAGCACGGCGGCATAATCGGCGACGAAGCCGCGCGTGGTTTCGTGTGGATGGCTCGGGGCGCGGGTCAGCGGGTTGGTGATGAGCTCATAGATGAGCCCGACGGTCGCCACCGCGAAGATGCCGGAGAGGACGAAGAACACGTTGCGCCAGCCGACCAGATCGCCGAGCACGCCGCCGGCAGCCTGGCCGAACAGCTGGCCGAGGATTTGGCCGGTGAGGTAGCGCCCCAGGATTGGCTGGCGCTGTTCGTACGGCGTTACATCGCCGACATAGGCCATCGAAATCGGGATGATCCAGCCGGCAGCGGCGCCGGTCGCAAGTCGCGTCAAGGCGAGCTGCGGCAGCGAACTCGCCATGCCGCACAGCGCCACCAGGACGGTGCCGATGGCGCACATCGCCGCGACGGCGCGGTATTTGCCGAGGCGATCGCCGAACGGGCCGATGACGAGCTGGATCGAGCCATGGGCGATGGCATAGGAGGTCACCACCGTGGCGGCGGCGCCGACCGTGGTGTGGAAGTCGCCGGCAATCTGCGGCAACAGCGAATCCGTCACTCGCACTTGCGCCTGGCTGGCGAAGCCGGCGACCGCAAGCAGCATGATCGCGCGCCGCGGGGATTGGCGCGGCAGCGACGTGGCGGATGTGATCGAGGCTGGCACGTTCAATTGAGGAGCCGTTAAGAGAATGTGGCGTTGACAGTCCGGGCAGGCCGGGCTTTCTACCCCGCCGAATGGCGAACGTGAAATGATCGAAAACAGATACCAGCCCAGCGCCGTCGAGCCCCGCATTTACGAAGCCTGGGAAAAGGCCGGCGCCTTCCGCGCTGGCCGGCCGGAGCGGGCGGCGGCCGAGCCCTATTGCATCGTCATTCCGCCGCCGAACGTCACCGGCTCGCTGCATATGGGCCACGCGCTCAACAATACGCTCCAAGACATTCTCGCCCGCTTCGAGCGTATGCGCGGCAAGGACGTGCTGTGGCAGCCGGGCACCGACCACGCCGGCATCGCCACGCAAGCCGTGGTCGAGCGTCGGCTTGCCGAGCGCAAAGAGCCGTCGAGCCGCGCCATGGGCCGCGAGGCCTTCATCAAGCGCGTCTGGGAATGGAAGGCGGAATCCGGCGGCACCATCATTAGCCAGCTCAAGCGGCTCGGCGCCTCCTGCGACTGGTCGCGCGAGCGCTTCACCATGGACGAAGGCCTGTCGCGCGCGGTGATGAAAGTGTTCGTCACGCTGTACCGCGAAGGCCTCATCTACAAGGACAAGCGGCTGGTCAATTGGGACCCGAAGCTGAAGACCGCGATCTCCGATCTCGAAGTGCAGCAGGTCGAAACCAAGGGCCATCTCTGGTACATCAAATATCCGATCGAAGGCTCGGACGAATTCATTGTCGTGGCGACGACGCGCCCGGAAACCATGCTCGGCGACGTCGCGGTTGCCGTGCATCCGGACAATGAGCGGCTCAAGCATTTGATCGGCAAGCACGCGATCCTGCCGCTGGTAGGGAGGCGGATTCCGATCATCGCCGACGATTACGCCGATCCCGAAAAAGGCTCCGGCGCAGTGAAGATCACGCCGGCTCACGATTTCAACGATTTCGAGGTCGGCCGACGGCATGATCTGCCGTTGATCAATGTGTTGACCGCGGAGGGAAAAATAACTTTTGCTGAAAACGTATTTCATCGTGAGGGCGAGACGTCTTCTGAGTTTGAAGAAACAAGGAAGTTAGAAGGCGTTGATCGTTTCGAGGCGCGCAAGAGAATTGTCGAACGGCTGGAAGCAGCAGGGCTGATCGAAAAAATCGAGCCGACTACACATGCGGTGCCGCACGGCGACCGCTCCGGTGCCGTGCTTGAGCCGTTTCTCACCGACCAATGGTACGTCGACGCCAAGACGCTGGCGCAACCTGCGATCAAAGCGGTGCGCGAAGGGCGCACTAAATTTATGCCGCAGCAGTGGGACGCGACCTTCTTCAACTGGATGGACAACATCCAGCCGTGGTGCATTTCTCGGCAAATCTGGTGGGGGCATCAGATTCCGGCGTGGTATGGCCCGTGGGACGGCAAGACCTTTAAGATTTTCGTTGCGGAAACGTCTGAAGAGGCATGTGCCCAAGCGTTGATGTTCTATCGAACGGTTCCGCTGGACGATGGCAAACCCTATGCGCCAAACCTTCAGCAAGTGGAAGTTCAAGATAGGCCCTTGATTGGTGGTCCTTCTCCTGCGCGTGAGGACTGTGAAAAAATATCTGGCATCGCAATTGCGCGCGACGAGGATGTGCTCGACACCTGGTTCTCTTCGGCGCTGTGGCCGTTCTCGACGCTCGGCTGGCCGGATGAGACGCCGGAGCTCAAGCGCTTCTATCCGACCTCGGCGCTGGTCACCGGCTTCGACATCATCTTTTTCTGGGTCGCGCGGATGATGATGATGGGACTGCACTTCATGAAAGACGTGCCGTTTCATGACGTCTACATCCACCGCCTCGTGCGCGACGCCTCCGGCGCCAAAATGTCGAAGTCGAAGGGCAACGTGGTCGACCCGCTTGGTGTCATCGACCAGTATGGTGCCGACGCTTTGCGCTTCACGCTAGCGCGCGGTGCCGCGCAAGGTCATGACATCCGGCTCGGTCCGCAGGAGGTCGAGAACAACCGCAATTTCGCGACCAAGCTGTGGAACGCGGCGCGCTTCGCCGAGATGAACGAGTGCGCGCGCGATCCCGATTTTGATCCGCGTCGCGCCAAGGAGACGCTCAATCGCTGGATCGTGCATGAGACGGCAAAGGCCGGCCGAGAGGTCACGGAGGCGATCGAAGCTTACAAGTTCAATGACGCGGCGGCCGCGGTCTATCGCTTCGTGTGGAATGTCTATTGCGACTGGTATCTGGAGCTGATCAAACCGGTGCTGACCGGTCCCGATGGGGACGCTAAAAACGAAATGCGCGCGGCCGCCGCCTGGGCGCTCGACGAGATTCTCAGATTGCTCCATCCGTTTATGCCGTTCGTGACCGAAGAGCTGTGGCGCGTCACCGCCGAGCAGGGTGTGAAGCGCGACCATTTGCTAGCGTTGGATGCGTGGCCGCAGCACGACGGCCTCGATGACGCGGAAGCCGAGGGCGAGATCGGCTGGGTGGTCGATCTGATCACCGCCATCCGCTCCGTGCGCGCCGAGATGAACATTCCCGCGGCAATCATGCTGCCGGTGGTGATTGCCGGCGCTTCGCCGCAAACCGTCGCGCGCGCGCGGCATTGGGCGGGCTTCCTGCAGCGGCTGGCGCGCGTAGCCGATATTTCGTTTGCCGACACGGCGCCGCAAGGGGCGGTGCAGCTGGTGGTGCGCGGCGAGGTCGCGGCACTGCCGCTCAAAGGCGTCATCGACCTTGCCGCCGAGCGTGCGCGGCTCGCCAAGGAAATGGCCAAGGCCGACGCCGATATCGCGCGGGTCGATGCCAAGCTCGGCAATGCCAATTTCGTCGCCCGCGCGCCGGAAGAGGTGGTCGAGGAAGAAAAAGAAAAGCGCGAAGAGGCGCAGGCGCGCAAGGCCAAGATCGCCGAAGCGCTGGAGCGGCTGAAAGGCGCGGCCTGATGGCGGGCGTGGCGTGAGGCGATTGCTGTGAGAATCTTTCTTGCCGGCGCGACCGGTGTCATCGGACGTCGGCTGACGCCGCTCCTTGTCGCCGCCGGCCATGATGTGACGGGTACGACGCGCTCGGCTGAAAAAGCCGAGGCGCTGCGAGGGCAGGGTGCGCAAGCGGCAGTCGTCGATGTTTTCGATCGCACCGCACTACGCGACGCCGCCGTGCGGGCACGTCCCGACGTCGTCATCCATCAGCTGACCGATCTGCCGCAAGTGTTCGATCCCGAGCGCCGCGGCGAGGCGCTGCGTCGCAATGCCAGGCTCCGCATCGAGGGCACGGCACATCTTGTTGCGGCGGCGTGTGCCGCGGGCGCCCGCCGAGTGATCGCGCAAAGCATCGCCTTCATCTACGCCGACGGTCCCGAGCCGCATGCCGAGAGCGATCCGCTGGCCGCCGCCGATGGCGACGATCTCAATGCGCTGACGGCGCGCGGCGTACGCACCCTCGAAGACGCAACCCTCAATACGCCGGGCATCGATGGCATCGTGCTGCGCTACGGGCGGCTTTATGGCCCAGGAACGTGGTTCGAAGCCGCGCAGGGACGGGGGCCGTTGCACGTCGACGCTGCGGCGCAGGCGGCCTTGCTTGCCGTCGCCCGAGGCGCGCCTGGCATTTACAACATCGCAGAAGACGATGGTGCGGTGACGATCGACAAGGCCCGCCGAGAATTGGGCTTCGAGTCGGCCTTCAGGCTCACGTGAAGACTTACGCGCTGCGCTTACGCTTAGCTTCCACATAGCTGCGCAGCACCGCGCCCATGCGGGACTGGTAACCTTTGCCGCTGCGTTTGAACCAGCCGATGACATCCGGATCGAGCCGCAGCGTGATTTGTTGCTTTGTGAGCGGCATGCGCAAGGTCGCGTCGTCCCAGAAACCGGGCGGCGTCAGACTCGCATCCGGATCGGCCGCCGCGCGCCGCTCGATTTCCTCATCGCTCATTTCGCGAAACGCTTTGCTCAGAGGCTTCGGCGGCGGCATATCGTCGAGGCTCTTATACCTGACGATGCGCCCGCGCTTTTTGGTAGTCTTTGCGGTCATTCCTGCTCGCTTTCCAAGCCGTGATGATCCGGATCTTGCCGTCTCGTTCAGTGAATACAATCCGGATGATTTCACCGTCGTATTCTCCGAGCGCAATCAATCGCCGCTCGCCGTAATCACGTCGCGCGTCCTCACTCGTCAACACGTAGCCACGGAATATTTCCGCGGCTTCACGAAATCCCTATGCCGTGCTTGCGCTTGTTGGCCGCGTCTTTGGCGGCATTCCACTCGAATTCCATGGATTGTAGCTACAAAATGTAGTTACCGCAATACAACTATGTGAAATCATACAACTATAAGTGTCCTGCGGTTGCGGCCGCTGAAAACGGCTTGCTGAGAAACCGCGACCCCTTCTCTCCATAGCGCCATGGCAGCTCCACCGCCTTGGTGAGGCCGATACGCGGACCGGCGACGACCTCCTCCTCGCCTTGGCGGGCGAACAGCTCGAACGGCGGCCGGTCTAGCGCCAGGCCGTTATTGGCCCGCGTGATGCCCAGCGCCTGGCATAGCCGGCCTGGGCCGGAGCAGAGCAGCCGTTCATCTGCCACACCGCGCCGCCGGCGCATTGCGGCCAAGCCGGCCGTCGGCTCGATGGCGCGGATCAAGACGGCGGCGGCCGATCCCTTGGGCTCGCAGACAAAATTCAGGCACCAGTGAATGCCGTAGGAACGGTAGACATAGACGTAGCCGGGCGGGCCGAACATGATGGCGTTGCGCTCGGTTTGGCCGCGAAAGCTGTGCGCCGCCGGTTCGGTATGATGGTAGGCCTCGACTTCGACCAGCCGCCCGCCGACGCCGTTGACGAGGAGCGTCACGCCGATCAGATCGGGCGCCACCTCAAGGACGCTGCGGTTGAAAAAGTTCCGGGTCAGGCGTTTCGGCACGCCCCATCGTCGCAAGCCCGGCACGCCTTGGTAAATCGCGGATTAACCGCGCACCGTCGGAACGGCTGAATCTGTGACTTCACAGCAACAGCTTAGGAACATTTCAAATTGCCGCACTGCACCACCGCCAAACGCCGCTTTTTGGCCATAGGATTTCTAGACATCGATGGCCGACGACCGGTCCGCGAGGAATTTTAGGTCGTTGCGTACTTCCGGTCTTTCTTTGTTTGACCGGATGAAAGGGGCGAAGGGGCTTGAGTAAGGCCCGCTGAAGTTATGGACGCCAAAACCGATCTGAAATCGCGCCTGCCGAGTAGGCATGCGACCGAAGGCCCCGACCGGGCGCCGCACCGCGCGTTTTATTACGCCATGGGGCTCACGCGGGAGCAAATCCACCAGCCTTTCGTCGGCGTCGCCACCTGCTGGAACGAAGCGGCCCCCTGCAATATCGCGCTGATGCGCCAAGCCCAGGCGGTCAAACTCGGCGTCGCCGCCGGCGGCGCCACGGCGCGCGAATTCTGCACCATCACCGTGACCGACGGCATCGCCATGGGCCACGAGGGGATGAAATCGTCCTTGCCGTCGCGTGAAGTGATTGCCGATTCAGTGGAATTAACGGTGCGCGGCCATTCCTATGACGCGCTGATCGGCGTTGCCGGCTGCGACAAGTCGCAACCCGGCATGATGATGGCGATGTGCCGGCTCAACGTGCCCTCGATCTACATCTATGGCGGGTCGATCCTGCCCGGCACGTTCAAAGGCCAGCCGGTTACCATCCAGGACGTCTACGAGGCGGTCGGCAAGCACTCGGTCGGCGCGATGAACGATGCCGATCTCGAGACGCTGGAACAGAACGCCTGTCCGTCGGCTGGCGCCTGCGGCGCGCAATTCACCGCCAACACCATGGCGACGATTTCCGAGGCGATCGGTCTGGCTTTGCCCTATTCGGCGGGTGCGCCGGCCCCTTACGAGATTCGCGACAAGTTCTGCGTGCTGGCCGGCGAGATGATCGTCGAGCTCATCACCAAGAATATCCGCCCGCGCGACATCGTCACCCGCAAGGCGCTGGAGAACGCCGCGGCGGTTGTCGCGGCAAGCGGCGGGTCGACCAATGCCGCGCTGCATCTGCCGGCCATCGCCAACGAATGCGGCATAAAATTCGATCTGTTCGATGTCGCCGAAGTCCTGAAAAAGACACCTTATATCGCGGATTTGAAGCCGAGCGGCCGCTATGTCGCCAAAGACATGTTCGAAGCTGGCGGCGTTCCGCTGCTGATGAAGACGCTACTCGACCATGGCTATCTCCATGGCGACTGCCTCACCGTCACCGGCCGGACCATCGCCGAAAATTTAAAGTCGGTGAAATGGAATCCCGATCAGGCCGTCATCTATCCGGCCAACAAGCCGATTTCACCGACCGGCGGCGTCGTCGGGCTGATAGGTAATCTGGCACCGGAAGGCGCCATCGTGAAAGTCGCCGGGATGGAGCGGATGCAGTTCTCCGGACCGGCGCGTTGCTTCGACGGCGAGGAAGCTTGCTTCGCGGCGGTCAAGAACAAGAAATACAAGGAAGGCGACGTGCTGGTGATCCGCTACGAAGGTCCGAAGGGCGGTCCCGGTATGCGGGAAATGCTGTCGACCACGGCGGCGCTCTACGGCCAAGGTATGGGCGGCAAGGTCGCGCTGATCACCGACGGCCGCTTCTCCGGTGCCACGCGCGGTTTCTGCGTCGGCCATATCGGTCCGGAGGCGGCAGTCGGCGGTCCGATTGCGCTCATCCGCGACGGCGACATCATCCATCTCGACGGCGACAAGGGCACGCTCAACGTCGATGTGACGCCGGAAGAGTTCGAACGGCGGGCAAAGGACTGGAAGCCGCGCGAAAGCGAATTCGCGTCGGGCTATTTGTGGAAATACACCCAGCAGGTCGGACCGGCCCGCGATGGCGCCGTCACTCACCCCGGCGCTGCGGCCGAAAAGGCGTGTTATGCGGATATTTAGCTCTCGCATAGCCACCGGCGGAACGACAGCCAGCCTTGTCGGCGCAGGTTGCCTCGTGCTGACGCTGTGGGGTCACGGCAATCTCGCGCCGGAGCCGGCGCTGGCCTTCGACGGCACAACGTCGCCGGCGACCGCGTCCCTGTCGCCAAGCGATGGCTTGCGCGCCGGGGCGCACGCACCGGAGGCCGGGGCCAAGCCGAGCGCTTTGACGGCGCTGCAATACGCCGCCGAGCAGGGCGAGCCGGTGGCGCAATGGAGGCTCGGCCGCATGTATGCCGACGGCGACGGCGTGCCACGCGACGAGTTGCGCGCCTTCAACTATTTCAGCCAGATCGCCAATTCCCATCCTGACGAAGTGCCCGGCACGCCGCAAGCGCGGTTCGTCGCCAATGCCTTCGTTGCGCTGGGACATTACTATCTGAACGGCATCCCGAATTCTCGAATCGAGCCGGATCCGGATCGCGCCCGCGAAATGTTGGACTATGCCGCCACCTATTTCGGCGACGCCGATGCGCAATATGAACTGGGCCAGCTTTACCTTGACGGTAAGCCGAGCGATCCGCACCAGGCGGCGCGCTGGTTCCTCCTTGCCGCGACCAAGGGCCATTGCCGCGCGGAGATCGCACTCGGCGACATGCTGTTTCGCGGCCAAGCGGTGCCGCGGCAGGCCGCACGAGGCCTGATGTGGCTCACGCTTGGCAAGGATTGCGCCGGCAACGACGAAAGCTGGGTCAAGCCGCTCTACGACACCGATTTTCAGCATGCCAGCGACGACGATCGCGCCCTCGCGCTGGTTTATCTGGAAGATTGGCTGAAGGGCCGGCGGGATTAAGACCCGCTGAAGATGGCCTCGACAGTGGCTTGAATAGCTCGATCGAAAAAGCTATTTTAGCTGAATGAAGAAGGTTAGCATCACCGAAGCCAAGAATGGTCTGAGCGCCCTTATCGACGGCCTCAAGGGCGGGTCGCCCGTCTTAATCGTTGACCGCGGCCGGCCGGTCGCTCGTCTTGAACCGATAATGGGGGGCGAACCGGACGATCAGGACGGTCGATTAGCGCAACTCATTCGCGACGGCGTTGTCCGACCGGCGCGAGCAGCGCTGACGCGCTCGGTGATTTTCGAACAATTGCCCTGCAGGCGAGGCAAACCCTCGGTAGTCGCCGCTCTCATCGCAGAGCGGAGGGAGGGCCGGTGAAATTCTGGGATGCGTCTGCGATTGTGCCGCTGCTCGTGGATGAGGATTCAAGTGGGCGCGTGCAGGCTCTTGCAGCCCAAGATCCTCACATGCTCGTTTGGTGGGGATCGGAGGTCGAGTGTGTTTCCGCTCTGATTAGGCGCGAGCGGGATGGTTCGGTCGATGGCGAAGCGATCACCGTAGCCTTCCGTCGGCTCCGCCAGTTTTCAGACCTCTGGAACGAGATCGATCCGAGCGATTCGATCCGCGAGACGGCCGAACGAATCCTCCGTGTACACCCGTTGCGCGCCGCCGACGCATTGCAGCTCGCCGCCGCCTTTACTGCGGCAGGGTATCGGCCGGCGTCCCTGCAAATAATCACTCTAGACGACCGCCTTGCCGGCGCGGCAACGAAGGAAGGCTTCGCGATCGTTGATTTGACAATGACCTGACAGAACACGCACGCGGTTGCGACCGGCGAGCTACGGCCCCTTACTTCCCCTCGATCTCCAGATCGATCCACACCGGCACGTGGTCTGACGGCTTTTCCCAGGTCCGTACGTGCCGGTCGATGCCCGCGTCGGCAAGCTTGTCGGCGGCGGCGGGCGACAGCAGCAGATGGTCGATGCGGATGCCGTTGTTCTTCTGCCACGCCCCGGCCTGATAGTCCCAAAAGGTATAAAGACCAGCATCGTCGCTGGTGGCGCGGATGGCGTCGGTGAGTCCGAGATTGACCAGCGCGCGATATTCGTCGCGCGTCTTCGGCAGGAACAGCGCGTCGCCGGTCCAGATTTGCGGATTTTTGGCATCGGCCACGGTTGGGATGACATTGTAGTCGCCGGCCATGATCAGCGGCTCCTCCAGCAATAAGCGTTCGCGCGCATAAGCGGCCAGCCGCTTCATCCAGCCAATCTTGTAGGTGTATTTCTCGGTGTCCGGCGGATTGCCGTTGGGCAGATAAATGCTGGCGATCCGCAGCGCGCCCTGCGCCGTCGAAACGACCCCCTCGATGAAGCGGGCATGATCGTCCTGCGCGTCGCCGGGTAGGCCGCTGTTGACTTCATCAAATGGAAATTTCGACAGGAGCGCGACGCCGTTGAACGTCTTCTGCCCGTGAACGGCGACGTTGTAGCCGAGGCTTTCGAATTCCATCCTCGGAAAGGCATCGTCGACGCATTTGGTCTCTTGCAGGCAGACGATGTCGGGCTTGCGCTCGGCAAGCCAAGTGCGCGCGGAATCAAGCCGCTGCTTGATCGAATTGACGTTCCAGGTGGCGATGCGCAAGGAAGGTCTAAAGAGTTAGAGCGCGAAGCTGGTGCCGCAACCGCACGACGCGGTTGCCTTCGGATTGTTGACCTTGAACGACGAGCCGATCAGATCGTCGACGAAATCAATCTCCGAGCCGGCCATGTAATTGAGCGACACCGGATCGATCAGCACGGTGGCGCTGCCCTTTTCGATCACCATGTCGTCCTCCGCCCGGCTCTTCTCGGTGTCGAACTTATATTGAAAGCCGGAACAGCCGCCGCCCTCGACGGACACGCGCAGCATCGTCCCGGCCGGCTCGCGGCCGAGGATTTCGCCGATCTTTCGCGCCGCCCGTTCGGTCACGACCACATTGTCAGCCATTTTGGCTCCGGTTTTCGCAGGTGCCGATTGCAACGATCTCAACGGGATAGTTAAGTGCGCCGAGAGTCAACGTCAATTGCCGGCCGGGCCGCGTTTTAGCCCATTGAGATCAAGACCATGGAAGCTGCGTCGACGCGCGCGCTCTATGCGTGCGATCCGGGCCACAGCCGCGGCCGGCTCCATGCCGAGCCGGCGAGCCGAAGCCGCAGCGCCTTCCGGCGCGACTGCGACCGCATCATCCACTCGACCGCATTCCGCCGTCTCAAGCACAAGACCCAGGTCTTCGTGTTCGACGAGGGCGATCATTACCGCACGCGGCTCACGCACACGCTTGAAGTGACCCAGGTGGCGCGCGCGCTCGCCCGCCGGCTCCATCTCGACGAAGACCTCGCCGAGGCGCTGGCGCTCGCCCACGATCTCGGCCATCCGCCGTTCGGCCACGCCGGCGAGCGCGCGCTCGATGCCTGCCTCGCTGCGTTCGGCGGCTTCGATCACAACGCCCAGACCTTGCGCATCGTCACCGCGCTGGAGCGCCGTTATCCGAATTTCGACGGCTTGAACCTGACCTGGGAAACATTGGAAGGCCTGGTCAAGCACAACGGCCCGCTCACCGATCGCAACGGCGCGCCGCTCGACCGCTATCGCGAACACGGCGTCCCGGCGACGATCCTGGATTACGACAAGCTGCAGGATCTGCAGTTATGGAGCTTCGCCGGCGTCGAGGCGCAAATCGCCGCCTTTGCGGACGATATCGCCTACGACGCCCATGACCTCGACGACGGGTTGCGCGCCGCGCTGTTTCGTATCGACGACATCGCCGCCGTGGCGCTGCCCGGCCGGATCATCGGCGGTATCCGCGCGTCCTATCCGGACCTCGACGAACATCGGCTTATCCATGAGCTGATCCGGCAGCTCATCGGTCTCCTCATCGATGACGTCGTCGCCGAGACCGGCCGGCGGCTTGCAAGGCTCAGCCCGCGCTCGGCGGATGACGTACGCAATGCCGCCGCGCCCGTTGCCGGCTTCTCGGTGGACGTAGGGGAGGCGGATCGTGCCATCAAAGCCTTCCTCAAGCCGCATATGTATCGCCATCCGCGTGTCATGCGCGTGAT
>JBAQAB010000213.1:0-2102 GCA_049285535.1 Xanthobacteraceae bacterium
CAGCATGTCGCCTTTGGTGACGCGGCCGTCCTTGCCGGTCCCCGGCACCGTGGATGCATCGAGCCCGGATTCGGTGGAAGGCTTTCGTACCGACGGCGCAAGTGGCGCGTCGGCAACGCTTGTAGCCGGCTTGGCGGCGGCGGGAGCGGCAGCAGGTTTGGCCGCCGCGGTCGCGGGCGGCGCTGCGGCCGGTTTTGCCGCCGGCGTTGCAGTTTTAGCCGCGCCGGCGCCGTCCTTGATCTGGCCGAGCACCGCGCCGACGGCGACGGTCTCACCGTCTTTGGCGGCGATCTCGCTGAGCACGCCGGCGGCCGGTGCCGGTACCTCGATTGTCACTTTGTCGGTCTCAAGCTCGACCAGCGGCTCGTCGACCGCCACCGCATCGCCCGGATGCTTGAACCACTTGCCGATGGTCGCTTCGGTCACCGATTCCCCAAGCGTCGGCACGCGAATTTCGGTCATGGCATCCCCTTAGCATCCGCTTCGGCATGGCCGGGCTCGTCCCGGTCATTCCACGTCTTCTGTTTGCTTGCGCCGTCAAGACGTGGATGCCCGGCACAAGGCCGGGCATGACGGAGCAAGAATTACCCCAGCGCCTCGTCCAAGAAATGCTTGAGCTGCGCCAGATGCAGCGACATCTGCCCGACCGCGGTTGAGGCTGCGGCCGGCCGCCCGGCATAGCGGGCGCGGCGGTGCTTGGCGCCGATCTGATTGAGCACCCATTCGAGGAAGATATCGACGAACACCCAACCGCCCATATTGCGCGGCTCTTCCTGGCACCAGACGATCTCGGCTTGTTTGAAGCGCGACAGCTCGGCCATCAGCGCCTTGGCCGGGAACGGATAGAGCTGCTCGATGCGCAGCAAGTAGATGTCGTCGATGCCGCGCTTCTCGCGCTCCTCGTAAAGATCGTAATAGACCTTGCCCGAACAGACAACGACGCGGCGGATCTTGCCGTCGGCGACGAGCTTGATCTTCTCGTCCGGCAGCATTTGCGCGTCGTCCCACAACAGCCGGTGGAACGACGTGTCCGGTCCCATCTCGTCGAGCCGCGACACCGCGCGCTTGTGGCGCAACAGCGACTTCGGCGTCATCAGGATCAGCGGCTTGCGGAAATCGCGTTTGAGCTGGCGACGCAGGATGTGGAAGTAGTTCGCCGGCGTGGTGCAGTTGGCCACCTGCATATTGTCCTCGGCGCACATCGAGAGAAACCGCTCGAGCCGGGCCGAGGAATGCTCCGGCCCCTGCCCCTCGTAGCCGTGCGGCAACAGGCAGACCAGACCTGACATGCGCAGCCATTTGCGTTCGCCGGACGAGATGAACTGGTCGAACACCACTTGCGCGCCGTTGGCGAAATCGCCGAATTGCGCTTCCCACAGTGTCAGCGCATTGGGCTCGGCGAGCGAATAGCCGTATTCGAAACCGAGCACGGCCTCTTCCGACAACATCGAATTGATGACTTCGAAGCGAGCCTGGCCGTCGGCGAGATGGTTAAACGGCGTGTAGCGGTTCTCGGTCTCCTGGTCGACCAGCACGGAATGGCGCTGCGAGAACGTGCCGCGTTCTGAATCCTGCCCGGACAGCCGCACCTTGTTGCCGTCGAGCAGCAGCGAGCAGAACGCCAGCGCCTCGCCGGTCGCCCAGTCGATGCCCACGCCGGTTTCGATCGCTTTGCGCCGGCTGTCGATAAAACGGTTGAGCGTGCGATGCAGATGGAAACCCGGCGGCAGCGTGGTGATCTTCTGACCGATCTCCTTGAGCTCGACGAGATCGACGCCGGTGTGGCCGCGGCGCGGGTCGTCAGCGCTCTCGGCGGTCTTGAAGCCGGACCAGCGGCCGTCCAGCCAGTCGGCCTTGTTGGCGCGGTAGCCTTGCGCGGCCTCAAGCTCGGTGTCGAGCCGGGCGCGCCAGTCCGCCATCATCTTCTCGACTTCGCCGGTGGTGACGACGCCCTCGGCAGCGAGCTTCTTGCCGTAGATTTCCAGCGTCGTCGGATGCGCGGCGATCGCCTTGTACATCAAAGGCTGCGTGAACGACGGCTCGTCGCCTTCGTTGTGGCCGTGGCGGCGGTAGCAGAACATGTCGATGACGACCGGCTTCTG
>JBAQAB010000214.1:0-4846 GCA_049285535.1 Xanthobacteraceae bacterium
GGTAGAGGCTGCCAACCGTCGCCAGCGATGAGGTGGCAAACAGCGCGGTGTAGCCGACGGGCTCGGAACGCGCGACATATTCATTGGCGATATTGGTGCCGCCGCCGGGCTTATTCTCGACAACGACCTGCTGCCCCCACAGCTTTGACAATCCATCGCCAAGCACGCGTGCCAGCGTGTCGGTCGGTCCCCCCGCCGCGAGCGGCACGATCAAACGAACGGATCGATTGGGCCAGGCACTCGACTGGGCGCGCGCGAGACTATTCGGCGCGAGCGTCGAGGCGGCAGAAAGCGCAATCAAGCGGCGACGCGTCAGCATGGCCACTCCCCGGCCGAAGCAGCAAGCTTAGCGGCAATGGCCGGCCCACGCCATGAGCCGTCACGGCGGCCGGCCGGCGCCACCCGGTTAGAGGATGAAGCGGCTCAAATCCGCGTTCTTGGCGAGGTCGCCGACGTATTTGTGCACATAGGCGGCGTCGATCTTCACCGTCTCGCCGGAGCGGTCCGGTGCGCCGAACGACACGTCGTCAAGCACGCGCTCCATCACCGTCTGCAGCCGCCGCGCCCCGATATTTTCCACGCTCGCATTCACCGCCACGGCTATATCGGCCACTGCATCGATGGCGTCCTCGGCGAACTCCAGCGTCACGCCTTCGGTCGCCATCAGCGCGATATATTGCTTGATCAGCGAGGCTTCGGGCTCGGTGAGGATGCGCCGCATATCGTCGCGGGTGAGCGGTTTCAGCTCGACGCGGATCGGCAGCCGGCCTTGCAGTTCGGGCAACAGATCGGACGGTTTCGAAATGTGGAAGGCACCCGAGGCGATGAACAGGATATGGTCGGTCTTCACCGCGCCGTGCTTGGTGGCCACCGTGGTGCCTTCGATCAGCGGCAACAGATCGCGTTGCACGCCTTCGCGCGACACGTCGGCGCCGACACGGCCCTCGCGCACGCAGATCTTGTCGATCTCGTCGAGAAACACGATGCCGTTGTTCTCGACCGCCCTGATCGCTTCCTGCGTCAGCTGATCGGTGTCGAGCAGCTTGTCGGATTCCTCGTTGATCAGGATGTCGTGGGAATCCTGCACGGTGACGCGCCGCGTCTTGGTGCGGCCGCCGCCGAGCTTGCCAAAAATGTCGCCGATCGAGATTGCGCCCATCTGCGCGCCCGGCATGCCGGGAATGTCGAACAGCGGCATGCCGCTGCCGGCGGCCTGTATTTCGATCTCAATTTCCTTGTCGTTGAGCTCACCGGCGCGCAGCTTCTTGCGGAACGCTTCCTTGGTTGAAGCGCTTGCGCCGGCGCCGACCAGGGCATCGAGCACGCGGTCCTCGGCCGCTTGCTGCGCGCGCGCCTGCACGTCCTTGCGCTTTCTCTCGCGCGTCAGGCCAATGGCGACCTCGACCAGATCGCGCACGATCTGCTCGACATCGCGGCCGACATAGCCGACCTCGGTGAATTTCGTCGCTTCGATTTTAAGGAACGGCGCGCCCGCAAGCTTGGCGAGGCGCCGGGAAATTTCGGTCTTGCCGACGCCGGTTGGCCCGATCATGAGAATATTTTTGGGCAGGACTTCTTCGCGCAGCTTGTCGTCGAGCTGCAGCCGCCGCCAGCGATTGCGCAAGGCAATCGCGACCGCGCGCTTGGCGTCGCCTTGGCCGACGATGAAGCGGTCGAGTTCGGAGACGATTTCACGGGGGGAAAAGTCGGTCACGCTTTCAACGTCTCAACTGTGACATTGCGGTTGGTATAGACGCAGATATCGGCGGCGATATCGAGCGAACGGCGCACGATCGCTTCGGCATCTAGCGGCCCATCGGCCAGCGCCCGAGCGGCGGCAAGCGCATAGTTGCCGCCGGAGCCGATGCCGACGATGCCGGCTTCAGGCTCCAGCACGTCGCCGGTGCCGGTGAGCACCAGCGACACGTCCTTGTCGGCGACGATCATCATGGCTTCCAGCCGGCGTAAAAAGCGGTCGGTACGCCAGTCCTTGGCAAGCTCGACCGCGGCGCGGGTGAGCTGGCCGGGATATTGTTCGAGCTTGGATTCCAGCCGCTCGAACAACGTGAAAGCGTCGGCGGTGGCGCCGGCAAAGCCGCCGATGACGTCGCCCTTGCCGAGGCGGCGCACCTTCTTGGCATTGGCCTTGACGATGGTCTGGCCGATCGAGACCTGGCCGTCGCCGCCGACCGCGACCAGCCCGCCCTTGCGAACGGTCAAGATGGTGGTGCCGTGCCAATGGCCAGTTTGGCCGGTTTCGGGAGATGACATGCGTCGGAAAACCTTGGGTTAGGGGAGATTTAGGAGTTGGCCGCCGGCAATGCAAATCCGGCCGCCGCGGGTGGCGGCTCGGACCAAGCCCTGATAAAACGCCCGCGATCAGGTGCGGAGAGCGCGATGCGCAAGGGCGCGGTGAAGCGCAAGACCAAGGAAACCGACGTCGAGGTCGCCATCGATCTCGACGGCACCGGCGCGTCGTCGATCGCGACCGGGATCGGCTTCCTCGATCACATGCTCGACCTCTTGGCGCGGCACTCGCGCATCGACATCACCGTGAAGGCCAAGGGCGACCTGCACATCGATCACCACCACACCACCGAGGATGTCGGCATCGCGCTCGGTCAGGCGCTCAAACAGGCGCTCGGCGATATGAAGGGCATCACGCGCTATGCCGACGTGCACTTGCCGATGGACGAGGCGCTTACCCGTGTGGCGGTCGACTTATCCGGCCGGCCGTTCCTGGTGTTCAAGGTCGAGTTCGGGCGGGCCAAGATCGGGCCGTTCGATACCGAGCTTATCGCGGAATGGTTTCAGGCCTTCGCGGTGAATGCCGCGGTCACGCTGCATGTCGCGACGCTCTACGGCAGCAACGACCATCATATCGCCGAATCCTGCTTCAAGGGTTTGGCGCGGGCGCTGCGTGCAGCCGTCGCCATCGATCCGCGCGCGGCAAATGAGGTGCCGTCGACCAAAGGCACGCTTGGCGGCTAGCTCTAAAGACAAAGTCTCTGGAAGACGAAATCGATGTCCGTTTACACCGTCCATGAGCCGCCGCAGCGGGGCGCCGACGCGTTGGCCGATGCCGAGCGCTTTGTCTTTGTGCGCGACGGATTCTACTGGTGGGCGTTCTTGCTCACGCCGTTCTGGATGCTGCGTCACCGGCTCTGGCTGGTGCTGGTGATCTATCTGGTCGCTGTTGCGTGCTTCGACACCGCCTTGCGGCTCGTGGGCGCGTCGTCCTGCGTCATCACATGCGTCGGCGTTCTGATCTCGCTGCTGGTCGGGTTCGAAGCCGGTACGCTGCGGCGCTTCGCATTGCGACGACGGGGCTGGAGAAATCTCGGGATCGTCAGCGGCGACGACCTTGAAGACGCCGAGCGGCGGTTTTTCGACATTTGGCTCGACGAGTCTCCCCGCGGCGGCGCGCCATCGAACCCTTCGTCACCATCGCAGCCGCCCGCTCCGGGCGGCACCGCCCCACCGGGCATCGTTGGCCTCTTTCCGGAACCGGGAGCGCAGCGGTGAGCGTCGCTATCGTCGATTACGGTTCCGGCAATCTGCACTCGGCGGCCAAAGCGTTCGAGCGCGCGGCGCGTGAAGCCGGGTTGGATCAGCCGATCCTCGTCACCGACGATCCGGCCGAGGTGGCGCGCGCCGATCGCGTGGTGCTGCCGGGTGTCGGCGCCTTTGCCGATTGCCGGCGCGGGCTCGCTGCGGTCCCCGGCATGGTGGAAGCGCTCGACGATGCGGTTCGCCGCAAAGGCCGGCCGTTCTTCGGCATTTGCGTCGGCATGCAGCTTCTCGCCGAGCGCGGCCGCGAATACGAAATCACCGAAGGTCTCGGCTGGATCGCCGGCGAGGTCGATCGGATTGCGCCCGGCGATCCAAGCCTGAAAATCCCGCACATGGGATGGAACACGCTTACCATCGCGCAGCCGCACCAGCTGATCGCCGGGCTCTCGCTCGGACCGCAAGGCCGGCACGCTTATTTCGTGCATTCTTATCAGCTCAATCCGGCGCAGCCGGCCGATCTCGTTGCGACCGCCGACTACGGCGGCGCCGTGACCGCGATCGTCGGGCGCGACAATATCGTCGGCACGCAGTTTCATCCCGAGAAGAGCCAGAAACTCGGACTGGCGCTGATCACGAATTTTTTGAAGTGGAAGCCGTGATCCTCTTCCCCGCCATCGATCTCAAGAACGGCGAAGCCGTGCGGCTGCGGCAGGGCGACATGGCGCGAGCAACGGTGTTCAACCGCGATCCGGCGGCGCAGGCGCTGGCCTTCGAGCGGCAAGGTTTCGAATTTCTGCATATCGTCGATCTCGACGGCGCCTTTGCCGGCAAGCCGATGAATGCGCAAGCCGTCGAGCGTATTCTTGCAGCGGTCAAAATTCCGGCCCAGCTCGGCGGCGGCATTCGCGACCGCGCTACGATCGAGGGCTGGCTCGGCAAGGGCATTGCGCGCGTCATCATCGGCACCGCCGCGGTGCGCGATCCGGCGCTGGTCAAAGACGCGGCGCGCGCATTTCCGGGCCGCGTCGCCGTCGGGCTCGACGCGCGCGACGGCAAGGTCGCGGTCGAGGGCTGGGCGGCGACGTCGGAGCTTGCCGCGCTCGAACTGGCGCGCCGCTTCGAGGACGCCGGCGTCGCGGCCATCGTCTATACCGACGTCGCGCGCGACGGCATGCTCGAGGGCCTCAATCTCGAAGCGACGATCGCGCTGGCCGAACGGGTTTCCATGCCGGTCATCGCCTCGGGCGGCCTCGCCTCGCTCGACGACGTGCGTGCTTTGCTGGAACCCCGCGCGCAAAAACTGCAAGGCGCCATCGCCGGTCGTGCGCTCTAT
>JBAQAB010000215.1:0-1984 GCA_049285535.1 Xanthobacteraceae bacterium
GCGCGGCGAAATGAAGCGAAAAGCCGGTCGCCACGGCGGCGCGGCAAGCTAGAATAGGAAGTGCGCGTCAGACATAAGATGCGGCTTAAGGGAAGGAACGGCCACATGATGGGTCGAGCAAGTGCAGGACGCGCGGCGCGCGGCCTATTGCTCGGCTTGGCTGGGCTGGTGGCGCTGGCGTTCGGCTTTCCGGATTCCGCCCATGCCGAGGTGTTGCGGGTCGGCAAGGCCGGCCGAACGGCGTTCTCCTTCGTCCCGGTCGACGTCGGCAGCCAGACCGGCATCTTCAAACGCAGCGGCCTCGATCTGCAGGTTGCGAGCTTTGGCGGCGACGCCAAGGTGCAGCAAGCGATGGCGGCCGACAGCATCGACGTCGGCTTGGGCTCGGGACCAGGTCTGGCCTTCATCGTCAAGGGCTCGCCGGTCAAGGGCATCGCCGCCATGGCCGGGCCGCCGCTGATCTTCGCGCTGGTGGCGCGCAATGACGGCGACGTCAAATCGGCCGACGATCTCAAAGGCAGAAAAGTTGGCATCTCCACCGTCGGCTCGATAACGAGCTGGCTTGTTGACGAGATTTCACGGCAAGAGGGCTGGGGCAACGACGGTATGACGGCGGTGCCCATCGGCGAGGACGGTGCACGGGTCGCCGCGCTGAAATCCAAGGCGATCGACGCCGCCGTCGTCAATCTCGCGGTTGCGCTCAACTATGCCGATCACGGCGACGGGCGTATCATTTTGCGGTTCGGCGACATAGCGAAGCATTTCCATGCCCACGTCATTTTCGCCACCGATAAGGCGATCGAGGAGAGGCCTGACGACCTGCGCCGTTTCCTCAAGGGCTGGTTCGAATCCATCGCCTTCATGCGCACCCACAAGGACGAAACCGTCAAGATCGCCATGCCGGTGTTGGACACCGACGCCACTCTTACCTCCCAGATCTACGACGAATTGATGCCGATGTTTTCCGACGACGGCCGATTCGACCCGCAGGCCCTGGCGGTGTTGCGGCGATCCTTTCTCGAGATGAAAACGCTGCCGCAGGAACCCGACATGAGCAAACTCATCACCGAGGCGTTCCTACCCACACAGTAAGAACGTCGAACCTCAGGCGATCGGAGGAGAAGGAACAATCATGCGCAATAGGCTCGCCACGTGTAAACAGCTGCGCCGAGTTGTAGCGTTGGCCATCATCGCCGCCGGCATGGCCGGCATCTCCGCCACTGCCAAGGCCGACGACATGCTGAGGGTCGGCAAGTCGGTACCAGAACCGTTCTCGTTTACGCCGCTCGATATCGGCATGCAGAAGGGCTTCTTCAAAAAACACGGCCTCGACATCCAGGAGACCGCGTTCGGCGGCGATGCCAAACTGCAACAGGCCATGGCCGCCGACAGTATCGATGTGGGAATGGGATCGGGCCCAGCAATGGCGTTTATCGCCAAAGGCTCGCCGGTGAAGGCCATCGCCGCGATGGCCGGGCCGCCGCTCTTGCTCGCCATCGTGGTCCGTCCGGACGGGCCGAAGACCGTCGCCGATCTCAAGGGCAAAAAGGTCAGCGTCTCCACCGCCGGATCGCTGACTTACTTCCTTGTCAGCGAAACATCGCGCAGTCAGGGCTGGGGCCCGAACGGCATCGACATCGAGCCGATGGGCGCCATGCCGGCCCAGATCGCGGCGCTCAAGCGCGGCGATATCGATGGCATTATCATGGATGTCGGCAATGCGTTTGAACTGGAGAAAAAGGGTGAAGGCCGCATCCTGGTGCGTTTCACGCAGATGAAGGATTTTATGATTCATGTAATCTACGCGACCGACAAGGATATCGCCAGCAAGCCCGACGATCTGCGCAATTTCCTCAAAGGCTGGTTCGAGACCATCGCGTTTATGCGCGCGAACAAGGCCGAAACGGTGAAGATCGCAGGGCCTATCACCGGCAAGGACGAGGATATCACCAGCCGCAGCTATGACGAGATAATGCCGATGTTC
>JBAQAB010000216.1:0-6703 GCA_049285535.1 Xanthobacteraceae bacterium
GAGCCATGACGATGCGGGACTACAGCCGCTCCAGCGTCGCCGGATCGGCTTCGCCGCCATAGAATTTGTCGAGCGCATCGGTGAAATCCTTGTTGTCCGCCGCCACGGCGGCAAACAGCGTCATCGACGAGCGGAATTTCAGATTGTCGGGATAGCCGAGAATCCCCTCGACGGAACGATCCGGCACTGCGGTGACAAGCCGGGCGCATTCCCGCAGCCGCGATCCGAGGACGGGATGCTCCAGATAGGCTTGCGCTTCCGCGCGCGAGGCGATGGCGTATTTTTTCGCCATCGGGCTCGAACCGAGCCCTTTGATTTGCGGGAAGATGAACCACATCCAGTGGCTCGCTTTGCGGCCGCCCCGCAGCTCCGTCAGCACACGCTGATAGACAGATGCCTGCGCGTCGACGAAACGATTTAAGTCGAAGGGATCGTCCATCCGCCGCGCGCCATCTTCACTCCGCCTCGGACTCCGGCACCGGCACGTTGAAGCCGTTGAGCGTCACCGAAACGAGACAATACAGGCCGACGAGATAGATCAATTCGGCGGCGCCGTGCACGCCGAAGGCTTTTACGGCGGCGCGGTAGCTGAGTTCGGGCAAAGTGCCGTGATGCAGGAGCGAGGAGGCGACGTCATAGGCGACGCCTTCCTCGTCCGTCAGGTCGGTCGGGCGTTGGCCGGAGACGATGGTGGCGAGCTTGTCGTCGGACAGCCCTCTTTTTTCACCCGCGATGACGTGGGCGTAAAGCTCGTAGGCGGAGTGAAACGTCGCACCGGTGACCAGGATCGCCACTTCGCGCACCGGGCGCGGCAGCGACGGCGATACCGAGAGCGCCAAGGTCAGGTCCCAGATCGGCTTGCCGAATTTCGGCTCATGCAGCCAGGGATTCCACGGCCCGAGCAGCGCGCCGTTGTCGGCGATGGTCTTGAAGCCGGAAAAGTTCTTCTCGATGCCGGCTTTCATGTCGTCGTAAACCGGTCGCTGTTCCGGCGTGAGTTCGGCGGGTGGGATCAAAGGTAAGCGCATGAGGTTCTCCTTGCGTGGATGCGGCCCCGGCGTACCGATTATGTGTGACAGATTTAGCGAAAGGGTAGGGCGGATCGGCCGAAGCTTTATCCGCCGCTTGCTTCATCCTCTCCACGGCCGTATTAGGGCTTGGCCTAATCCGACCTAGGAAGAAGTTTAGAAAAACGCCTGGATGCCGGTCTGTGCGCGCCCCAGCACCAGGGCATGGATGTCGTGGGTGCCTTCGTAAGTGTTCACGGTCTCCAGATTACAGAGCACTCGCATGACGTGATATTCCTCGGCTATGCCGTTGCCGCCGTGGATGTCGCGGGCGAGGCGGGCGATGTCGAGCGCCTTGCCGCAATTGTTGCGCTTGAGCATCGAGATCGCCGGCGGCGAGGCGGTGCCGGCGTCGATCATGCGGGACAGCCGCAGCGCGGCATGCAGCCCCAGCGTGATCTCGGTTTGCATGTCGGCAAGCTTCTTCTGCACCAATTGATTGGCGGCGAGCGGCCGGCCAAATTGCTTGCGGTTGAGCGCGTAATCGCGGGCGCGGTGCCAGCAGAATTCCGCCGCGCCGATGGCGCCCCAGGCAATGCCGGTGCGCGCCACATTGAGGCAGCCGAACGGGCCGGCGAGGCCTGAAACATTCGGCAAAATGTTTTCTTCCGGCACCACCGCGCCGTCGAGCACCAGCTCGCCGGTGATCGAAGCGCGCAAGCTCAGCTTGCCGTCGATCTTCGGCGTCGACAGGCCCTTGGTGCCGCGCTCGACCAGAAAGCCGCGGATCTTGCCGTCGAGCTTGGCCCAGACCACGGCAACGTCGGCGACCGGCGCGTTGGTGATCCACATCTTGGCGCCGGTGAGGCTGAAGCCGCCCGGCACTTTCTCGGCGCGCGTCACCATCGCGCCGGGATCGGAGCCGTGGTCGGGCTCGGTCAGGCCGAAGCAGCCGACCAATTCGCCGGACGCGAGCTTGGGCAAATATTTGCGGCGCTGCGCTTCGCTGCCATAGGCATAGATCGGATACATGACGAGCGACGACTGCACCGACATCAAGGAGCGGAAGCCGGAATCGACGCGCTCGACCTCGCGCGCGATCAGCCCGTAAGACACATAGCCGAGTCCGGCGCCGCCATACTCCTGCGGAATGGTCGAGCCGATCAGCCCGAGCTCGCCCATTTCGCGCAAAATGTCCGGATTGAAATTGCCCTCGCGGTTGGCGGCCAGCACGCGGGGAAACAGCTTCTCCTGCGCATAATCGCGCGCGGTGTCGCGCACCATGCGCTCTTCCTCGGTCAATTCGCCTTCGAGGTCGAGCGGATCGTCCCATTTGAACGCGGCGTCCTTGATTTGGACCGCTTTCGCCTCGCGTTGCTCCGCTTTTTCCGCAAGTTGGGACATGGGGCTTCTCCCTAGTGTTTCCCGTCATCCTGAGGTGCGCGCTGAAAGCGCGCCTCGAAGGATGCACGGCCCGGGCCGTCGCCCTTCGAGGGCCGCTGCGCGGCCACCTCAAGGTGACGGATAATGGATGCAAACATTAGGAGCCAGTGACGCATGCGGCAAGGTCACCGGGCCGTTGCCGCCCTCTGGGCGTTCCGCTATCTAGGCGACACGCGCCCGTAGCTCAGCTGGATAGAGCGCTGCCCTCCGAAGGCAGAGGTCAGGGGTTCGAATCCCTTCGGGCGCGCCAGTCAATGAAATCAATCGGTTATAGCCATCCTTAGCGGCATTAGCGGCAGTCATTAGCGGCAGTTGCCGGATCAAAATCGGCGCTGCGACTTTGCACGTTAGGGGTTCGAATCCCTTCGAGCGCGCCAAGTTACGAGACATCCCGTGTGAATCGCACGGTATTCACACGGCCACCCGCACCCTGGAAGCCGGAAGATGCGCGGCCAATTTGGATCAGGCTTCAATAGCCATTACGGAAAGCATTAAATCCTGAATGCCGATACAGAAAGTGGAATTTGCTTACCCCTTTACGGGCTTAGAATGAGGCGAAGGGAACGCTCTCATGACTGACGCCCAATCCGCCGATCGGACAAACGTAGGTAGTGGGGACGAGCGCAAGATCGGTTTGGCTTTGTCCGGCGGGGGATCGCGTGCAATCGCCTTTCACCTAGGTTGTCTGCGCGCACTCAACGAGCTTGGGTTATTAGCTCGCGTCAATGTGCTGTCGACCGTGTCCGGTGGTAGCGTCATCGGCGCCTACTACTTGGCGCACCGAGGAGATTTTTCGTCGTTCGAGGCGAAAATCCGCGAGATGTTGTCGTGCGGCCTAGCCAAGCCAATGGCAATGAGACTCTTCAGTATCCTCGGCATTAAAATTATAGGCGCCTTCATCGCAATTGGACTCGTTGCGCTGTGCATTGCGGTCCTTAGGCTGCTGGTGTCCATCGCAAGTTCCATTGCACCCTCGTGGCTCTCGAACAAATTCGAACATCTTGAGATCAGATCTCCCCTTCATCGATTTGCGAGCCGGACGACGCTGCTAGAGGCGACCCTTAACGATCTGCTGTTCCATGGGGCAGCGTTAGGTGAACTACCGGCGCAACCTCATCTGGTCATCAACGCGACGGAATTGAGAACAGGCTCAGCCTTTCGCTTTGGCACTCTTGAGTCCGGCTCCTGGCGCTGGGGAAAGCTCCATCGCAACAACGCCTCCGTCGCTCATGCAGTAGCGGCTTCTGCGGCATATCCGCTGTTTCTTCCTGCCTTCGACGAAACACTCATCTTTGAAAAAGACGGAGAACTTAAAAAAAGCCGCGTGATTCTGACCGACGGGGGCATTTACGACAATCTCGGTTTGGGTTGCCTATGGCCGGAACGTTCGCCGGATGTCAGCTTGAATGTCATTCCGGTTGATACGATCATTTGCTGCTCAGCCGGTTATGGTCTGCGCCAGGACCCGCCTTCTCAATTCATTTTCGCTCGGATGCTCAGCGTCTTTAGAAACCTAAGCGAGGCCGACCGACGCACCATAAAGACGATCATGCAGCATTTCCGGGAGAAAAAGGGAGAGGCCTGATGTCCGTGTCGCGTATTGATTTGGCGGATGCCGGCTCGCCGGAGAAGCTTGTCACGCTCATCCTCAAGGCCGAGCCAAATCTTCCGATACCCGTTCCGATCGACGACCTTTGCCGACAGCTCGATATCTCAAACATTCAGCCGCTCGAAACCGAGGGCTTCGAGGGCGGATTAATCACTGACCCGGAGCGCAGCAGCGGCGTGATCCTCGTCAACGAAGCAAGCCACCCCTATCGCCGCAGATTTACAGTTGGGCATGAACTCGCACATTTTTTGATCCCGACACACATGCCGGACAAGCCCGGGCGTTTTTTGTGTTCGCGGGAGGACATGATGCGCCTCAGCGCCAAGGAAACGGATCGGCGGTCTCGGATGGAAGTCGAGGCAAACCGGTTTTCGTCGCTTATATTGATTCCGCCACCGGCTCTTAGGATCGCGTTGCGGACTTGCCGCGATCCAGACCTCCAGCACATTGCCAAGCTTTCGCGGGATTTCGAAGTCAGCAAGCAAGCGATGGCGCGGGCCTACGCCGAATATCATCCCGAGACGATCGCAATCGTTGTCGTGCAGAACGGCAAGGTCCAATGGTCGTACCGGAATCGCATTCGGTTTCCCTTTATCCAGGTTGACAGAGGTGACCCCGTTCCGCCGAGTTCGCTCTATTTTTGCGGCAAGCACAATCTTGGTGTAGCAAGCGACATGAAGGAGATCACGCCAGATAACTGGATCGAAGTTAAGCGAGGGGAGCGTGCGCCGATTTTGTATGAGCAGGTCTATCTCCAACAGCAGGGTTTCGCACTGATTTTGCTCCAGTTGGAGAAACCCGACGAAGAAGAACACTCTTTAGAGCAAAGTTGGCAGGCGCGATTTCGTCGGTAATCGCTTGGGGCGGCCCGAACGACCGAGGCTAATTCCTGCCGGTGAGCGGCAATTGACGGCTGGCCGGCATGTGCATACCAACACCTGCTGCAGATCGCGGGCACAGGGGGTACGATGCAATGCGGCGGCGGCAAAAACGGTCTGGCTGCGGTATCAGTTCTTAGCACGCAGCTAGCGGTTGGAACTGATGGCACAATTGAATTTGAGGCCGTGCATATTCCAACTTTGCCGCTGCGCCTGCTGTTGCTTGAAAATGGCAAAGGGACTGGGCCGTGGACATCGAGTTTTTCTTGCCGCAGGGTCCCCATCCTACGGAAATGGAGGGACTCGCCGAGTTGCGTCGTGCGCTCCCCCCAGCGTGGAAGGGATTCGCGAATTTCGTGATGCGTCAACCGGGTCGACGCGGCCAGGATCGCGAGATCGACGCAGTGTTGATCACGCACGACCGAATCATTCTTGCCGACCTGAAACACCTTCGGGGAAAATTGGAGAACCGTGGCGGCTTCTGGCACCGCGGGGATGATTTTCTCGGCGCGTCCCCGGCCCACAAGATCCGAGAGAATGCAAAAGTTCTGGCATCACTCATCCAAAAGGAGCTTACCCAACTTAAGGCCGTACCTCCAATTGAGAGCGTCGTAATTCTCACAAATCCAACGGTTGATCCGAGCGGGCTCGATCAGGTCGAACGTGATCGCACACTGAAATTATCGGATTTCCTCCGCATTACCGATCCGCGCCATTACGGACAGGTATTTACGACACGCAGCAAGTTTGACGCCTCGGCTCCGCTCTGTACTGGCGGCTCGCTATCGTTGCTTCACAAATTCTTTCGCAATGGGCTGTTATTCGAGCCACGCCGAGCGAAATATCACGGTTTTGTCCCAACAGGTCCCGCCGAGTTCAAACACAAGCTTTTCTCGGAGTTCGCCTGCCACGAGGCGGATAATCCGAACTACACTGGCCTATTGCGGCTCTGGAATTTCTCGGTCGAAGACGAGTTTCTCGTTGAGGAGGTCCGTCGTCCGATCGCCGAGCGCGAGCGCGCGGTTCTAGGTCATCTGCGGAAGCACGATCCGTCTTTGTACGAGAATTACGTGCTCAGATCGGTGGCGTATGATGGCGAGTTCTCGCTGCGTTACTCCGAACTGTTCGATCGCATGCCCGATTTGGAACGCCTGACGCGCTTCGCGGGCTCCATCACGGACCTCAGTATCGAACGGCGAATCGAACTCGCCCGTTTGTTTCTCGACCGTGTGGCGTCCTTGCACCGTGCCCGCGTCGCGCATCGCGACATCGACCGGCACTCCGTCTGGATAGACGAGAGTCGCAGTAAGGTCGTAGTATCGGGATTCGGTGCCTCGCAGTTTCCTGAACGCGCGTCGATCGGCGCCGCTCGTTCCAAGCTGTTGGCGGGTGGACACCGCGTTCCGGAGGATGTCGGACGCGTCCAGCCTGGTACGGCGTTCCAGCAGGACGTGTATCTCTCGGGTGCGTTGGTCTGGAACCTGCTTTCTGGAAGCCGTCTTCCGGTGGATGGCAAGGTCCCTATATGGCTCGCAAAAGCAGCCACGACGAGCGATGTCCCGCCAGAATTCGAAGCCTGGTTTGAACGGTGTTTGCAGCTCGAACCGAAAGATCGGTTCAACGATGGCGTGGAAGCTGCCGACGAATTTGCCGAGATTGCCCGAAAGGGTCAGAAAATTTCGCTTGAACGTCAACTTGAACGATATCGCCGGGACATCGATCCCATCTCTGATTATCCCCCGGTTGAGTGGCTCAAGCAGAAGCCG
>JBAQAB010000217.1:0-11210 GCA_049285535.1 Xanthobacteraceae bacterium
GCCGATGAGGGTCTGCCACCGCCGCAAACGCAGCAGCCAGTGTCGGCCACGCCGGAGCCGGTGATTACCGAAATCGGCGAGGCTGCCGAATCCGATCGGCCGCGCCGCACCGGATGGTGGTCGCGCCGTTTTGCCGACGGCTAAACGGCGGATCGCAACCCGTGAAAAGCGGCTGGGTCGATCGTGACGCTGAAAATTTTGTCGCGGACGGCGCGGCGTCGGGCCTCGACCGCGATCTAGCACTCCGTATCTACACCGCGCGCCTGCTCGGCCGCGAGCCGAAGCTCGTCCTGCACGGTGGCGGCAATACCTCGCTCAAAGCGCGCCTGCGGGATCGCCTCGATGAAGAAGCTGACGTGCTTTGGGTAAAATCTTCGGGCTCCGACATGGCGAAGATCGGCGCGGAAGACTTCGTCGCCGTGCGGCTCGAGCCGATGCGCAAGTTGCGCGCGCTCGAATCCATCGGCGACGAAGACCTGGTCGCCATCGAGCGTGCCAATCTGATCGATGCGAAGGCGGCCAATCCGTCAGTCGAGATGATGCTGCACGCCTTTCTGCCGCACAGATTCATCGACCACACGCACGCCACCGCGGTGCTGAGCCTGATCGATCAGCCCGACGGCGAGAAAAAGTGCGAAGAGGTTTTTGGCCGGCGGCCGGGCTTCGTGCCCTATGTCATGCCGGGTTTTGGGCTGGCCAAAAAAGCGATCGAGGTTTTCGAGCGCGGCAAGCCGAGCGACGGGCTCATCCTTTCCAAGCACGGCATCGTCACCTTCGGCGACACCGCGCGCGAGACTTACGAGCGCATGATCGAGATGGTCACGCTCGCCGAGGAGTTTATCGCGCCCAGGCGTAAGACCGTCGCCGTCGCTGCCCAGCCGCACAATATCGCCGGCGAATCCCATGTCGCGCCGATCGTTCGCGGCGCCTGCAGCGAGAAAGACGCGACAGTCGAAGGCGCCTGGCGGCGGCTCGTGCTTGAATTCCGCGGCGGCGCGGCTGCGCGCAATTTCGTCGATGCCAAGGAATTGGAACGCGTCAGCCAATTGGGCGTCATCACGCCCGACCACACCATTCGCACCAAGAACTGGCCGCTGGTATTGCCGGCGCCGGATAATGGCAAACTCCAAGAATTCGCCTCCGCCGCGCGCCAGCGGGCAAGCCAATTCGCGACGCACTACCGCGACTATTTTGCGCGCCACAACAAACGCGTGGGCGGCATCAAGCATGAGCTCGATCCCCTGCCCCGCGTCGTGCTGGTGCCCGGGCTCGGCCTGTTCGGTCTTGGCCGCTCCAAACGCGATGCGATCATCGCTGCCGATATCGCCGAGGCGTGGATCGAAGGCGTCAGCGAGGCGGAAGCGATCGGCAAATTCGAATCGATTTCCGAGGCCGACATGTTCGATTGCGAATATTGGCCGCTGGAACAGGCCAAGCTCGGCGCGCGCCAGAATTCGGAAGGACTGTTGCCGCTTGCAGGGCAGATAGTTGCCGTCACCGGCGCCGGCGGCGCCATTGGCGCGGCAACGGCGAGAATTTTTGCAGCGGCCGGGGCCGAAGTCGCGCTGCTCGACATGAACTTCGCCGCTGCCGGCGAAGAAGCCGTGAAGATCGGCCCGACCGCGCTGCCGGTCGCCTGCGACGTGACCGACGCCGAGTCGGTGCGCACCGCCTTCGACAAGATTGTCAAAACTTTTGGCGGCGTCGACATCGTGGTTTCGAATGCCGGCGCGGCCTGGCAGGGCCGCATCGGCGAAGTCGCCGAAGACATCATGCGCAAAAGTTTCGAGCTGAATTTCTACGGCCACCAGCGGGTCGCGCAGGCCGCGGTGAAAATCATGCTGGCGCAGGGCACCGGCGGCTGTCTCCTCTTCAACGTGTCGAAACAGGCGGTCAATCCGGGTCCGAATTTCGGCCCCTACGGCATCCCAAAAGCGGCGGCGCTCGCTTTGATGCGCCAATACGCGCTCGATTACGGCGCCGACGGCATCCGCGCCAATGCCGTCAATGCCGACCGCATCCGCTCCGGCTTGCTCACGCCCGACATGATTGCCTCGCGATCGAAAGCGCGCGGTCTTTCCGAGAAGGATTACATGAGCGGCAACCTGCTCGGCCGCGAAGTCACCGCCGAGGATGTGGCGCAGGCCTTTCTGCACCAGGCGCTGGAATTGAAGACCACCGCCGACGTCACCACCGTCGACGGCGGCAATATCGCTGCTGCCATGCGGTAAGAAGAACTATTGAGTTGGCTTGAAACGCTTGGACAAGCGGGCTCGAAAACGTCTGTTGGGGTATCGATCGTGCCACAAGATCGTCAGCAAACGCCCGAGCTCCAGAAGGCATCTGCGGATTCGATTCAAGCAAAGCTCAGGCAGGGCTTAGCACTGCACCAACAGGGTCGACTCAATGAAGCGGAGCATTTCTACAAAGATGTACTTTCGCTCGCGCCGGCGCACTTTGACGCGCTGCATCTGCTTGGCGTAGTTGCGCTTCAAACCGGCCGAACGCAGAGCGGCGTCGATCTGATCGCCAAAGCCGTCACGTTCAACCCCAACTCGACCGGCGCTCACAACAATCTGGGCAACGGGCTAAAGGACCTCAGGCGTTTCGGCGACGCCCTCGCCAGTTTCGACAAGGTGATCGCGCTCAAGCCCGATTACGCGGAGGCGCACAATAACCGCGGCATTGTGCTGCGGGATTTGCAGCGTTTTACCGACGCACTCGCCAGCTACGACAAGGCGGTCGCGCTGAAGCAAGACTACGCCGAGGCGTATAACAACCGCGGGATTGCGTTGAAAGACCTGGAGCGCATTGCCGATGCGCTTGCCAGTTTCGACACGGCAATCGCGCTGAAACCGGATTACGCCGAGGCCTACAATAACCGCGGGAATATGCTCAAGGACTTAAGCCGCCTTTCTGACGCACTCGCCGATTTCGACACAGCAATCCGGTTCAAGCCAGATTACGCAGGGGCTTACTACAACCGCGGCATCGTGTTGCACGACTTAAAGCGTCTTGATGAAGCAGTCGCCAATTTCGACAGGGCAATCGCGCTAAGGCCCGACTATGCGGACGCGTATAATAACCGCGGCCGCGTGCTGCAGGACCTGAAGCGGCTCGATGACGCAATCGCCAGTTTCGACAAGACAATCGCGCTGACGCCAGATTACGCCGAGGCATACAGTAACCAAAGCCTATGCTTCCTGCAGATGGGACGCTTCGAGCAAGGTTGGCGTCTGTACGAATGGCGGAAGAAGCTCGAAGAGCCATTTGGAAATCGACTGTTTTCGAAACCGCTTTGGCTCGGGCAGCAGGACCTCGCGGACAAGATTTTGTTCGTTCATTGGGAGCAGGGATTTGGCGATACAATACAGTTCTGCCGATATGGCAAACTTCTCAAAGCCAGAGGAGCGAAGAAGGTTGTGATGTCGGTGCAAGAGCCTTTGTATCAACTCCTTAAGCAACTGACTCCCGACGTAGAGTTCATCAATCACGATGAAGTTCCGGCCGCATTCGACTGGCACTGTCCACTCATGAGCCTGCCGCTTGCGCTGGGAACGACGCTGCAAACGATACCGTCAGAGCCGCGTTATATCTTTGCCGATGAGCGGCTGCGCACGGCATGGAATGCTCGGCTGCCGCCGCGCAAGAAGCCGCGAATAGGGATTGTTTGGCGCGGAGGCGCAAAACACAGGAACGACCATAATCGATCGATCGATTTACAGGCGCTTACGCCACTCTTCTCCGCCGAAGCAGATTGGATATCTCTGCAAAAAGAACTCGGAGATGGCGACGCTCCGCTGCTTCATGAGCTTCCTCAAATCGTCTCTTGCGGCGAAATACTGAAGGATTTCTCTGATACGGCGGCGGTGATCGATCTGTTGGATCTGGTTATCACGGTAGACACCAGCGTCGCCCATCTAGCCGGGGCGATGGGACGGCAAGTGTGGATATTGCTGCCCTATAATTCAGATTGGCGATGGCTGTTGGATCGCGACGATACGCCCTGGTACCCGACAGCTCGGTTATTTCGACAGGATGGCACACGCTCGTGGGAAAACGTCATTGCGGGCGTCCGCGATGCGCTGCAGAACTTCGTTCAGTCTCGTTCCTGATTTCACCCTCAAATGGAGCAATTCTTCGCCTCGAAAGCATCCGGGCGGTGAACCCGCTACGCTTCAAACGATCGCACCGTCTCAAGGAGCTATCGCCGCGACGATGCGGTAAGCTTCACACTCATGACACATAAGTCCTCGTCCGCCGCGGCCCTGCGCCAAAAACTCGATGTTCATCGCCCGGCACTGGCCATGGCGGCGCACAATCCACTGGCCGCCAAACTCGCCGCCAGTGCGGGCTTCGATGCAATCTGGGGCAGCGGTTTTGAGCTCTCCGCTTCTTACGCAGTACCCGACGCCAACATTCTCTCCATGAATACGCATCTGGAGATGATGCGCGCGATCGGCGAGGTGCAGGACGTTCCGGTGATCGCGGACCTCGACACCGGTTACGGCAATGCGGTGAACGTCGCTTATGTCGTGCCGCGTTATGCCGCCGCCGGCGTGGCGGCGGTCGTCATCGAGGACAAGACGTTTCCCAAGGACTCTAGCCTGCGCGTTGGTGGACGACAGGAATTAGTCCCGGTCGCCGAATTCCAGGGCAAGATCGCGGCCGCCAAATCGGCCGGCGGAGCCCTGGTCATTGCGCGGACGGAGGCGTTGATCGCCGGATGCGGCCAGGACGAGGCGCTGCGCCGCGGGGCGGCTTATGCCGAAGCCGGCGCCGACGCAGTCCTGATTCATAGCAAAGCGCAAACGCCGGATGAAATCGTCGCATTCTGCCGGGCTTGGCCCGGGCGCGTACCGCTGGTCCTGGTGCCGACCAGTTATCCGCAACTCGCCTTCACCGAGATCGCCGCATTGGGCAAGGTCGGCCTGATTATCTGCGGCAATCACGCAATCCGGGCCGCCGTTGCGGCGATGCAGAAAGTCTTTCACCGCATTCTGGCGGAAGGCGGCATTGCTGGCGTGGAAAACGAGATTGCGTCGGTTGCCGATGTGTTCGCCTTGCAGGGCGATCACCGCATGCGCGAGATCGAAAAAAGCTTCCTGCGCTAGCGCGCGCCGCTCAATCGCTCGACAAAATCACGTTCTTCAAGATCGGGTAGATCTGCTTTTCCCAGCGCGAGCCGGAGAACACGCCGTAATGGCCGACACCCGCCTGCATGTGGTGGCGCTTCAGATAGAGCCGCAGCTTGCTGCAAAGATCGTGCGCGGCGACCGTTTGGCCGACGGCGCAGATATCGTCGCGCTCGCCCTCCACCGTCAGCAGCATGGTCTTGCGGATGGCGCTGGGGTCGACGCGCTGGCCATGCCATTCGAGCTTGCCGAGCGGCAGTGCGTAATCCTGGAAAATGAGCTGCACGGTTTCCAAATAGAATTCCGCGGTGAGATCGAGCACCGCGAAGTATTCGTCATAGAACGCCTTGGTGACCGCCGCCTTTTCGAATTCGCCATTGGCGAGATTGTCGTAAAGCTCCTTGTGCGCCTTGACGTGGCGCTCGACGTTCATGCTCATGAAGGCGACGAGCTGCACGAAGCCCGGATAGACGCGGCGGAACGCGCCGGGATAGCGCAACGGCACCGAGGCGGTCAGCGTGCGCTCGAACCATTCGATAGTGCGCGTCTTGGCGAGCTCGTTGACTTTGGTCGGATTGACCCGGGTGTCGATCGGACCGGCCATCAGCGTCATCGACCGCGGCTGCGCCGGGTTGCCGGCCTGCGCCATCACCGCTGCGGCGGCGAGCACGGCGACGCAGGGCTGACACACCGCCAGGATGTGCGATCCCGGTCCCATCTTTTCCAAGAACTTGATCAGATAGTCGGTATATTCGTCCATGCCGAAGCGGCCGGCGGTGAGCGGCACGTCGCGGGCATTGTGCCAGTCGGTGATGTAGACGTCGTGGTCGGGCAGCATGGTGCGCACGGTGGCGCGCAGCAGCGTCGAAAAATGCCCCGACAGCGGCGCCACCAGAAGGACGCGCGGCTGAGCGGTGGCGATGTCCTTCTTGAAATGCAGCAGCGTGCCGAACGGCGTCGTCGCCGCGGCCTCCTCGCGCACTTCCACCTCGCGGTTGCCGACGGTGACTTTGTCGATGCCGAACGGCGGCCGCGTGTGGGTGAGGCCGGCGCGCGCGATCAATTCATAGACCGCGGTGAGATTGCGCACCGCCGGATGGTCGGACAACAGCGGCGCGCCGCCGGACGCGGCCATGCTGGCCCAAGCGCGGACCGGCGTCATGATGTCGGATTGTAGTTGGTAGGCGAGATAGAGCATCCCGAGACTCAGTTCAGGTCCACGGGCGCCGGGATCCGCCAGACGGCGGACACAGTTCGACCCCCCAACGTCTGAAAGCTAGTGCATTTCTTGTTGCACTGCGACAAGAATATGAACATCCTGCATTATGCAGGACGGGGCCGAAGGCGGGGTGCTTAAATAACAGCCAGCGGCCCGCCAAAAAACCGTGTTTTGGTCGCTAACTCATTGAGTCAAGGCGTTTTTCAAAGAGAGCAATGGGATGTCCAAGGCCACTCTGACGCTTGCCAGCAAGAATTACGGCTCATGGTCGCTGCGCGGCTGGTTGCTATGCAAAATGGCGAACCTCGATTTCGAAGAGCAGCACGTTTCGACCGACGACCCTTCGACTCGCGCCGAATTGCTGCTGCTTTCGCCGTCCTTCCTGGTGCCCTGCCTGATCCACGACGGCCTCAAAGTATGGGACACCCTGGCAATCGCCGAATACCTGCATGAGATCAGTCCGGAAGCCGGGTTGCTGCCGGCGGACCAGACCCAGCGCGCCCATTGCCGCTCGATCTGCGGCGAGATGCATTCCGGCTTTTCCAATCTGCGCTCGGCGCTGCCGATGAATATCAAGGCGCATTTCCCGCATTTCAAATCCTGGGCCGGCGCGCGCGGCGACATCGAGCGCATCACCGCGATCTGGCGCGAATGCATCGGGCAGTATGGCGGCCCCTATCTGTTCGGGAAAAAGCCCTGTGCCGCCGACGCCATGTATGCGCCGGTATGCTCGCGCTTCGTCACCTACGACGTCCAGCTCGACCCGGTCTCGCAGGCCTACTGCCGCACCATCATGGCGGTGCCGTTCATCCAGGAATGGATTGCCGGCGCCAAAGCCGAGCCCGACGAGCTCGAGGAGCTCGACGTCGAGTTCTGACGCAAGCCCACCGCCGCGGCTTTGCCTACCCTCGCGAGTGTGATGAAGTGGCGCCCCTAAACTGGAGGGAGCGCACGATGCCGGTCAGCAAGATCAACGGCGTGAACATCAATTGGCGGGTCGTCGGCGACCGCGGCAAGGACAATCATCCTTGGGTGGTGATGACCACCGGCGGCCGGCGCGGGCATGACGAGTTCATTCCGCTCGCCGAAAAGATCGCCGCTTACGGTTATCGCGTCATGCTGCACGACCGCCGCAACACCGGCGCGTCCGACATTTTGATCGCCGGCGACGAGGGCGAAGAGACCATCTGGACGCGCGACATGCACGCGCTTTTGTCCGAGCAGAATGTGCTGCCCGCCTTCTTCAGCGGCTCCTCGGCCGGCGCGCGCACCTCGATCCTGTTCTACCTGAACTACCCGCAGGCCGTGCGCGGCCTGTTGCTGCTACGCGTCACCGGCGGTCCCTTCGCCGCCGGGCGCCTCCCCGAAAACTACTACGGCCAGTTCATCCGCGCCGCCAAGGAAGGTGGCATGGCCGCGGTCTGCGCCATGGAGGCCTGGCAGGAACGGATCGCCGCCAATCCGCGCAACGGCGACTATCTGGCCAAGCTCCCGGCGCAACAATTCATCGACGTGCTGACGCGCTGGAACGACATTTTCGTCGCCGGCGGCCAATATCCGGTGATGGGCGTGGGCCCGGAGCAATTGCGCGCGATCAAGACGCCGGCCATCGTCATTCCCGGTAACGACAAGACCCATGCCAGCGCCAGCGGGCTTACCGCGCACCGCTCGATCGCCGGCAGCGAACTGCATCAATTGCCGATCACCGATCAGGACGTGCCGCTTATTCCGATCCCGGACTGGGGCGCCTACGAGCCGGAGATCGCGCGGGTGTTTGCCGACTTCATGAAGCGCACCGCCGCGGCGGAGAGCAAAGCGGCCTGAGTAGCCCGGATTGCGGACGCAATCCGGGGAAATAATTTATGCCGACTCTGTGAGCCAATCCTGCAACGGCCGATCGCTGCTGATTTAATAGCCTGATTTTACTTCCGCTTTCAGGAGCACTGCCGACATGGCCGGCCCTGCCGCTGGCCCCGTCCCGGTCGAAAGTGACCCGAGTCCGACATAGGCCGGATCGAAATCCTGCCGCGCAGCAGGATCCGCGAGGCTGGCCGAGCGCGTTAAGCATCACGCGATGCCGAGCGACGCACAAAGTCTGCTTCATCTCGGACAAAAACGCAGAGCGGGCGTCTCCGGTCGATGGGGTCTTGGATCTGTATGGTGAACAGAGGCTTCGCCATCTTGCGCAAATTGATCGGCAACTTTCAAGAAAGACGTTTCTTTTTTGCTGTAAATAGTTGCGGCACTCGGATTTGTTTACCCGCCTCCTTGAGGGGGAAAATGATGAGTACAAGCAGCGCGGTTACCGCGACTGGCCGTAAGCACGAATTGTCGCGTTTCAACAGCAACCTTCTCAAGACCAGCGTCGTCTTTGGAGTGGCTTGCTTTGCGATCGCCCTCTTTGCGCTCGTACCGGCAACGAGTCGGATTGCCGGCGCTCAGCTTTCGGGCATTTCGGTCGGACTAATACGAACGGTGGGAGCCGGCTTCTTCAGCTTACCTCTGCTCTTCATTCTGCGCCCAGCCGCGCCGGGAAAACGGGATTGGGGCCTCTTGCTCTTGTACGCGTTTGGAAACTTTGCTGGCTTTCCCATCCTCTTTACGGTTGGGGTCCAACACACATCCGGCTCGCACGCCGCTCTCATTATGGCGACAATGCCCTTGTCCATCGCGCTGATCGGGATGATGTTAGAACGTCGCCTACCGCGAGGAATTTGGTTCGTCGGCGCGGCAATTGCACTCACAGGTGAGGCGGTCTTAGTCGCAGCGGGCAACATGAGCCGGTCTGGCGGCGCGAGTACCGTTGGGGATACCGTCGTTTTCATTGCCTGTGCCTTGTCTGCCATCGGTATTGTCGCTGGCGCCCGGCTCGGCTCGCGAACAACGCCCTTGGGGGCCGCGTTATGGGCAATCACGATTGCAAGCGCGACTCTCGCTCCTTGGGCAGTAATGCGCTTGTTAGCAGCGCCGCACGTTTATCAGAATCTTACGGGAACCACGTGGTGCGCCCTTCTTCCGATTACGTTCGGAGCAGCCGTGGTGGCGAATATATCGTTGCTGTGGGCGGTCGCGCGTGGGGGTCTTGTTCGCGTCGCGCCAGTTCAATTCGCTCAGCCGGTCTGCGCACTGTTCTTGGCCAGTGCGCTGCTGAATGAACACCTTTCGGCATCGATATTGCTAATGACTGTTAGCATTGTATTCGGTACCGTCACAGCGTGCCTTGGAGCACGGCCGCACACGTCCAAGATAAAGAACGAGCTGGCGACGCTCCAGACCTGGCTGAAGAACTCTCCAAAGCTGACAGGTCCGGAGCCTGACCATATCGGTTGCTTGGTTGAACCGGTACCTGAGCCGGTTGATGTGACACGAGCGATGGCGCCGCGGCTTCGAAACGAACTTGCTTTAGGCTGATCGGGTAGAAGCTGGCGATTTCTCTCATCGGCCCATCGCATCATTTCGCGGTGGCGCTGCAATTCAGTCGCTTTCGGAGCGAGGTGGACATTCGGCGAGCCGTGCTGACGGAACTTGGTTTATGGGTACGCGCCTCAATCTAGCCTAATCCCACTTGGCGCTGCCGGAATAGGACCAATCGACGAGGCGGCCGTCGCGGCGGGCGAGCGCGGCGATCTCGGCCATCTCGTGGTCGCCGAGCGTGAAGTCGAACAGTGCGACGTTCTCCGTCAAGCGTTCGACCTTGCTGGTGCGCGGAATGACGACGATGTTCTGCTGCACCAGATAGCGCAGGCTGATTTGCGCCGCAGTCTTCTTATGCGCGGCGCCGATGCGCGCCAGCACCTTGTCGTTCTTGGCGTTGCCGCGCGCGATCGGGCTATAGGCCACCACCGCCATGCCGTGCGCATGGCAGGCCGCGATCACCTTGGACTGGTCGAGATACGGGTGGCATTCGACCTGATCGCAGACCAGCGGCTCGGTTGAGATCGCCACCGCCTCCTCGATCTGCGCCACGGTGAAATTGGAGATGCCGATATTGCGGGCGAGGCCGTCGCGCTTGACCTTGTCCAGGGCGCCGAGCGTCTCCGACAGCGGAATTTGTGGATTGGGCCAATGCAGCAGCAGAAGATCGACTTCGCTCAAGCGCAGCCGCACCAGGCAATCGCGCGCGGCGCGCTCCAGCGCCCGCGGCGCAAAATGCGTCGGCCAGATCTTGGTGGTGATGAACAGCTCGTTGCGCTTGACGCCGGAGCCGCGGATGCCGTCGCCGACGTCGCGCTCGTTATCGTACATTTCCGCGGTGTCGACGTGGCGGTAGCCAAGCCGCAACGCCTGCTCGACGGCCCGCGCGCAAGTGCGGCCGTGCAGTTCCCAGGTGCCGAGCCCGACCAGCGGGATTTTGGCGCCGTTCGCCTCGATGCTTGGGATTGGTCCAATCGCTGTCACGTGTCGTTTCGTCCCGTGTCCGCGCTCGTCGCCGGTGGCGCCTGGCGCAAGCATCGGCGATTGCGCTGTGCAATTCCAGTCTAATGCCGATGCCGGGGAACCCGTTCCAGACCCGTTCAGCGCCCCTTGCCGAGCACGGCGAAGGCGGCCTCGGGCGCTTCCTCGATGACTTTAAGCAGCGCGCGGGCCGGCCCGCGCGGCGAGCGCTTGCCCTGCTCCCAATTGCGCACGGTTTCGACCGGAACCCCGATCCGCGCCGCAAAAGCGGCCTGGGTGAGACCGGTGCGGCCGCGGATATTGCGGGCATGAGCGGCGTCGTTGACGCGCTCCGCGGCGCGCGCCGCATCATGCGCCGCGGTCGCAATCGCCCGCGGGTCGCTGGCGATGGCGCGCTCGCTGCCGTCGGGCAGCACTTCGACCAAGCGTCCGTCCGCTTTTAATCGTACACGCAGCATGCG
>JBAQAB010000218.1:0-16109 GCA_049285535.1 Xanthobacteraceae bacterium
GACATCCATGTCCGCGCCATACAGGTCGCCGGAAAAGTCGAACAGGAAGATTTCCAGGAGCACCGTGCCGGCATCGAACATCGGGCGGCGGCCGAAGCTCGCTACGCCGTCATAGCGGCGGCCGCCCACAGCGGCACGCACGGCATAGATGCCGTGGCGCAACCCGCAGGACGGATCGGGCTTCAGGTTCGCCGTCGGGAAGCCAAGCTCGCGGCCACGCTTGTCGCCGTGGATCACCGTGCCGGACAGAAACCAGGGATAACCTAGTAATTCCGCGGCCGCGTCCAGCCGGCCGCCGGCCAGCGCCTCGCGGATCGGCTGCGACGAAACCGGCCGGCCGCCATCCCGCAGCGGCGGCACAATATCGACGGCAAAGCCGTGCCGTTTGCCTTCCGCCACGAGAAAGTCCGGTGAGCCGGTCCGGCTGGCGCCGAAATGGAAATTAAAGCCGATCGCCGCTCCGGCCACGGCGAAGCGCTCGACCAGGATGCGCCCGACGAAATCCTCCGCGGACAGGTTTGCCAGCGCCTCGTCGAAAGTAAGCACGATGGCGCCATCGAGCCCGGTGGCGGCGAGAAGGCGCAATTTGGTCGTCGCGTCGGTCAGGCGGAATAGCGGCTCGCCGGGATGGAAAAAGGACCGTGGGTGCGGCTCGAAGGTGAGCGCCGCGGCCGGCCGCCCAAGCGCCGCGGCCCGTTGCTGCGCCGCCGCGATCACCGCCTTATGGCCGCGGTGCACGCCGTCAAAATTGCCGATGGCGACGACCGCGCCGGCAAGCGCCTCGTCTGGCGTGCCGGCGGGCGCGGAATCGCGCACGACGCGGAAATTCTTCATCGGCATCGGGGGCTGCGATGGTTAAGGACCGGTTTACGGGACGATCCCGAAGTGGTGCCGTCGCATGGCCCGCAAAGTCAAGGGACCGCCGGAACGGCTTTGGAGGGCTCTGTCCCCCACAGCGGTTAACCCGCCGTTCAAACACGCGATGTAATTTTGTCGACTGTAGCGGGGATGGTCGGGGCAAGAATGGCCCCGACCCCCGATCAGCAGACACGGTCGGTCGCCGGTCGTAGGCTTGGGAGCGGGGCAATGGCGCTCGATCCAAAAATGCCGGTGCTCGTGGTCGACGACTACAGCACCATGGTGCGCATCATCCGTAATCTTTTGCGTCAGCTCGGCTTCGAGGACATCGACGACGCCGCCGACGGCAGCGCTGCGCTCGAAAAGATGACCGCCAAGCGCTACGGCCTTGTCATCTCGGACTGGAACATGGAGCCGATGACGGGCTACGACCTGTTATGCCGCGTCCGCGCCAATCCGCATATCGAGACTACCCCGTTCATCATGGTGACGGCGGAATCCAAGACCGAGAACGTCATCGCGGCGAGGAAGGCCGGCGTGAACAATTACATCGTCAAGCCGTTCAACGCACAGACGCTCAAAGCCAAGATTGAAGCGGTGTTCGCCGAAAAGCCCGAATTCACCGCGACCGTCGAGCAAACGAACGCCGCGACCTTCGTCGGCTCCCGGTCGCTGCGCAACGCCTAATACGGCGCCAAGCCAGCGGCCCGCAATCACCAGACAAGTCCCCGCATCACCGCCTTCGGCGCGACGCCGGCGGTTTTAAATATTGCGTTGAGTGCGGCGAGATCCGGCGTGTCGCGTGAGCTGTACTCTTCGGCATGGATGCCGGAGGTCACGAACATATAATCGAGCCCGAAGGCCGCGGCGCCTTTGAGATCGGTTCGCACTGAATCGCCGATGGCGAGCACGCGGCGGCGCGCAGGCAGCGTACCGCCGCGCAACATCGCGGCCCTGGCCAGAGCGGCGTCGTAGATCGGGGCATGCGGCTTGCCGCAATAAAGTACATCGCCGCCTTGCGCCGCATAGGCGTCAGCCAAGGCTCCGGCGCAATAAACCAAGGCATCGCCACGCTCGACGACGATGTCGGGATTGGCGCAAACCATGAACAGCGAGCGCGCACGCATCGCCGCCAGCATGTCGCGATAGCTCTCCGGCGTTTCGGTCGTGTCGTCGAACAAGCCGGAGCAAACCACGTAATCGGCGCGCTCGAGGTCGGCGAATTTCACGCCGAGCCCGGCGAAAATCGATAGATCGCGCTCGGGGCCGAGATGAAAAACCGCCTCGTTGAGCCGCGAAGCGACAATGCCGCGGGTGACGTCACCGGAGCTCGTTATCGCGTCATAGGCGTCGCGCGCCACGCCGAGCCGGTCGAGAATGCGCGCCACCGCCTCGCCCGAGCGCGGCGCATTGGTGATCAGGATCGCGGTCCCGCCGTGCGTGCGAAACCGCAGCAGCGCATCGCAGGCGGCCGGAAACGCGGCAACGCCGTTATGGATGACGCCCCAGACGTCGCAGAACAGCACGTCATAATCGCGCGCCAGCGGCTCAAATCGTTCGATGAAAGGGGCCAATGCCGACGCTCGGATGCTGTTAGGCTCAGCCGCGGCCGATCCCGGCGCGCGCCAGCCGGGCGAGGTTGCCGCCGGACCCGGCGGTATCGCTTACGGCCTGCGCCGCCGCCGGGGTTTCCCTCGGCTCGCCGGCGCCGCCCTGCAGCGCTTCGGCGCGCACCGGACGCGGCGGCGAAAACAAATTGCCTTGGCCGAAGCGAACGTCATAGTCGAGCAAATCGACCACCGTATTCTCACTCTCGATGCGCTCGGCAATCAGATCGATGCCGTAGCGGCCGAGCAAGTCGGAAAAGTCGGCGGGATGGATGTCGGTCGAGGCAACGCCCACCCGGTTGAACAACAGCGCCGCCGGTGCCTTGACGAAGCGGAAGCCGCGTTCGTTCAATTCTCGTGCGTCGACGCGCAGATCGGTGAGGTTGTCGATCGAGAAGCGGAAGCCGCGCTCGGCCAAAGCAGCGAGGCTCTCATGCTCGATCGGCCCCATGGCACGCACGGCGCTTTGCGTGAATTCGAACACCAGCGATGGCGCGATGGCGCGATTGGCTTCCATGAATTCGAGAAATTTCGGAAACCCAACATCGGTGAGCGTCGCGCCGGATACGTTGCAGAACAGACCGATATCGCGGTTCTTCAGGAGAAGCCGCCGCACCACCTGGACGCAGCGTAGCGCCGAAAGATGATCGAGCTTCGGCATCAACGCGCCGGCTTCGGCATAGGGCAGGAAATCGGCGGCCGCGACCAGATCGCCGTCGGCACGCAGCCGCGAGAACGCCTCGTAATAGCGCACCTTGCGCTGCGGCAGCGTCACCACAGGCTGCAGATAGAGATCGATCTTGCTGGCGTCGATGGCTTTTGCGATCGCGGCAATGATGCCGTCGCGATCAAGTCCGGCAAAGGCCGCGATCTTGGGTTCGCCCGGCGCGACCGGTGTCGCCGACACCTCTGGCGGCGATATCGCGATTGAGAAGGCAGTAGTTGCCGGCAAGGCGATGGCGGTTTGCGGCGCCGCTGCGGTCGCCAGCGCACCATTTGCGGCAGGCGGCTCGACCAGGCTCGCCGCGGCGGGCTGACGTTCGGTGGCGAGGGCGACCTCATGCGCCGCCACCGAGTCGGCCAATTGTTTGACCAGCGAGGACAATTCCTCGATTTCGGCGGCGAGCGGCTGGGCGGTGGCGAGCGCGCGGTCGATCACGGCATCGACCTTGCCCTCCATGGCGCTGAGCCGGCGGCCGAACTCGGCCAATTGCCGGGCAAGATCGCCGGAGCCGCGCGCCAAATTGGCGAGCTGGTTGCTCGCCTCCAGCCGATCGTGCTTGCGCGCCGCGATGGCGTTATAGACCGCCAGCGCAGTGAGCACGCCGAGCGCCACCAGCGCCGATTCGGCCCCGGTAAAGCCGAAGCGCAAAAAAACCACGACGCCGATCGAACCGGCGATGAGCACCATGCAGGCCGCAATGAAGATGGCGCTGATACGCACCATGCCGCGCTACTCCTCAGGCGACGATTCGCACCCCGAACCTAGCAGTGTCCACAAGCCCGGGACCGCCGCAAGTCCGCCGCGAGCCATAGCTAAGCCTTTGCGCCGGTTTTATAACGCCAAAAGCGATGAGCCCCGGTGAGATGCCACAATCTGTCCCCGCTGCGGCGCCGCTTTCGGCGTCCGCCGCCGCGTCCAAGCCCGGATTGATCGGCTGGATCGAGCGTCGGCCGCAGGCCGCATTCGGCTGGTTTCTGGCGCTGCATTTTGCGGTCTGGACCACGCTGCCGAGTCTCCTCTACGCCAATCTGCCGCTCGATCTCATCGAGGCCGTGACCTACGGCCGGGAATGGCCGCTCGGCTCCGACAAGTTGCCGCCGCTGCCGTGGTGGCTCGTCGAAATCATGTACCGCAACTTTGGCGTCGACGCGGCCTATTACGCTTTGGCGCAGGCCGCCGTCGTCATCGCCTTCGCGCTGGTCTTTGCCACCGCGCGGCCACTGGTGGGCGCGACCAGCGCGCTCGTTGCCGTGCTGATCATCGACGGCATGCACTATTTCCAGTACACGGCGGTGAAATTCAATCATGACGTCGTCCAGCTGCCGTTCTGGGCGCTGGCCGGCTACACCTTCCATGCCGCGCTCAAGCGCGGGCGCCTTGGCCATTGGGCGCTGCTCGGCGTCGCCTTTGGCGGCGCGCTGTGGGCGAAATATTTCGTCGTCGTGCTGGCCGCGCCCTATGCCTTGTTCCTGCTGCTGGACCGGCAGGCACGGCGCACCTTGATGACGCCCGGACCGTGGCTCGCGCTCATCACCGCGCTGCTGATCGCGCTGCCGCATGTGATCTGGCTGTTTCACACCGACTTCCTGCCGTTTTCCTATGCCGAGCATCGCGCCGCGCCGGTGCGCGGCTGGTTCGACCACATTCTCCATCCGGCCATCTTTACCGCCAGCCAAATTTTCTTTCTGCTGCCGTCGCTCTTTATCGCCGCCGCGCTGCTCTGGCCGCGGCAGAAAACGCGCGGCGAGATTGCCGCCGACGCCTTCGACCGCCGCATCGTGGCGCTGTTAGCCTTCGGTCCCGGGGCCGCGACGATCGCGCTCGCCGCCGCGAGCGGCCGCGGCACCATCGCCATGTGGGGCTATCCACTATGGTTGTTTGTCGGGCTGTGGATCGTGATAACGGTTCGCCCCCTGCTCGACCGCGATCGCATCGGACGCGTTGTCGCTGCATGGGCGGCGGTGGCCGCGATTCTGGTCCTCGCCTTCGTCATCAATTACACCGCGCTGCCGCTGATCGATCACCGTTACCGCGCCGAGTTTTATCCGGGCGACGCGCTCGGCACGACGTTGACGCAACGCTTTCGCGCCGCGACCGGCGAGCCCTTGCGCTACGTCATCGGCTCGATGTGGGACGGCGGTAATCTTGCGCATTATTCGCCGGACCAGCCGCACGTGCTGATCGACGGCGAGCCGGCCCGCGCGCCGTGGATTAATCTTGACGATTTGCGAAAAAAGGGCGCAGTCGTGGTGTGGACGCAAAGCGATCCCAAAGTGCTGCCAGCGCCGTTGGCTGCCGTCGCGCCGAATGCCACAATAGGCACGCCATTTGACCTGCCGATGCGCCGCGGCGATGGCACGGTCCACGTTGGCTGGGCGATTTTACCGCCGCAGCCGCACTAACCCGGAGGCCGCCATGCGCGGACCGTCGGCTGCCGTTTTCCCGCTTTTCACGGCTGTAGCGGGCCTTATCGTCGTTACCGCCGTTGCCAGCACGCCCGCGCAATCGCGGGTCAATGTACCAGCCCCCAGCGCGGTAAAGCCGATCGTTCCCGTACCGCCAAGCAATCCGGGTTATCCTGGAACCCTCTCCATTCACCCCTCCGGCTCGATCGGTTGCCGGCGGATCTGCATCAAATTCGGCCGCGGAACCGCGACGCATCCGGCGGTATGCGGGCGATGGCGGATCGTCTGCTAATCGACGGCTCTGATCACCCGCGCCACCTTGTTGAAAATTTCGCCGATCTGCGCCTCGCTCACGATCAGCGGCGGCGACAATGCGATGGTGTCCCCAGTGACGCGGATCATCAGGCCTTCTTCGACGAAAGCGTGCTTCATCGCTTCATAGGCGCGCAACCCCGGTGCGCCGGCCCGCGCGGCGAGATCGATCCCGGCCGTCAACCCTACGGTGCGGATATCGAGCACGCCCGGCAGGCCTTGCAGCGCCATTGCGGCGTCCGCCCATTTCTGCTCTAGCGCCTTGGCGCGTTCAAACAGCCTTTCGTCGCGATAAAGATCGAGTGCGGCGAGGCCCGCGGCGCAGGCCAGCGGATGCGCCGAATACGTGTAGCCGTGGAACAGCTCGATGACGTGTTCCGGCCCGCGCATGAAGGCTGTGTAAACGCGGTCGCGCGCGATCACGCCGGCCATTGGCACCGCGCCCGAAGTAACGCCCTTGGCGAAGACGATCATGTCCGGCGTCACGCCATAGCGCTCGGCGGCAAAGGCATAGCCGAGCCGGCCGAAGCCGGTGATGACTTCGTCGAAGATCAGCAAAATGCCATGACGATCGCAGATCGTGCGCAGCTTTTGCAGATAGCCTTTCGGCGGCGGCAGCACGCCGGTCGAGCCAGCCATCGGCTCGACGATTACGGCGGCGATGGTGGAGGCGTCGTGCAGCGCGACGATGCGTTCGAGCTCGTCGGCAAGATGCGCCCCCCAATCCGGCTCGCCCTTGCTGAAGGCCTGATGCTCGCGGCTATAGGTCGCCGGCAGATGATCGACGCCGGTCAAGAGGGTACCGAACATTCTGCGGTTGGTGACAATGCCGCCGACCGAAATGCCGCCGAAACCGGTGCCGTGATAGCCCCGCTCGCGCCCAATGAGCCGGGTCCGTGCGCCTTCGCCGCGAACGTTATGATAGGCCAGCGCGATCTTGAGCGCGGTGTCGACGGCTTCCGAGCCGGAATTGCAGAAAAACACCCGATTGAGATCGGCCGGCGCCAGCGCCGCGATCCGGCTCGCCAGCTCGAACGCTTTCGCATGGGCGAACTGAAAAGCCGGCGAATAATCGAGCTCCCCCGCCTGAAGCTGGATCGCCGCGACGATCGGATCGCGACAATGCCCGGCATTGCTGCACCACAAGCCGGCGGTGCCGTCGAGCACGGCGCGGCCTTCGGGCGTGAAATAATGCATGTCCTTGGCGCGCGCGATCAGCCGCGGCGCCTGCTTGAACGCGCGGTTCGGCGTGAACGGCAGCCAATAGGCTTCGAGATCGTTGGGAACCGTGGCTGCCGCAGCGCGTGCTGTAGGCATGCCGCTCTCCGCCGTCATGCCCGGCTTTATGCCGAGCATCCACGTCTTTACTATGCAAGATGTAAGACGTGGATGGCCGGGACAAGCCCGGCCATGACGGAAACCGGGAAACTTGCCGCCGATACCCCGCTGCGATAAGCACCGCGCATGGCCGACAAATCCGAAAAATCCAACAAGCTCAAGGCGCGGCTGCCGCGCGGGCTCGCCGATCATACGCCCGGCGAGATCGCCGCGACGCGGCAGATGATCGACAAAATCCGCACCGTCTATGAGCTCTACGGTTTCGAGGCGGTGGAGACGCCGGCCATCGAATATACCGACGCGCTCGGCAAGTTCCTGCCTGACCAGGACCGGCCGAACGAGGGCGTGTTCTCGTTTCTCGACGACGACGAACAATGGTTGTCGCTGCGCTACGATCTGACTGCACCGCTCGCCCGCTATGTCGCAGAAAATTTCGACACGCTGCCGAAGCCGTACCGCAGCTATCGCGTCGGCCAAGTGTTCCGCAACGAAAAGCCCGGCCCCGGACGCTTCCGCCAGTTCATGCAGTTCGACGCCGACACCGTCGGCTCATCGTCGCCCGCCGCCGATGCAGAGATGTGCATGATGGCGGCGGACACGATGGAGGCGCTGGGCATTGAGCGGGACGCTTATGTAGTGAGGGTAAACAATAGAAAATTACTCGACGGCGCGATGGAGACCGCCGGAATTGGAGGCGAACAGCATATTGGGACCCGACTTACAGTTCTGCGTGCCATCGATAAATTGGATCGCTTGGGGGTTGAGGGCGTACGTCAATTGCTCGGCTGGGGCCGAAAGGACGAAAGTGGAGATTTCACCAAAGGTGCCGGACTAGACAGCAAACAAATCGAAATATTGGAAAAACTTTACGCTCACCGGGCAACGCGTTCGCGAGATTTCTTTATGCGGCGTACTCAGTTCGATGGCGCCTCAGAAGATGATGTGACCCTTGTGGGTGGAGGTAGCAATGTTGTAGCCGACCCCCGCTTTCTCGATACGTTTTCAAAAATATTCGCAAACAGCCCTTTGGCGCTAGAGGGCATCGAAGAGCTTCGAAATATCTCTAACATTGTTCGGAACGCTGGATACGGGACGCGACGAATAAGGATTGATGTCTCCGTCGTCCGCGGCCTGGAATATTACACCGGCCCTGTCTTCGAGGTTGAACTGACCTTCCCGACCGACGGCCAGGACGGCTCGCCGCGCTTCGGTTCGGTCGGCGGCGGTGGGCGTTACGACGGGCTCGTCTCGCGCTTTCGCGGCGAGCCGGTACCGGCGACCGGTTTTTCCATCGGTGTGTCGCGGCTTCTCGCCGCGCTGGAATATCTCGGCAAGGTCGACCTGAAGACCGAACGCGGTCCGGTCGTCGTTACCGTGTTCGACCGTGACCGTATCGCCGATTACCAGAATATGGTTTCGGCGCTGCGCCATGCCGGCATCCGCGCCGAGCTTTATCTCGGCTCCGGCAAATTCGGCCCGCAGATGAAATATGCCGACCGCCGCAACGCCCCCTGCGTCGTCATCCAGGGCTCCGACGAGAAAGCCAAGGGCGAAGTCACGATCAAGGATCTAATTGTCGGCGCCGAGCTCGCCAAGATGGAGAAGGGCCGCGAGGAGCATTTGCAAAAACAGGCGCAGGCGCAGCGCGCCGTGCCGGAAGACAAGCTCGTCGAGGCGGTGCACGACGTGCTGGCGCGGCACGGGCTCGCGCGCCGCGCTGACCTGGAGCCTAATCGGTTTTGATGGAATCAAAACCGGGCTCTAGCTTTTTTGATTGAGCATGATCTTTTCCGAAAACCGGTATCCACTTTTCAGGATCATGCTCTAATGCTGCAGGAACGGAATCGAATAGACCGTCTTGCCTGCGTAGTTACGCACGATCATCGTTAGCGCGGGATCGCGGTAGCCTCCGGCTTCCATCAGCTCGCGGATGATACGGCAGGCATAGGCAAGCGCCGCCTCGTCGTTCGGCATCAGCGTGCCGCCGCGGTCGTCGTGTTCTTCGCGATAGCCTTGAATATCGAAATAATACGGAACCACGCCATCCTCCCGGCAGGCTTTTTGTCGTTGCAGGTCAACGCGCTTGCCCCTTAGGCGGTTCCGAAAATCGCCCCGTCCTTGGGCTGGTTGCGGAATTTATTTGCGGCTACAGTGTTAGTCGATTGGCGCCCGTATCGGGGATCGGCAGTGCACAAGCGTTCTCGCAGGCAGTCTTGGCAACGGCGCATCATCGCGCTGGCGGCCGCTTACGTGATCGCGCTGTCGAGTCTGCTGGCGAGCTTCGGCGTCGCCCGCGCCGCGGCCGAGACGACGGCCAATCCATTCGGCGTGATCTGCCACCATGACCTAGCGGGCCAGTCGACCCCGGCGGACGACGGCAGCGACGGCAATACTTGCATCGACTGCTGCTGCGTCGGGTGTCTGATGCCGATGGCCGCACTGCCACCGCCTCCGGAAATTGCAGCGCCGGTCGTGGTTGCGGTTGCTTATCGCTTTGCACCGCGCGCGCTGGCTCCTCTCCCCGGCACGCGCACGGCAAGATCGCACCGCTCCCGAGTTCCTCCGTTCGGCGCCTAATTCAAAGTCCGCCGCTTCGCGGCGGCTTCAATGAATTCCGCGCTGGAATGGAGAATGATGATGTCCCGCTATGGCTGGTGTTGGCGCGCCTGCGCGCTGGCGCTCTTATTGGTCTGCCTGCCCTACTCGGCCGCCTTTGCCCACTGCTTTGTCGGCGCCAGGTTCTTTCCCGCAACGCTCGCCATCGACGACCCCTGCGTGGCCGACGAGCTGTCGCTGCCGACAGTGGATTGGTTCAAGAACGGCGACATTCCATCGGCGAGCGAGTGGGACGTTTCGGCAGAGATTTCGAAACGCATCACCGAGGATCTGGGCATTTCAATCGGCGACATCTGGTCCCAGATCACTCCGCCGGGCGGACCCAAAATGGCGGGTTTCGGCGACCTCGAAACCACCTTGCAATACCAGCTCCTCAAAAACGACGAGCATGAGACGGCGATGCTGCTCGGCCTGATCGCCGACTGGGGCGGCACCGGCGCGATCAATTCAGGAATCGGAACGCCCTACAGTCTGCTCACGCCGACCTATTATTTCGGCAAAGGGTTCGGCGATTTGCCTGACGACGCCGGATGGCTGCGCGCTTTCGCCGTCACCGGTCAGGTCGGTTATCAGTTTCCCACCACATCCTATGAGGTCGCGCAGAACCTCTACATTCCACAGAACCTAGTCTACGGCTTCTCGCTGCAATACAGCATGCCGTATCTGAAATCGGAGATTCAAGATTATCAACTCCCTGATTTCATCAATCACCTGATTCCGATTGTCGAAGCGCAGTTCTCGACTCCGGTTGCCAACAATTACGGCAACAGCACCGCCACGATCGGCACCATCAATCCTGGCGCGATCTGGGTCGGCAGCTATTTCCAGGTCGGACTCGAGGCGATGCTGCCGGTCAACCGCGCCAGCGGCACCGGCGTCGGCTTCCTCGGCCAGCTGCATCTTTATCTCGACGACATGTTCCCCAACACGATCGGTCAGCCGCTCCTCGGCGGCACCGGCGCCGCCCCCCGAAAACTCAGCTTCTAAGGTGAAACACCATGCGAACCCTCCTCACGATGACGACCGCATTGTTCCTGTCGCTCGCCGCCATGGCGTCCGCTGTCACCGGCGCACAAGCCCACGCCTTCCTCGATCATGCGAGCCCATTGGTCGGAAGTACGGTGCCGACCGCGCCGCACGAACTCTCGCTGTCCTTCACGCAAAATCTAGAGCCGTCGTTCAGCACGGTCGAAGTGACCGGACCGACCGGCGCCCGCGTCGATCAGGGCAAGCCGCAGATCAGCGGCAACACCATGCGCGTCGGGCTTAAGGCCTCAGGCCCCGGCGCCTATCACGTGCACTGGCACGCGCTGTCGGTCGACACCCACACCACGCAAGGCAGCTTTACCTTCCACGTCGGGCAATAATCCGGGTTGGCGGGCCATAGCGTGGGCAACCCGTTATTTTATGTGCGCGCACTGCACTTCGCCGCCACCCTCTCGGTGGCGGGCGTGGTGTTCTTTATCGTTGGCATCAGCGAGCCGGCCTTGCGCGGTGCGACGGATAACACGCGCGTCGCCTTTGCCGTTCGCAACCGTCTCGCTTGGATCGCCTGGATTAGTCTCGCTGTTGCCTTGCTGTCGGGCGTGCCCTGGCTGGTGCTCACCGCGGAATCGATGAGCGGCCAACCGCTCGGCGCGCTTTCGCACGGCATGCTATGGACCGTGCTGTCGCAAACCGACTTCGGCAATAATTGGCTGTTGCGGTTTGCGATGGCATGCCTGCTCGGCGGCCTGTTCGTGCACTTCCTCTCGGCCAAGGGCATCGCCTCGCTTTGGCTGAAAACGGCCACGGTGCTCTTGGCCGCTGCGCTTGTCGGCACCTTAGCCTTCGCCGGCCATGCGATTGGTGGCGAAGGCGTCGAGGGCGTTGTTCATCCGGCCGCGGACGCGTTGCACCTGATTGCTGCGGCGGCCTGGGTTGGAGCGCTCGTTCCTCTGGTGCTGCTGCTGACAATGACTGGAGAGGATGCCGGCTCGCTGGCGATCGCGCGCACCGCGACGCTGCGCTTCTCGACGCTGGGCATCGTCTGCGTCGCCGCTCTCCTCCTCACCGGCGTGGTCAATAGCTGGTATCTGGTGGGTAGCATTTCGGCGCTCACCGGAACCGATTACGGGCAACTGCTGCTGTGCAAGCTGGCGCTGTTCGCCGTCATGGTCGGCATCGCGGCGGTGAATTGGTCACGGCTGACGCCGAGGCTCGTGCAGAACGCAGACTTCACTGGCGCCCAGCGCGCGCGGCGCCAATTGCGCCGCAACGCCGCGATCGAAGCCGCGATGGGTGCGGCCATCATCGCCATCGTCGCCGTACTGGGTACGTTGCCTCCGGCGAGCCACGCCCATCACGAGGCGTCCGGCGCCATTCCGGCTGACGCCTCGTTCCAACACATCCACACCGAAAATGGCATGGCGGACGTAACGATCGAACCGGGTCATGTCGGCGTCGCGGGCGTCACCATCCGGCTATGGGACGCGGAAGAGAACGAGCTTGATGCGCAACAGTTGACATTGACCCTCGCCCCCCCGGCGGCTGGCGGCAAGCCGATCACGCGGCCCGCTCTGCAGGGGGCCGATGGGCAATGGCATGTCGATGGCATCGCGCTTTCGCAGCCTGGCAATTGGACCGTCACGATCAATGCCGTGCTCGGTCCGGGCAAGCGTCTCACGCTTGCCGCCCCGATTGTCATCGACGCCAAATAGCGTGGGCGCCCGGCCTTTGGCGCCGATGACGCCGACCCGCGTCAGGAGGTCGGCGTCAGGCCGGCAAGACTCTTAAGCTTGGCGAGCGCCGCCGCATCGTCTTCCCGATACGGAATCACGGTTACAAATTGATCGTTCGCTCCCATCAGATAGATTATGGCCGAATGATCCATGGTGTAGCTGCCGTCATCGGTCGGAACTTTTTTGTAATAGACGCGATACTCCTTGGCGATCGTCGCGATCTGTGGCGGGGTGCCGGTGAAGCCGCGGATGTGCTTGTCGAACGACGACAAGTAGTCATGCATCAGTTTCGGCGTGTCCCGCTCCGGATCGACCGTCACAAACACGTAGTTGAACTTATCGGCGTCGGGCCCGAGCTTTTGAATCCAGCGCGACAGGTCGAACAGCGTCGTCGGACAGACATCCGGGCAGTAGGTGTAGCCGAAATACATCGCATACGGTTTACCGGCGAGCGTCTTCTCCGTCACTGTCGCGCCGGTGTCGTCGGTAAGCGTGAACGGTCCGCCGATCGACGCCACGGCCGCAATGCCGCCCGCCCCGCGGAACGACATGGCGTAGACGATGCAGAGCGCGACCACGGCAAAACCGGTAACTCCGGCGGCGCCGATTAAGATCCAATCCCGGGCGCGCATTACTTCATCTCCATATTGCCCATACCGCCGCCAGACTTGTTATTTCCCATACCGCCCATCCCGCTCATGCCACCTTTATCGTCCTGCATGGCGCCTATCGCCTGGACCGCGACCTTGACGGAAATATTCCCGGCTTTGGCGAATGTCAGCGTGAGCGGGAAGATTTCGCCCGCAGTGAGCGGCTTTTTCAAGCCGATCAGCATGACATGATAGCTGCCGGGCTTGAGCACGACCGATCCGCCAGCTGGGACGGGCAGGCCATCCGCGAGTTGACGCATCTGCATCACCCCGTTGACGACCGACATCTCGTGAATTTGCACCTTGTCGGCCACGTTCGATGAGCCGCCAGTCAGCCGGTCGGCATTGGCCGACTTGTTATCGAGAGTCATATAGACGGCGCCGGTCATGGCTCCGGCAGGCGTCGCCCGTGCCCAGGGTTGTTGGACGGCGATGGGGGCCGTTGTGGTCCCTTGAGCGAAAGCCGGAGCGGCGATGGCGATCAGTATGGCGGCGAAAGCGAATCTCGAAAAAGCGCGCATGGTGTTCTCCGTAAGCGCACGAATGAGGACCCCGCAGCGGCGGGGCAGGTTCCAGCGTCAGACGGAGACGGACGGCGGAGCGCGCGGATCGCCGACCATGCGGCGAAACTGGGGAATGAATAGCCCGGCGGCGAAATGATCCAATAGCCCGGCCGAAATCGGAATTCCGACATAGCCGGGAAACGCCGGGCCATTGTGCATCGTCGCTATATGGCCGGCGCTTTGCGCCGCGACGAAGCAGAATGGACACTCCGGCCGAGGGGCCGGGATTTGCCGGTCGCCGCGTGGCGCCGGCGCATGCGCGCCCGGACCGGCGGCAAGACCGCAGATGAAAAAGCTGGCGTCGCCGGGAGCGGCGGTGGCCGACATGCCAAGGCCGACGCTCATCATCAGGGCCTGGATGGCGAGCGAATAGGCGACGCAAACGGCCACCAGTCCGCCAGACCACCGCGTGCGCATAAATCGTCGCAGGCCTCGCATAAATCGAAGAATAGCACAGACGCGAGGGGCCCGATGCGACAAATCGGCAATGCCGGAAATAAGCCCCCGTAGTCTCTCGGGCAGCGCCGCCGTCATGGACTACAGCGCAGCAAGCCGTGAAAATCGCAATAGCCGCGTCCAAGATGACAGCAGCCGAACGATGCTTCCGAGCAATAGAAGAATTGATAATCGCTGCCGCAGTGGTCCGCACAATAGGACCGGCCGGTAAAATATTCGGTGTTGCAATGATTGCGAAATCGCGGCGGCAAAGATTCCGGATACTGCCAATCCACGAGAATGGCCGCATCCGGCGCTGGCCGAATTTTGAACGCCGCCGCCGCGCCGGCCGGCGCAGCAACAAAGTAAACCAGCAGCGCCAAGACAACCGCCTTCGTCATGTTTCCGTCATCGCTATCGATTCACTTTGCGACCAATTCGTCATCGATTCGGCGGACCCCCGCGGCAGGCGAATGGTAAAGCACGCGCCCTCGCCCTCCTTGCTCTCCACCTCGACGTGGCCATGGTGCAGCTCGACCGCCATCTTGACGAGGTACAGGCCGACCCCGGTGCCGACGATACCGGAGACATTGCTGCCACGGTGATAGCGCTCGAACAAGCGGTCGAGATCGTCGGGCGGAACACCGATGCCGCGATCGGCGATGGCAACGATCACCTCGTCCGCGGTGCCGTGCGCCTCGACCTCGATCGCGCCGCCGCCAGGTGAATATTTGACGGCATTGGACAAGAGATTGGAGGCGACCTGAAACAAAAGCTTGGCGTCTCCGACTAGCGGCAGCGGCGCGGCGGGAAATTGCTCGATGATCTGCGCGGCTGGCACCATCTCGCGGTGCAATTGGCAGACCTCCTGCAGCAAAGCGGTCATGTCCATCTCCGCGGGATGGAAATAGAGCGCGGCGCCGCCATCGATCAGGCGCGAGGAGTTGAGCAGATTGTCGATCAGGTGGGTCATGCGCAGCACCGCGCTGCGGATCTTGCCGGTGCGCTCGCCGATCTCGGCCGGTTTTACCGCGTCTCTGATCTTGTCGAGGCGCCGGGCATGACCGTCGATGACCGTCAGCGGCGTGCGAAACTCGTGCGACGCCATCGACACGAAATTGCGCTGCAGCAACGCCAGCCGTTGCTCGTTCGCCAATTGCTCCTCGAGCAGCGCCGCTTGTCGGGCGAGCACGCCCTGGCTGCGCATCAGCGCGATCGCGTTTTTGCGGAACACCACGGTCGCCTGCGCCATGGCGCCGATTTCATCGCGGCGATCGGTCCCGGGTATCGCGGTCGCGGTATCGTTGGCGGCCAAGCGGCGCATGCGATCGGCGAGGTCGAGGAGCGGCGCGGAAATCGACCGGCTGATATGTATAAGCGCCGCGACCACCAGCACGGCGGCGATGACGATGGCAAGGAGGATGAGCCAGAGCGCATGGCGATAGGCGACCGCGAGGCGGTCGCTTGCAGTCTGGGCGCTGGCAACCGCCTGGTCGGTCAGCTGGCCGAGCGTGTCGCTGGCCGCGTTGTAGGCGGCACGGGACGATGAGCCGTAAATGGCCAACGCCTCGGGCCTGCGGTCGCCGCGCACCAGCACCAGCATCTGGTTGACGATGGCCCGATACCCGGTCCAATGCGTCGTGAACTGCGCGTAGAGCCGGTTCTCCGCCGTGTCGTGACGAATGGCTTCGAACTCGCGCTCGGATGCGGCGATGGTGCGGTCGAGTTCCGCCATTTGCCGCTCGGTGGCGGCGGCCTCGGCCGGGTCGGACGACAGCAACTCGCTGCCCTCGAAGGCGCGGAAGTCCGAGGTATAATTGTTGAGATCGCCAAGCGCCCGCGTCGTCGGCAGCCAGACTTCGGCGACGTCGGCGGACAACG
>JBAQAB010000219.1:0-11075 GCA_049285535.1 Xanthobacteraceae bacterium
GCGTTCGATCGCGGCGAGATCGATGCCGAGGGCAAGCCGCGCTTCCAGGGTTTTGGCGGCGGCGGCCCAAGGCCGGGCGCGGGTGCCGGCGCCGGTTTCGGGCCTGATGCCAATTTCGAAAGTTTCAACTTCGGTCCGGAGGGTTTCACCCGGGCCACCCGGCGCGGCCGCGCCGGAGCTGGCGGCGGCGGGGGGTTTGGCGGCTTCGAGGCCATCTTGAAGGAAGCTTTCGGCCGCGGCGCCCGCGGCGGCGCCGGAGCCGGAGCGAACTTCGAGCCGGAAGATTTTGGCGTCGGCGCCGATGTGCAAGCCGAAATGTCGGTGTCGCTACCGGACGCCGCCAACGGGTCGACGCAGCGCCTGCATCTGCCGAACGGCAAGGACGTCGACGTCAAGATTCCCGCCGGCATCACCAACGGCCAGCAGATCCGGCTCAAGGGTCAAGGCATGCCCGGACAGCACGGTGCCGGAGACTTGCTCATCACCGTGTCGATCGCGCCCCATCCGGTCTTCACACTGGAAGGCTTAGATGTCCGGCTCGAATTGCCGGTCACGCTTTACGAAGCAACGCTTGGCGCCAAAGTGCGGGTGCCGACGCTCGATAAGCCGCTTGAGCTCACGATCCCGGCGTGGACGTCGAGCGGGCGAACCTTCCGCCTCAAGGGCAAAGGCTTTCCCGCAAAATCGGCCCGCGGCGATTTGCTCGCCACCGTCCGCATTGTCTTGCCGGACAAGAGCGACCCCGAGCTCGACGCGCTAATGACGAAGTGGCGGACGGAAAAATCCTACGATCCGCGCAAGGATATGTGAGTAACGTTACACGTTTCCCGGACACGGTGCAGCGCGCAGCGGTGCACCGCAGATCCGGGATCATTTCAAACTCGGCGTTTGCGAAGGTCCCGGTTCAGCAGCGCACCACTTCGTGCTGCGCTGCGCCGGGGAAACGGCTCGCTTCAGCCGCCTTGTTCGGGCGACATCCGCCGATCGGTCTGATCATAGGCGGCTTGCGCGATGGCGTGCAGCTTGTCTTGTTCCGCCGGTCCCGACAGCACATAGGCAAGATCGCCATCGACCCAATAATAGGCCGCATTTTGCGGACCGGTGGTGTAACGCAACGCCGTGTCGCGATCGCCGGTGCGGCCGCAATAGAGCGTGAAGCGCTCGCCCGATGGCGTCTCATACATGAAGAACGCGGTCGGTCCGGTCGGACCCGGCAGCAGCCGGCCGCCGACTAGCTTCAACCCTATTTTATCGAGCTCGGGCGCGCGCAACGGCGAGCCGACCCGCTTCGACAGCCAAGCATCAAGATGCGGCCGCTGGTCGCCCGGCACTTCGACCGGGTGCCGGACTTCGACCACGTAGAGCCGGTAGGCGTCGAGCGCATCGGCGGTGAAGCGGGTGAGATCGGACGGACTCGCGGATTCGACCCCGCGCACGGTCCAGCCGAGGACACCGCCGGCGACAAATGCGGCGACGACTGCCGCCGCGGCGGCAATCGCTCCGTAACTGCGGCGCGTCAGCCGGTTGACGTTGAACCGTTGCGGCGGCGCTTCGTCGGCGACGGCGCCGTAACGCTCCCGGATCAGCTCGGCCTGTGTGCGCCAGGCGGCGACCTTGGCCGCATCGTCCAGATGCGTCGCGATCCAGGCTTCGACGGCCGCGCGGCGATCTGCGGGCAATTCGCCATCAACATAGGCGCTCAGTTCGTCTTCGCCGACAATTTGGTCTCGATCAATCATCGTTCGCTCTCTCTCGTCATTTCACGCGGCGCAACGTCGGGCGTTCGCCGTCGAGATAGGCTTTTATTTGGCTACGGGCTCGGGCCAGCCGCGACATCACGGTTCCAATGGGTACGCCCTGAACTTCCGCCACTTCGCGATATGTCAGGCCCTCGAGAACGACCAGCAGCAAGGCCGAGCGCTGATCCTCGGCGAGCTCGTCGAGCGCACGCGAGATGTCGCGGCTGCCCGCTTCCGGGCCGCCGGTGGCCGCGTCGCTGTCCTTGATTGGCGCCAGCGACGGCCGCCGCGACAGGCTGCGCAGCCGGTTGCGGTTGAGATTGGTGAGGATGGTGTAAAGCCATGCGCGTGTATCCCCGCCGTGAAACAAGTGCTCGGAGCGCAGCGCCCGAACCAACGTGTCCTGAACAATGTCATCGGCCGTCTCGGCGTTTCGGGTCAGGGCCCGCGCATAGCGCCGCAGCGCCGGGATCGCCACCTTGATGTGCTCGTGGAACTCGCTCAAGGACGTCACCTGTTAAAGCAAGATTAGGAGTAGCGGCGCGCCGACCGTTAGGGGAGCGGCGTCCCATGATTCAAAAACCCCAGTGGCGCCTAGCTATTCCGCTACAGTGCGCAGCGACGCCAAAAGCTTGCTGGTCCAAGGACCCTATGCCATAGGAGGCCGGGGGCTGAAAACGCCGTATGGGGTCGGAAGAATGGCCGAGGTCTCGGGCCTCATGCGCGGCAAACGCGGCCTGATCATGGGGGTTGCGAACAATCGCTCGCTCGCCTGGGGCATCGCCAAAGCATGCCACGGCCACGGCGCCGAGCTTGCCTTCACCTATCAGGGCGACTCGCTCAAGAAGCGCGTCGAGCCGCTGGCGCAGGAAGTCGGCGGCATCGTCGTCGGCCATTGCGACGTCACCGAGCCGAAGACCATCGATACGGTGTTCGCCGCCGTGCGATCGGCCTGGGGCGGGATCGACTTTCTGGTCCACGCCATGGCCTATTCCGACAAGGACCAGCTCGACGGACGCTACGTCGACACCACCGAAGACAATTTCGTCAAGACGATGCTGGTGAGCTGCTATTCGCTCACCGCCATCGCGCAGCGCGCCGAGAAGATGATGCCGAACGGCGGCGCCATGCTCACGCTCACCTATTACGGCGCTGAGAAATGGATGCCGCATTACAACGTGATGGGCGTCGCCAAGGCGGCGCTGGAAGCTTCGGTGTGGTATCTCGCCGCCGATCTCGGCACCAAGAACATCCGCGTCAACGCCATTTCGTCGGGACCGATCAAGACGCTCGCCGCGGCCGGCATCCGCGATCTGCGCTATATCTTCAGATGGAACGAATATAATTCGCCACTGCGGCGCAATGTGACCATCGAAGACGTCGGTGAGGCCGGCGCGTATCTCCTCTCCGACATGTCGCGCGGCGTCACCGGTGAGATCCACCACGTCGATGCCGGTTATCACATCGTCGGCATGAAGCATCCCGACGCGCCGGATATCGCCGTCGGCAAGGAGTGACTTGCCGACAGCCCGCGCTCATTCCCGCGAAGGCGGGAATCCAGTAATTTGCTGGTTGGGTCCCCGCTTTCGCGGGGACGAGCGGAAACTGGACATGCCGGTGCTCTATTACGTCCGCCACGGTGAGACCGACTTCAACGTCGAGGCGCGATTGCAGGGCCGCCGCGATACCGCGCTCAACGCGCGCGGCCGCGAGCAGGCTGCCGAATACGGCGAACTTTTGCGCGATCTGTTTGCGCGCGAGAACCGCGAAGCGGCCGACTTCGCCTATGTGGCGAGCCCGCTGCGGCGAGCGTGCGATACCATGGCAGTGTTGCGCACCACCCTCGGCCTGGATCCGCAGGGGTATGCCACCGACGACCGACTGATGGAGATTTCCTACGGCGAATGGGAAGGATTGACCCTGCCGGAAATCGACGCTCGCATGCCGGGCCTGTTGGAGAAGCGCGAGCAGGACAAATGGGATTTTGCGCCGCCCGGCGGCGAGAGCTATCGCGCGCTGACCGCCCGCATCAGCGATTGGTATGACGGTTTGACACGGGACACGGTGGTAGCCGCCCACGGCGGCGGCGTGCGCGCGCTCATCGCGCTGTTCGGACTAATGCCGCGCGATGAAGCGACCCACGCACAAATCGCGCAAGGCGTCGTCTATGTGTTCGCCGACGGCAAGATGGCGCGCTACGCCTGATCGGCATTGAAAATTCCTAGGCGTCAAAACAAAAGCGACCGAACAGCGTTCGGTCGGGGTTCTTCATTTAAAAAAACAAAGCGGCCAAACGCTGTTTGGCCGCTTTTGCGAGATCGAGATCTCGCGAAATCCGAAATCGATAGCGTGGCCCCAATACGAGGCCTGCCGCTTACGACTTGGTTTTCTTCTTGGCCTTCTTCTTCTTCGTAGCCATGATTGTGATCCTTGGAGTTTGTGATGAACCGACGGCAAGGTTGGTTCAGTCGCAGGCTAAATCTCGGTCCCTGGGCCCTCGCCCCCTTACCGCGAAAAAGAATGCCATAACGCGGTCCAGTCCGCAATCAGAAAAACGCAAATAGTCTATATTTTTCCGTAGCTTAACGGACGTTCAGGTTGTCATGAAGCGTCATTCAGCCACATGAATGCGAAATGAATGCTTGCCACAATGCGCATGGGGAGCTGCGTATTTCGGCGGCAAAATTCCATGCAGAGTTTTGCAGGTGCGAACACGACGCTTCGTTTTTGCCGCACCTGCGAACGGTTCGGACACGACGGCAGTCCATTTGACCCAATGGGATGTGCGGGCTACCAAGCCCGAATAAGCCGGAGCGGCTTGCATTTAAGCCGCTCGGAGTCATTGGCGCGTCATGTCATTCAATACATTCGGTCATTTATTCCGGGTCACGACCTTCGGTGAAAGTCACGGGCCGGCGATCGGCTGCGTCGTCGACGGCTGTCCGCCGCGCATTCCGCTCAACGAGAGCGATATCCAGCCCTACCTCGACCGCCGTCGTCCCGGCCAATCCCGCTACACCACGCAGCGCCAGGAGCCCGATGCGGTCAAGATTCTCTCCGGCGTGTTCGTCGACGAGGCAAGCGGCGCGCAAGTGACGACCGGGACGCCGATCGCGCTCGTCATAGAAAATGTCGATCAGCGCTCGAAAGATTATTCCGACATCAAGGACAAATATCGTCCCGGCCACGCCGACTATACCTATGATGTCAAATACGGCTTGCGCGATTACCGCGGCGGCGGCCGCCAATCGGCGCGCGAGACCGCGATGCGGGTGGCCGCAGGCGCGATCGCGCGCAAAATCGTGCCCGGCCTCACAGTGCGCGGTGCGCTCGTGCAGATGGGGCCGCATCGCATCGATCGCGCGCGCTGGGACTGGGCCGAGGTCGAACGCAATCCGTTCTTCTGCCCCGATGCGAAGACCGCCGCAATGTTCGGCGACTATCTCGACAGCTTGCGCAAAAGCGGCTCGTCCATCGGGGCGGTGATCGAAGTTGTCGCCGAGGGCGTGCCGGCCGGGCTTGGCGCGCCGGTCTACGGCAAGCTCGACGGCGATTTGGCCGCGGCGCTGATGAGCATCAATGCCGTCAAGGGCGTCGAGATCGGCGCCGGCTTCGCTGCTGCCGAGCTATCCGGTGAGCAGAACGGCGACGAGATGCGTATGGGCAACGACGGCAAGCCGTTGTTTCTCTCCAACCATGCCGGCGGCATTTTGGGCGGCATATCGACCGGTCAGCCGGTGGTGGCGCGGTTTGCCGTGAAGCCGACGTCGTCGATCCTTACCCCGCGCCGCACTGTCGACCGCTACGGCCGCGAGACTGAAATCTCAACCACCGGGCGTCACGATCCATGCGTCGGCATCCGCGCGGTCCCGATCGGCGAAGCCATGGTGGCGTGTGTCATCGCCGATCATTATCTACGTCAGCGCGGCCAGGTCGGGGACAACCCGGCGTGGCCGTTTCTGCAGCCGGCCCGCTGACGCCAGAAGCGGGGTTTGGGCCAAAATGAACGACGCGCATCAACGCATCCAATCCGTCATCGCCGCTTTCGCCCGCGGCGAGATCGTCATTGTCGCCGATGACGACGACCGCGAGAACGAAGGCGATCTGTTCGTCGCGGCGAGCCTGTGCACGCCTGAGAAGATGGCGTTCATTATCCGCAACACGTCCGGGATCGTCTGCGCGCCGCTGGCCCCCGAAGAAGCGCGGCGGTTGCATCTCGATCCGATGGTGGCGCTCAACGATGCGCCGCTCGGCACCGCGTTTACCGTCTCGGTCGACGTCCGCCACGGTCTCACCACGGGGATTTCCGCCGAAGAGCGCAGCAATACCGTGCGCGCGCTCGCCAACGGCAACAGCGGCGCGACGGATTTCGTCCGGCCGGGCCATGTCTTTCCACTGGTGGCCAAGGAGGGCGGCGTGCTGATGCGGTCGGGTCATACCGAGGCCTGCGTCGACCTTTGCCGGCTCGCCGGCTTGGCGCCGGTCGGTGTGCTGGCCGAACTCATGAACGACGACGGCACGGTGATGCACGGTCCCGAGCTCGCCGCCTTTTCCGACCGGCACAAGCTGCAGCGCATCACCATCGCTGAGCTGATTGCCTACCGGCAGGCCCGCGACAAGCTGATCGAGCGGGTCGGCGAGTTTCCGGTCGAGTCCGAGATCGGCACGCTGACCGGCTACGCTTTCGTCACGCCGTTTGACGCGGTCCATCACATGGCCTTCGTCTACGGCCGCATCGGCGACGGCATTAATGTGCTGACGCGGCTGCACCGTGCCGACATCATTGCCGACGTGTTCGGCGGCGCCAAGGCGATTCGCCAGTCGCTGCAGCGCTTCAAAGCCGAGGGCAGGGGCGTGCTCGTGCTATTGCGCGACGGCACGGCGGGCGTGCCGGTAATTTCGATCCCGAAATCAGCCGACACCGCATCCGGCGAGGCACGCACCCGGCAATGGCGCGAGATCGGGCTGGGCGCGCAAATCCTCAAAGACCTGGGCGTCAGTTCCATCCGCCTCATCACCGCGTCGCGCCGCACGACCTATGTCGGCCTCTCGGGCTTCGGCATCGAAATCGTCGGGACCGAGCCGATCGACGGCTGACTTGGCCTGTTTGCCGCCAGCGATCGGGCCTATAGTCCGTTTGCGGTGGCGCGCCATCGACGCCCGGCACCGACAGAAAATTACATATCCCTGGGGGGAGCAGAATGAGCGACGCCGCCGCAACTTTGACCGCAACTTCGGCCACAACTCCGACCACCAACCAGATCTATAAAGTCGCGCTCGCCAGTATCGTCGGCTCGGTGATCGAGCAGTACGACTTCCTGGTCACCGGCGTGATTGCGGCGACTGTCTGGGGCGGCATCTTTTTCAAGCTGCCGGGCCTTGCCGCGGTTGCCGCCGCGATCGGCGTCTACGGTCTCGGCATCATCATCCGTCCGGTCGGCGCTTTCATCTTCGGGCACATAGCCGATACCTACGGCCGCAAGGACGCCATGGTCTATGCGCTGGTGCTGATGGGCCTCGCGACCCTCTTGATCGGGCTGACGCCGACCTACGACAGTATCGGGGTCATCGCGCCGGTGCTGCTGATCATTTTCCGGCTGCTGCAGGGCATCAGCTTCGGCGCTGAATTCGGCACTGCCTCGACCTGGGTGGTCGAGCAGGCGGCGCGCTCGAAGTACCGCGCCTTCTGGGGCGCCTGGGTCGGCTTCGCCATCCCGATCGGACTGTTGCTCGGCTTCGGCTCGGTGATCTTTGTGAAATCGCTGATGACGCCGGAGGATTTCACCGCCTGGGGCTGGCGCATCTTCTTTTTCATCGGCTTTCTGGTCGCAATCGTCGGCCTGATCATCCGAACCCGCACCATGGACAGCTTCGTGTTCGAGCAGCACAAGGCGCAGATGGTCCTGAAACATCCGGCGAGCCAGGTGTGGCGGGAAATGCCCTGGACCATCCTGCGCACCTCGCTGGTCAACGCCATGTTCGGCGGCGCCTTCTTTCTCTATTTCGTGTTCGGCACCGGCTACATGAAAGCGGTCGGCTACACCGGCAACCAGCCGGAATATATCGGTCTGGTCGCGGCCGGCTTTATGCTTGTCTTCATGATCGTCGGCTCGTTCCTGGCGGACTACATCAGCCGGCGGGCAATCCTGCTGACCGCGGCGATCGTCTTTCTGTTTTTCGCGTTGCCGTATTTCTACCTAGTCAATACCGGCAGCGTTCTGCTCGCCACCGTCGCTGAGGTCATCGGGTTCGGGTTCGTGTTCGGCTTCGGCTACGGCGCGATTCCGACGTTCTACACGGAGAACTTCCCGACCCGTTACCGCGCTTCGGGTGCGAGCGCGGGATACCAGATCGCGCAGGTCTATGGCGGCGGCCTGATCCCGATCGTCGCCGGACAGATTCTGCGCGTCTACGGCATCAAGGATGCCTATCTGTATATCGGGCTTCTGGTGATGTGCTACGCGGTGGCGGCGATCATTGCGATCCTGCGCACGCCGGAGACCAAGAACGTCAACCTCGAAAACTGACGGACGGTACGATCGGGATTGTTTGCTGGTTCACCGTCGTGGTGCGCTAAATGTCCGCTTCGCTCTAAAGGGACCGGATTGTTGCGTCTCCACGAAATGACGCGATGGGTCGTTACCCGACATTGCGCACGCGCAGTACGCCGGCTTGCCTCAGAAATCGAACATATACGGAGCAACCACAGGCGGTTTTTGCGAAGTGCGAATCCGTGCCTTGAGCGGCGTTCTCTCAGGCAGCGATCTTGTCCGCGATGGCAATTACCAGGAACCGCGATGTTCCGGAACGCGGGTGATCAACGGCAGCACCGCGATGAACAGGGCGGCTGCTCCGGCGAAAAGCCACGCTTGGATGTGGCCGGGGTCATCGGAACTGGCGAGAATCGCAGTGTCTATCGAGATTGTGATGATTGTCCCGATTTGCATAGACATCGTGCGCAATGCGGCCAGGGTCGAGGAGTGTTCAGGTGCCAGTTGCAGTCCGGCGTTACGGCTGGCGGGGTTGTTTGCCCCGCGGCCAATTCCGAGCAGGAAGGCGGAGCCGGCGAGCCACGCATAGGGTGGGATGCCGGCGACTGGGCTGACGGCAAGCAGCAGCATCCCGATTGCAATAACGACTCCCCCAACATACAGCGGTCGCCTATAGCCAGTGCGCCGCAAGGCGAATGCAGCGGCTATCGACAACATGATTGCTGCAGCGCCTTGGGCGATAAGCAATGTACTGGAGTCGAGTGCATTGATGCCGTAACGGTTCCAGGCGTATAGCGGGATGAGCGCTACCACGGCCGAGGTGACGCCACCGTAGAGTCCATTGAACAGATTGACCGTGCCAAAGCCCGACCCGCTGATCAGGCGCGGAGCGATGAATGGTTCCGCCGTACGGTTGATGTGGCGAAAGAACATCCACAGCGCGGCAATCGCGATGGCCATCGGAATGGCGAACGCGAGCGACCACGCGTGCGCATTCCTTTCGGCTAAATAACTGACAGCGAGCATCCCGGCGAGTAGACCGCCGCCGAGCAGCGCCATACCGGTGGCGTCCATTCTCGGATGTTTTCCTCCTATCCGTGATCGATCCCGCGGAATGTAACGCAGCGCCAGCACGATAACCGCGACGCCGATCGGCACGTTGACCAAAAAAATGCCCCGCCAAGTCCAGTATGAGACGAACAGGCCGCCGAATATGGGCCCGATCATCGCCCCGATGGAGAAGATGCTGCCAAACAGGCTGACCGCGCGATCGCGCGCATCTCCGAAGTAATTCACGATAATCTCGGTCGCCGAGGGCGTGAAGCCCGCTCCGCCTGCCGCCTGCAGCCCGCGCAACGCAACGAGCACGTAGATATTGTCGGCCAGTCCACAGCACAGCGACGTGATGGTGAAGGCGACGACGGAGCCGAGGAACACCCTCCGGCAGCCGTACCGCTCGCTGAGTTTCCCACTGATGGGCAGGATGACCACAAATCCCAGCGCGTACGCTGTGATGGTCCACCCGGCCCAGTCGATCGACGTGCGCAATCCAATTCGCAAGGAATGCAACGCCGTCGCGACGATTGTCGAATCGATCGACATCATCAGCAGCGCGAGCGCGACGACCGTGAAGACCAATCCCCGCCGAATGGGTGGACTCTCCCCGCGAACACTCAAAAAGCCGTCGGCCGTGCGGGCTACATGCTGGGCACCCATGTTGCGTCTAATATCAGTCGGCTGGAGATTGGAGACCCCTGCACCTATGCGAGCTAGGTATGGCAGGGTCGCGAGGCCAAGGGCCTTGTGTTCGCCTGGAGTAACTCGCCGCCAACTAACCAGAGCACGGCCGTTTCAAGTTGAATCGACCGTGCTCTATTTGATTTTTGCTGGAGTATGATCCCTCGGGTCGAGCCCGAGGGCATGCTTTTCGGAAAACCGGTGTCCGCTTTTCCGGATCAGGCTCCAGCCTTCGTTCAGCTTGCAGCAATTACGGCTGTGGCTCCGCGTTCACGCTCTAGCCCGCCGGTTGCGCCCGGTTCGGAAACAGCTGCGGGCGCAGCTTCGGCTGGCAGGCCATCATCTTCGGCGCATAAGCCGTCTCGGCGCCGAGCTCTTCGGCGGCATGCCACGCCCAGCGCGGATCCCACATCGCGCCGCGCGCGAGGCAGACCATGTCGGCTTTGCTCGATGCCACGATGTCCTCGGCCTGCCGGTAACCGGCAATCAGGCCGACGGTCATGGTGGTCAGGCCGGTCTCCGCCTTCACTTTCTCGGAAAACGGCACCTGATAGCCAGCCGCCAGCGGAATTTTCTGCTTCGGATCGAGCCCGCCGGTCGACACGTCCATGTAGTCCAGGCCGCGCTTCTTCAGCTCTTTGGCCAGCAGCACGGTCTCCTCCGGCGTCCAGCCGCCGTCGACCCAGTCGGTGGCGGAGACGCGCATGCCGAGCGGTTTCTGCTCGGGCCACACCGCGCGCACCGCCTCGTACATCTCGATGGCAAAACGCATGCGGTTTTCGGTCGAGCCGCCGTATTCGTCGGTACGCTTGTTGGAGATCGGCGACAGGAACTGATGGGCGAGGTAACCGTGCGCGCCGTGGAGCTCGATCACGTCGTAGCCGATGCGATCGACGCGCTTCGCGGCGGCGGCGAATTCGCCGATGCAGCGCTTGATATCGTCCTTGGTCATGGCGCGCGGCACCGGCCAGCCGGCGTCGTAGGGGGTCGCCGAGGGCGCCTCCGGGGTCCACGCGTCCGGACCATCAAGGATCGGCTTGCCGCCCGCCGCCGGCGGCGTGGTCGGGCCCTTGCGGCCAGCATGCGCCAACTGCACGCCGAGCTTGGC
>JBAQAB010000220.1:0-2420 GCA_049285535.1 Xanthobacteraceae bacterium
GCGTCCACCGCCTCCTGCAGCATCCGCTTCTCGTTGCGGATGATGATGTCCGGCGCGCGCAACTCAATGAGCCGCTTCAGCCGGTTATTGCGGTTGATGACGCGGCGATAAAGGTCGTTGAGGTCGGACGTAGCGAAGCGTCCGCCGTCGAGCGGCACCAGCGGTCGCAGATCGGGCGGGATCACCGGCACGTGGGTGAGGATCATCCATTCCGGCTTGTTCTTGGACTGGGTGAAGGCCTCGATCAGCTTGAGCCGTTTGGCGAGCTTCTTCGGCTTGAGCTCGGACGTCGACTCGATGATTTCCTGGCGCAGATCGGCCGCCATTTTTTCGAGATCGAGCGCTTTGAGCATTTCGCGGATCGCTTCCGCGCCGATCATGGCGGTGAAGCTGTCGGCGCCGAATTCGTCCTGCGCCTTGACGTAGTCGTCCTCGGAGAGGAGTTGGCGGTCCTTGAGCGGAGTAAGACCCGGCTCGAGCACGACGTAATGCTCGAAATAGAGAATACGCTCGAGGTCCTTGAGCGTCATGTCGAGCAGGAGGCCGATCCGGCTCGGCAACGACTTCAAGAACCAGATATGCGCCACCGGCGCGGCCAATTCGATATGGCCCATGCGCTCGCGCCGCACCCGGCTGAGCGTCACTTCGACCGAGCACTTTTCGCAGATGATGCCCTTGTACTTCATCCGCTTGTACTTGCCGCACAAGCACTCGTAGTCCTTGATCGGCCCGAAAATGCGCGCGCAGAACAAGCCGTCGCGCTCGGGTTTAAAGGTGCGGTAATTGATGGTCTCCGGCTTTTTGATCTCGCCGTAGGACCACGACAGAATCTTATCCGGGCTCGCGATCGAAATCCGGATCTGGTCGAAGACCTGAGCCGGCACCTGCGGGCTGAAAAGATTCATGAGTTCTTGGTTCATCGTCTGCTCCTCGACACCGTTGGAGGCGATGCTCCGCGGGTCGGTTAAATCTGGTTTCTTGGCCTCTCCGTTCCGGGAGAGGGTTGGGTGAGGGTCCGGTGCGCTTCGACGTACCCTCACCCGCTCGTTTCGCTCGCGACCTCTCCCGGAACGGGAGAGGCGATGTCTACTCGGCGGCCTCCGGCATGCTGCTGCCATCGCCGCCGCGCTGTTGCTTGGAATTGTGCAGGTCGACGTTCAACCCAAGCGAGCGCATTTCCTTGACCAGCACGTTGAACGATTCCGGAATACCGGACTCGAACGCGTCGTCGCCGCGAACGATGGATTCGTAGACCTTGGTGCGTCCGGCGACGTCGTCGGACTTCACCGTCAGCATTTCCTGCAGCGTGTAGGCGGCGCCGTAGGCTTCGAGCGCCCACACCTCCATTTCGCCGAACCGCTGGCCGCCGAACTGAGCCTTGCCGCCGAGCGGTTGCTGGGTGACCAGGCTGTAGGGGCCGATCGACCGAGCGTGGATCTTGTCGTCGACGAGGTGATGGAGCTTGAGCATATAGATGTAGCCGACCGTCACCTTGCGATCGAACGTATCGCCCGTGCGCCCGTCATAGAGCGACACCTGTCCGGAATGATCGAGGCCGGCGAGATCGAGCATGTTCTCGATATCGGCCTCTTTGGCGCCGTCGAACACCGGAGTCGCAATCGGCACGCCGTGACGCAAGTTGGTTCCAAGTTCGTGAAGACCTTTTTCGTCGAGCGACTTGATGGTCTCTTCTTCGCCGTAGATCTTCCTCAGAAGCTCCTTGAGCGGCTTGGAATCCTTCTTGCTGTTGTAGAGGTCGACGGCGGCGCCGATCTTCAATCCCATGCCGGCGCAAGCCCAGCCGAGATGCGTCTCCAGGATCTGGCCGACATTCATGCGGCTCGGCACGCCGAGCGGATTGAGCACGACGTCGACCGGTGTGCCGTCGGCAAGGAAAGGCATGTCCTCCGACGGCACGATCTTCGACACCACGCCCTTATTGCCATGGCGGCCGGCCATCTTGTCGCCGGGCTGGATCTTGCGCTTCACGGCGACGAAGACTTTGACCATCTTCATGACGCCGGGCGGCAACTCGTCGCCGCGCTGCAGCTTTTCGACTTTGTCGAGGAATCGCTGTTCAAGCCGCTTCTTCGATTCGTCGTACTGCTTCCGGATCGCCTCGATCTCCGCCATGATCTTGTCGTTCGGCGAAGCGAACATCCACCACTGCGAGCGCGGATACTCTTCGAGCACCGCTCGCGTAATCTTGGTGTCCTTCTTAAAACCCTTCGGCCCGGCGATGCCTTGGCGGCCTTCCAACAATTCGGCAAGACGGCCATAGACGTTGCGGTCGAGGATCGCCTGCTCGTCGTCGCGGTCCTTGGCGAGCCGTTCGATTTCTTCACGCTCGATGGCGAGCGCGCGCTCGTCCTTTTCGACGCCGTGGCGGTTGAAGACGCGGACTTCAACCACGGTACCCT
>JBAQAB010000221.1:0-9965 GCA_049285535.1 Xanthobacteraceae bacterium
AATCCCGGAGGAGGTGCCATTGCCAAACATCCAAGTTGACGTTCGGCGCGCGGTAGACCGAATCGTCTTTAAAAGGTGCCGACCGTAACCGTCGCACACTGCTCTTGGACGTTTCCTCGAAAGCAAAGCTTCTTCTGCCTCATGTATATACACATGTATGCGGTTGTCAAGTCGCGAGGGCCTTGTGGATAACTAGGACAAGACTGGGACTGCCGGAGGCAAGAACGCGCCGCCATATATTTAGGACGCGACTGCGCTACGCTAGCGAATCACCATGCGATTCACGCCGCAATTTCTCGATGAGCTGCGGGCGCGGCTTCCGGTTTCGGAAGTCGTCGGCCAGCGCGTCAAATTGCGCAAGGCCGGACGCGAATGGAAGGGCTTGTCGCCGTTCAATAAGGAAAAGACACCGTCGTTCTTCGTCAATGACCAGAAGGCGATGTGGTTCGACTTCTCTTCGGGCAAGAACGGCAACATTTTCGACTTTCTCATGCTCACCGAGGGCGTGAGCTTCCCGGAAGCGGTCGAGCGGCTCGCGGTACAGGCCGGCGTGCCGCTGCCGGTGATGACGCGCGAGGCCGCGGCTTACGAGGAACGGCGCAAAACGCTGCACGACATCGTCGAGATCGCCGCCAAGTATTTCGAGACGACTCTCGCGTCGCGTAACGGCGCCCGCGGCCGCGGTTATCTGCTCGACCGCGGCGTCCACGCGGCGACGCAGCTCAAATTCCGCCTTGGCTATGCGGTGCCCGATCAATATGCGCTGAAGGAGCATCTCGGCGCCTTGAAAATTCCCGTCGAGGACATGGCGGAAGCCGGACTTGTCGTCACCGGCGAGGATATTCCGGTGCCGTACGACCGCTTTCGCGATCGCGTGATATTTCCGATCAGCGATTGGCGCGGCCGGGTCATCGCCTTCGGCGGCCGCGCGCTCGATAAGGACGTTTCCGCCAAATATCTCAATTCGCCGGAGACGCCGCTCTTCCACAAAGGCGCGACGCTCTACAACATCGCAGAGGCGCGCAAGGCCGCCCACAACGGCGCGCGCGTCATCGCGGTCGAAGGCTATGTCGACGTCATCGCCATGGTCAGCGCCGGCTTCGACGGGACCGTAGCGCCGCTCGGTACCGCGCTCACCGCCGAGCAGTTGGCACTGATGTGGCGGATGGCCGACGAGCCGATCCTGTGCTTCGACGGCGACGAGGCCGGCAGACGCGCGGCCTACCGCGCGGTCGATCTGGCGTTGCCACTGCTCAAGCCCGGCAAGAGCTTGAAGCTCGCCACACTGCCGGATGGCCAGGATCCCGATGACCTCGCCCGGTCCGCCGGGCGCGAAGCGATCGACGACGTGCTGTCCGCGGCGCGTCCGCTGGCGCAAGTACTTTGGGCGCGCGAGAGTGAGGCGGGTCCGTTCGACACGCCGGAACGGCGCGCCGCGTTCGAGGCGCGCGTCGGCGAAGTGACGGCGGCAATCGCCGATGAGTCAGTACGCCGTTACTACCGTCAAGATTTTTCGGAAAAACTTCGCCGCATGTTTATGCCGGCGGAAATGTCGACGCGCGGCAGCGCCTTCAACAAGCCAGGCTTCAACCGGGGCTCGACCAGCAAGCACTACGATCAAAAAGCTCGGCCGGGTAGCGCAGCCGGTTCCGCGGCGGCAACATTTGGCCGAGACGACACCTACGTGGCGACGAGCGCCAACCTTGCGACAAGCCCGCTGCATCGCGGGCATCGCGCAGCGATCCCGCGCCGCGAAGCGCTGATCCTGCAAGCGGCGCTCAACCACCCCTGGCTCTTGCACGACCACCTCGAAGAACTCGCCGCCGCCGAGTTCCGCCATGCCGATACGCAGAAGCTTAAAGGCGCGCTGATTGATGTCTTTGCCCATCATTTCGCCGAGGATTTCGCCAAAGACGCGAGCCCGGACGGCGAGGGTGAACGCGCGGCGCTGGCGGCCGAGCTCGCCAAGCGGGGGTTTGGTGACCTGCTGGAGCGCATCCACCGCAGCATCACCACCCTCTCGGTCTGGGGCGCCCGGCCAGACGCCGGCGCGGCCGATGTTTTGTTGACCTGGAAGCAGCTCGTTGCCTTGCATCGGCAGTGGCATTCCCTAACTAGGGAACTTAGAGACGCGGAGCACGCGCTCGGGGCGGACAATTCGGAGGCAAACTACGCGCGGTTGCGCGATGTCAAAGCCCGGCTGTCCTCGCTCGACGGAACCGAGGCTCTAGTCGAGGGCTTCGGCGCATCCTCGGGCCGGGTCTCGAGATCGCTGTAGTCCTCACCTCCTCCCCCAAAAAGGCGAGGAGGAACGAGTGCTGGACTCAAAGCCGCCGGCGAGGGAATAAGAGGTCGCCTTCCCGGTTAGGGTTAGTCGGAGCTTAACGGAGTTCCGCCACATTTGGCCTCGATTCGGGCGGTGCGGGCGGGCTGGTGCCCTTTTGCGCTGCCCTTTTTGGCCGGAGCCCTAACACCCCGAGCTTCCGCAGGGGGCGGGAGCCGGCCCAACAACAAGGGACCGCACGGCCCTAGGCCCGTGGTCCTAGTGCGTTCTCCCCTCTCGTTGGGGGTGAGACTCACGACATAGAGTAGGGGGACGCAGGACGCGCCCCGTGGAGACAGAGATTATGGCAACCAAGAGCGTGGCCCCCAAACCCGTCGCAACGAGCAAGGCCAAACTGGTGCGACCAAACGGGTCGGCCCCGCAAAAGGATGCCGAGGCGCCGGAGAAGGAAACCCCGGAAACCCCCGATGCCCCGCTGCCGCTCCTTGACCTGTCTGATGCGGCCGTCAAGAAAATGATCAAGTCCGCCAAGAAGCGCGGCTACGTCACCTATGAGCAGCTCAATGCGGTGATGCCCTCAGAGGAAGTCACTTCCGAGAAGATCGAAGACATCCTGGCGATGATGAGCGAGATGGGCATCAACGTCGTGGAGACCGAAGAAGCCGAAGCCGACGGCGAGGAAGCCGAGGAGGCCGAGGAGGAAGAGAGCGAAGGCGGCGAGATCGTCGAAGTCGCCCCCAAGACCCCCGCCAAGTCGGAGGCCAAGGAGCCGACCGAGCGCACCGACGATCCGGTACGCATGTATCTGCGCGAAATGGGCTCGGTGGAGCTCCTCTCCCGCGAGGGCGAAATCGCCATTGCCAAACGTATCGAAGCCGGTCGCGAGGCCATGATCGCCGGGCTGTGCGAGAGCCCACTGTCGTTCCAAGCCGTCATCATCTGGCGTGACGAATTGAACGAGGGAAAAGTCTTTCTCCGCGACATCATCGATCTCGAAGCGACCTATGCCGGCCCCGACGCCAAGCAAGTAGCCCCGGGAATGACGCCGGGCGGCGATCCGGCGGCCATGGGTGCCAACGGCGGTTCCAATCCGGCCTCCGGCGCCGCCATGGGGCCTAACGGCATGCCTGCCGGCAACGGCGGTTATGTGCCGCAGCCAGTGCAGACCGTGGCGCCGCCCTCGGCGCCGCCCGGCGCCACCCCCTTCAAGCCGCAGCCCGGAGCCGACGGCGAGGAAGGCGGCGAAGAGGCCGCCATCGCGGATGCCGATATCGACGAGGACGATCTCGAGAACTCGATGTCGCTTGCGGCCATCGAGGCCGAGCTCAAGCCGAAAGTGCTCGAAACCTTCGACAACATCGCCGACGCGTTCAAGCGGCTGCGCCGGCTGCAGGATCAGGACATCGAGCGGCGGCTGGTCAACGAGAAGCTCTCCCCCAACCAGGAGCGCAAATACAAAAAGCTCAAAGATGAGATCATCCAGGAGGTGAAGTCGCTCCGCCTCAATCAGGCGCGTATCGACGCCCTGGTGGAGCAGCTCTACGGCATCAACAAGCAGCTCGTCGGCCACGAGGGCCGGCTGATGCGGCTCGCCGAGAGCCACGGCGTCATCCGCGAAGGCTTCCTCAAGCAATATCAGGGCTCCGAGCTCGATCCGCGCTGGCTCAACCGCGTGTCGAAACTCTCCGAAAAGGGCTGGAAGAATTTTGTCGCCCGCGACAAGGACCGCATTAAGGAATTGCGCACGCACATTCACAGCCTCGCCACGGAGACCGGGTTGGAGATCGGCGAGTTCCGCAAAATCGTGCACATGGTGCAGAAGGGCGAGCGCGAGGCGCGCCAGGCCAAGAAGGAAATGGTCGAGGCCAATCTGCGGCTCGTCATTTCCATCGCCAAGAAATACACCAACCGCGGCCTGCAATTCCTCGATCTCATTCAGGAAGGCAACATCGGCCTGATGAAAGCGGTCGATAAGTTCGAATACCGCCGCGGCTACAAGTTCTCGACCTATGCGACGTGGTGGATTCGCCAAGCGATCACCCGTTCGATCGCCGACCAGGCGCGCACCATCCGCATCCCGGTGCACATGATCGAGACCATCAACAAGATCGTGCGCACCAGCCGCCAGATGCTCAACGAAATCGGCCGCGAGCCGACCCCGGAAGAGCTTGCCGAAAAGCTCGGCATGCCGCTGGAAAAGGTGCGCAAGGTTTTGAAGATCGCCAAGGAGCCGCTGTCGCTCGAGACGCCCATCGGCGACGAAGAGGATTCGCATCTCGGCGATTTTATCGAGGACAAGAACGCGATCCTGCCGATCGACGCCGCGATCCAGTCGAACCTGCGCGAAACCACGACCCGCGTGCTCGCTTCGCTCACCCCGCGCGAAGAGCGCGTGCTGCGCATGCGCTTCGGCATCGGCATGAATACCGACCACACGCTGGAAGAAGTCGGCCAGCAGTTCTCGGTGACCCGCGAGCGCATCCGTCAGATCGAAGCTAAGGCGCTGCGCAAGCTGAAACATCCGTCGCGTTCCAGAAAACTGCGAAGCTTTCTGGACAACTGACGAAGTCATCCCGGGCACGGCACGCAGTGCTGCCGCAAGCCCGGGATGCTTAAAACTCCAAGCCATGGACAATTCGGCCGTCAGCGCTGCATCGCGCCGCGTAAATCTGACGCTATTTTTTGTGTGCCGTGATCTTGACCGCCTTGCCGGCGCCTTGCTCAACCCCGAGGCAGTCGATGCCGGTATAGGTCCAAGTCACGCCGCCGGGCGAGAAGGTATAGGGGCCCTGGTAGTCGCCGTAGCAGCTCGGCGTCGTGTTGTAGCAAAACATTTGCGCGACATTGCCGACCAGGAAGCCGTTGCACACGCCGCCCACGCCCGTCGTCGTCGCATAATTGCCGGTCATCGCCGATCCGGTCTGGGTAAAGTTCAGTTTGACCCGATGCGGTCCGGGCGCGGCGCTCGCCGTGTACGAACCGACATAAGCGCCGCTGTAATTTTGCGCCCACGCGCTTGCAGTCAATCCCACTTGCAGCGCTGCGGCCGCGACCAAGACGCCATAGACCGTTCTCATCGTTTCCTCCTGTTGCCGAATCCCCTGCCCGGTTCGCTTGCATCAGTAGCAGCGCCCCATGACACCAGGTTGTACGGTCTGAATATAAATACCATGGATAGCGAATTGCAACCTTAAGTTATAAATGGGCCGCGCCGTATTTCGCCGCACCGAGGCCCTCCTCCAGACTAAATCCCCAACACAATCGGCCCGGAATGCCGGGTCGGGGGCCGGCGTCGCGCACTCCCGCTTCCTCGAACTTTGTTTTGTGTAACGGGGGCGTGGACGCATGGCCGCCGAAGGGGACTTCAAGGCTCGCAAGATCGAAATTGATGACGATACCGCCGATCTGTTAGAAGCGCGCGCGGCGGCGCTTGGCATCAGTGTCGCGGAGCTGATGGCCGCGATCGTCGGCAATAAGGCGGTTGTGACGCCGCAAGCCACGAATGGCGATGCGCAAGCCGCCGCCGGCGACACGCCTGCGGCCAAAGGCGAACCCTTCGACGCGCGATGGCGCGAGGTCAAAGCGTGGATCGACAGTTGGGGTAAATCCAGCGAGCTGCCGCGTCCGAAGCTGGGGAAGTGACGCAGTTCATTGTCCTGGAATTAATGTTCGCCCGGCTCATCTGCGGCCTTGACCCGGACATCCAGCCTATTCGAGATCCCGGTGCATCGATTGCCTGAGGCAGCCATGACGGAAGCCGGCTGGACGCTTCATCCGCAACTTCAAATCGACACCTCTCCGGTCGGAGATCTCGCTCTATGCCGCGTGCTGGCGATCAACGACACCAACTATCCGTGGCTAATTCTGGTACCGCGACGCGCGGGCGTCACCGAGATCGCCGACCTCGGTGCCGAGGCCGGTGCGCTGATGGCAGAAATCCAGTGCACGTCGCATGGCCTTAAAGACGTCACCGGCTGCGACAAGCTCAACATCGCCGCAATCGGGAACGTGGTGCCGCAGCTGCACATCCACATCGTCGCGCGGTGGCTCAACGATCCGCTGTGGCCGAAGCCGGTGTGGGGCGCCGCGCCGCCGCGCCCCGGCGATCCAGCGGCCTTTGCGCGTTTTGTCGCCACGATTCGCGACCGGCTGGGCATTGCCGAACCGAATTCATTCGCTCCGGCGAGGATAGGATCGCAGTGAGGCAGCGGCCCGACAGGCCAGCCCGCGGCGTCGATGCGGGGACGCCGCTTGGGTAGAAGTTAGTCGGCGGTGGGGAAACGCCGGCGCGCAGCGGCCGATTGGTCGGTCGCCTCGTCGATGACTTCGAATGCGGTCTCGAAGGCGCCCGCCACCGTGGCGATAATGCGCGCCACTCCGCGCCGCCACGGCGCCGGATATTTCGCAGAAAAGGTCGTCATATTCGCTGTCTTTCGGGTTAACTGAATGGCTGCGGGCATACCGTCGTCAAATCCGCGTCGATGACGCCAGGATGCGCTCGATCTCGCGTTCGGCCTCGTCGGTCAGGAATTTTCCGCTGCTTTCGAGGTAAACCGCGATTTCGCGTTCGGCGGCGTGCCGGCGTCCCTCTACAATCGTATCGAATAAGCGGCTGAACAGACCGCGCCAGCGCTTCGGCTTGGGAGCGGAGAAAAATTCGTATTGTCCGGCCGCGGTGCGGGCGTAGGCCATGGCATCATTCTCCGGAGTCGAAGCTCATCCGGCGCAAAAAGGCGTCTCAGGCGAGCTTTCTTCGATTTGCTGCGATGCAATATATTCAGCAGAGACCGCGCTGCAATGCATTGTAATGCATGGATTCCATGCACCTGACTCATACGTTGCAGTGCAATATAAGCGTCACAAAGCCACAATCGGGCCAAACGGCCCAAAATGGCGCACTGACGCAGCCGAATGGCCTCTTTGCCGTCACAGCGATTGCAGAAGAGTTAACGCGCCGAGCGCAAAATCTTCACGCGCGCTTTACCAGCTCATTTCCAACTCTTTAGAAACGTCCAGCGTGTTGTGCATTGCGCCGTTGACCACGTCGAAAACGCGGCGCGCGCTCGACATGCGGATGGCGTCACCCTGTTCGAGCCGATAGATCGAGGAAATGCTCGGCTTAGCGCCCGGCAGGCGGCTCAAAATATCGACGATCTCCCAGCCGAGCTGTTCCTGCCTGATCTGGCGCAGGCGGGGAAATCGCGCTTTGAGGGGGCGGGCTCGCGGGCGTTTGGCCATTGCCGTTGCGGTCAAAGGCTGCGCCGCGGCGCCGACCGGTTCGCGACGAACCGATTGGCGCTAATGGCCTGCAGACGAGAATAGCCGTTGCGGTAACGCGGCGCTTGCGAATCAAGCACGAGCTGCTCCGGCCGCTGAGCAGCGCCGCGGATGAGCTTCGCGGAGGTCGACTCGCCACGTTTTGGCACCATGCTCGGTGGCTAAGAGAAATGGCAGCTAAATGCAAGTCATTGATTTTCTTTGTATTCTTTGAGTTGCGATTAAGTTTCATTGATAATCAATGATAATCATAAACTATTCTTTGAGTTGCATCGTTTACACCTGGGTTGTACCCTCTGCGCAAGGAATGGCGATGAGTCGCGCGAACCGGTTCGGACCCCAAAGTGACGACCGTTGCGGTGGCACCGCCCAGACGGCGGCACCCCTCGACAGCGGCAAGGTGGCCGAGCACATCGGTATCGCCGTGCTCGAACTGGCGGATCGCGCCCGCGACGCCGAGCTTTCCTCGATCGGATATCTCCTTGAAATGGTCGCGCTGGAAGCGGGCGCGGAAGCGGCGGCGCGGCAATGGCCGGCCGACGGCGCAGACAGCTGAACTCGGTATTCCACGCCCTGACAGCGGCGCACAAAGCTGGTCCGTGCTAATATTGCTGCGCTCTGCAGCAACGAGGAGACGCCGGGCATGCTGGCCGGCCTTCGCTTCCGTCCTGCCGCGGCGCTAAGCAGCGCCGCGCTTGTATTCTGCCTTACGCAAGTTCTCGGCGTGTCGAACGCATTCGCCTTTTCCGCAAGCTTCGCGTGGTGCGGCGAAGCTTCGCCGAATTTTCAGCTCAAGGATGTGCCGGCCGGGACAGTGAACTTGCAGTTCGCCATGACGGATCTCGATAAGCCGTCGTTCCGCCACGGCGGCGGCATGGTCGGTTACCGCGGTCAACCGGAAGTGCCGTGCGGCGCCTTCGCCTCGGGCTTCGTCGGTCCGGCACCACCGCCCGGCGAGGTGCACACTTACGAGTTCAATATCAAGGCGCTCGACTCCGACGGTGCAGTGCTGGCCACAACGACGGCACGCCGCAAATTTCCCGAATAGACGAGTTCATCCACGGCAGGACCGAGTTGGTTCCCCGCCAAGGTAATCAAGTTTTATTTCGACCTCTTGATGCGAGAAAGCGCGCTGTTCCGGCGCCACGACATCACCTTTCACGAATCACCAAATGGCCGAAGCGCGGCCGGATTCAGCCGTGACAAGGCTCATTCGGTGAGGGCCAAAAGCGGAGTCTCGTGATGCGTTGTTCGATTTCTAGCGGCAGACTTATTCGGTTTGGCATTCTCATGGTAGCGGCGGCCGCGCTGCAAACCTTGGTCATTGCTGCGCCGGCTTTGGCGCGATCGCATGGACATACGCATCGGTTTATATCGCGGCGACAAGTGTTGACGATACGAGACAGCGAATTTTCTCCGGGATATCGGAGTTTCTTCGAGCCGTTCGCGGCCGAGCGGGAAACTCGGCAGCAGAACGCCTTCGCCCGCAGCGATTGGAGGCAAGACGATCGGTACGTAAGGCAAGGAGAACAAAGCGCGCTGGAACAAGGTTATTGGCGGCGTAATGGCTCCACTCAATATTCAGCGCTCGACGGCATGGCAGCGGAACAGGCCGGCGCAGCCGGCGTGCCGGCGTCGCTCGTCGAGCGCGTCATCAGACGCGAGAGCGGCGGCAATCCGCGCGCGGTCAGCCGCGGCAATTATGGATTAATGCAGATCCGGCTCGGCACCGCGCGTGCGATGGGCTATTCCGGCTCGGCTTCGGGCTTGCTCGATCCGCAGACCAACATGACCTATGCCGTGCGCTATCTCGCCGGCGCCTACCGCGCGGCGGGCGGCAACGAAAATCGCGCCGTCGCGCTTTATGCGCGCGGCTATTACGGTGTAGCGAAGGCGCAGGGCTTTACGCCCTACGCGTCGCCTTACCGCTTCCCGACTTACTCTCGCAGCGCCGGATTTTATCAGCCGGTCGCGTTCCAGAGCGAGGAACCGGTCGACACTTTGGGGACGCGCCGCGTGTGGTCTCATCGACATCACCCCGTGTGACACCTCCGGTCATTGGCGGCTGTGGTCGCGGCGTGATCTAGAGCGCCGCGACCGCGCTCACCTCGACCAGAAACTGCTCCTGCACCAGGCGATCGATGATGAGCAGCGTATTCGGCGGATACCGCCCATCCTTGAACAGTTTCGGAAATTCGCGCGTGCGATAGGTCATGAATTTCGCAATGTCCTGCGAGTGCACCAGATAGGTAGTGAACTCGACAAGATTGGCGAAGCTTGCGCCCTGCGAGGCCAGCGCCGCGCCGATATTAGCGAAGGCGAGAGTGCATTGCGCGTCGAAATCAGGGGGCGCCTTGCCGTCCTTGTCGGCGCCGACTTGGCCGGCGATGAACAAAAACTCCGA
>JBAQAB010000222.1:0-19338 GCA_049285535.1 Xanthobacteraceae bacterium
AGCGACGTCGTTAAGCTGCACCGTGATGCGTACGCTGTTGCCGGCTTTGCGGACGCTGCCCTCGACCACGTAGCCGACGCCGAGCTCCTCGGCGACCTGCTTCATATGGACGGCTTTGCCCTTGTAGATGAACGAAGAATTGCGCGCGATAACAAAAAACCAGCGCAACTTGGACAACGCCGTGATGATGTCCTCGCTGATGCCATCCGAGAAATACTCCTGCTCCGAATCGCCACTCATGTTGATGAAGGGAAGTACTGCGATGGCGGGCCGGTCGGGGAGCGGCAAGGCTACACGCGATTGTTCCTCATTTGGCGGCGGAATGGTGAAATGCGCCGGCCCGTCGCCGCTTGCTTGGCCGCTCGCTTGCACGTGCACTTCGCCAACAAAGCGGAAGCCCTTGCGCGCAATGGTGCGGATGAGCTTCTTGTCTTCGCCAGTGTCCCCGACTGCGTTTCGCGCGGCATTGATGCGGCTAGTTAGGGTTGAATCTGATACAATCCGGCCACCCCAGACTGAAGCGATGAGATCGTCCTTGCTGACGACGCGGTCGCGGTTCGTTACCAGATAAACCAGCAGGTCGAAGACTTGCGGTTCTACATGGACCGGGGTTTTGGCGCGCCTGAGCTCGCGCCGTTCGACATCGATATCATAGTCGCCAAAGCTGAAGGTCATACCCGGGCCAGGACATTATCTTGAGAGTATCTGGAGACTAAATCATAACTTTCTGAAAGTCTCGATTGGGTACGATGTGCATACTGCCAGTCTTCTCGCTTCGGGCGAGGCCAAGATGGAGGAATGCGACAATGCCACTGATCGAAGTACATTTGATTGAAAAGGTGTTCAGCCCCGAGCAAAAGCGGCAAATCATCCAGAAATTGACCGATGCCATGGTCTCGATCGAAGGTGAGAACATGCGCGGCGTGACCTGGGTCAAGATTTCGGAAGTCACGAGCGGCGAATGGGGCATTGGCGGCAAGCCACTGACCACCGAAGCCGTCAAGGAACTCGCCGCCGGCCGCCACGCGGCATAGCTCGCGCGGAGCGCGCATCGTCGGCGGATTGCCTTGCCGATGATGCCCGCTCATGCGTCAGCAGTCTCATCCACTTTCGGACCAAAATCCGATTACGACCCATCGCTTCATTGCGCGGTGACGAAACAATTCAGCGAGCGTAGGGCGGATAAAAATCCTCGTGCCTGCGCAACCGCGGGGGCACCGCGTCTGAGCGATTTTGTCCACGCGGCTTGGCTCTCATACCGCGATGCCCACCCTACAGTTGCCACGATTGCCGAACGTTCAATGACCCCGCGCGAAGCGGTTGCGATCGTGCGGCCGCGCATAGTCGACCGTGGGGCCGGCGGGAATGATGCCGTTTGAGCCGACCGGGCCGGCCTTGCCGAAGACGCCGCGCTTCATGCCGGCGATGTCGCAGACCGCGGCGATACCCGGCGTCTGGTACAGATCGCGAAGATAGTTCGAGAGATTGCGGTATTCGTCGAGCCGGCGCAGGTTGCACTTGTAGCCGACATAATAGCACGGATCGAAGCGCACCAGGCTCGGAAACAGCCGCCAGTCCGCTTCGGTCTCGACCTCGCCACACAGATAACGTTGGCCCGACAGCCGCTGCTCCAGGCCGTCCAGCGTCTCGAACAATTCTTTGACGGAGCTGTCGTAGGCCTCCTGCGAGATCGAGTAGCCGCAGCCGTTGACGGCGCTGTTGACGCCTTTGAGCACCACCGCGTTGGTCGCGTCGATCTCGGGGCGCAGCGCCTGCGGGTAGTAATCCGGCGTCGGCTCGGCGATGCCGGAAAACGCCGTGTTGAATATGCGGATGATTTCGGAGGACTCGTTATTGACGACACGGCGCGTCGTGGCATCCCATAGCGTGGGAACGGTGACGCGGGTCGTGCAAGCCCGATCGGCGATCGTGTAGAGTTCATGCAGCCATCGCACCCGCCGGTTGGTCCCGGGCACACTATGGCCCGCTTCGCCGAACGACCAGCCCTGGCCGCCGGGCTCCTGAAAGGTGTTGGCCAGCGTCACCAATGGTTCGAGTTTCTTAAGCGCGCGCATCAATGTGGCGCGATGCGCCCATGGGCAGGCGACGGCACAATAAAGATGATAGCGGTCCGGCTCCGCCGGAAACTCGGACTGGGCTTCACTGCCGATGGTGCTGCGGAAAATCGAAGGGCGTTTGAAGTAGAGCCCTTTGTCGTCGTGATTGACGAGGATATTCTCGGTCCGCCATTGGCCATCGACGAGTTGTCCCATTCATCCCCTCCTACATCTTCATCACTTCGCTCATCCGGGCTGCATTTGTTGCGCCCGGCTGTGCCGGATGCCGTAGCAAAAATAAACGCCAACCCCGATGACGAACCACGCGCCAAGACGCAGCCAAGTATCGATCGGCAGCCCGCACATCAGGAAGAACGCCGAGGCTGCGCCGAGCGGCGCGACGAAGAAGACGGCCGGTGTCTTGAACGGCCGCTCCAAATCGGGCTGCTTGATGCGGAGCGCCAGCACCCCAAGGCAGACGACGGCGAAGGCGAACAAGGTGCCGATACTGACCAGCTCGCCGACGAGCCCGATCGGCAACAACCCGGCCAACACGGTGACGATGCCGCCGGTGAACAGCGTCGTCACATAGGGCGTGCGGAAACGCGGATGCACCTTGGCGGCGATCGGCGGCATCAGGCCGTCATGCGCCATGGCGTAGAGAATGCGCGGCTGGCCCAGCATGCCGACCAGGATCACCGAGGTCAGTCCGAGAATGATGCCGAATTTGAGCACGGGCGACAGCCAGGTCAGCCCGATGGCGTCGATGCCGACGGCGATCGGATCGGCGACGTTGAGCTTGTCGTAGGCGACGATGCCGGTGAGCGCGAAGCCGACCGCCAAATACAGCACGGTGCAGATCAGGAGCGAGCCGAGAATGCCGACCGGCATGTCGCGCTGCGGATTCTTGGTTTCCTGCGCCGCGGTCGACACCGCGTCGAAGCCAATATAGGCGAAGAACACCACGGCGGCGCCGCGCAACACACCGCTCCAGCCGAACTCGCCGGGCGCGAGATTGGGCGGAATGAAATCGCCGGCCGGGTTTTTCGCCGTCGTCCAATGTGCGGTCGAGACATGCGGCGCGGCGGCGGCGATGAACTGCACGATGATGACGAGCTTGATGGCAACAAAGACGTTGTTGACGCGCGCGGATTCGTGGACGCCGACGACCAGGAGCGTGGTCATCATGGCGATCACCACCATGGCCGGCGCATTAATCACCGCGCCGGTGAAGTGCCAGGCGTGCTGCGCGGCGTCGTAGTCAAGCGGCGATCTCGCAAAGTCGGGCGGCACGACGATGCCGAAGTCTCTCAAAAAGCTCACGACATAGCCAGACCAGCCGATGGCGACGGTGGTGGCGCCGAGCGCATATTCCAGGATCAGATCCCAGCCGATGATCCAGGCGACGAGTTCGCCGAGCGTCGCGTAAGCATAAGTGTAGGCGCTGCCGGCGACCGGCACGGTCGAGGCCATCTCGGCGTAGCACAGCCCGGCGCAGCCGCAGACCACGGCGCCGAGCAGAAAAGACAGCGTGATCGCCGGACCGGCATTGGCCGCAGCGGCATGCCCGGTGAGAACAAAAATGCCGGCGCCGATGATGGCGCCGATGCCGAGCCCGACGACATGGATCGCGGTCAGGCTGCGCTTGAGCGGCACGCCGTCATGCGCGATGAGCGCCTGAATTTCCGGGTCGGCGACCTCGGCCTGCAATGCGGCAATGGATTTGCGGATTAAAAAGCGGGGCAACGGAGCAATCCCCTTAAGAACAAACAACAACGATCAAAACGCCTAGTGGTTTCACTACTACGCTATCCGCTCATCCCGGCGAAGGCGGGGACCTAGATATCTGTAATCAGTGGCCTCTCGTTGGATTCCCGCTTTCGCGGGAATGAGCGGTCGTTCTAAATCACATCCACGGCATCAGCGAGGCATGGATAACGTCGGGCACGCCTTCATTGCCGACCGAGCGAATGGCGAGATCAACCTCGTTGAGCCCGAAGCGATGGGTGGTGACAAGCTCCAGCGGAAATCGCTTCGACGCGAGCTGCGCCAATGCGAGTTCGCAGGCCTTGTAGCTGTGGCCGCGCGCGCTTTTCATGGTGATGAATTTCACCGTGAATTTTTCCAGCGGGAAATTCGGAAACTGCGCCATTTCCCCTTGCGCCACGATCACCCCGCCCTTCCTTTTGAGCGCCTCGATGCCGAGCAGCATCGGAATGGTGCCGGCGCCCGCGGTGCAGTCGAGCGCAACGTCGACGCCCTTGCCGCCGGTAATATCTATGATGCGCGCCAGCGGGTCTTCCTTCTGCACGTCGATGACGTGGTCGGCGCCGAGCTTTTTGGCGACGTCCATACGGGCTTTGTCTTTCAAGGTGCCCGTGACGATGATCAGCGAGGCGCCGGCCTGCTTGCAGATCACGGTCTGCGACAGGCCCTGCTGGCCGGGGCCCTGGATGAGCACCGTCGAATTGTAGCCGACGCCGCCGTCGAACAGCGACCACTCGACGCCGTTCGCCATCGGCGTCACTAGGCCGGCGAACTCGGCGGAGACACCCTTGGGTACATGATGCACCACGGCGTTCCACGGCAGATAGACGTATTGGGCAAAGCCGCCCCACAGATGCGGCGCCTTTTCCGCCGAGGTGTAGCCGTAGCGGATGGCGTCGGGATTGGTGCGCCAATTGGTGTTCTCGCAATGCCGGTACTGCCCGGCGTGACACCATTCGCATTTGCCGCAAGAGACATAATGCTCGACAAAGACGAGATCGCCTTCCTTGAAACCCTTGCGGCGGGTGAATTCGCGGCCGGCCTTGGCGATGGTGCCGATATTCTCATGCCCCATGATCACCGGCGCGGCAGACGGCGGGTGCTTGTAGAGCTTGACGTCGGTGCCGCAGATGCCGCCGACCTCCATCTTCATCAGCGCGGCGTCCTCCGGGATGTCCGGCATCGGATAGTCGCGGATTTCGGTCTTGCTCGGCCCGGTACGCACCGCCGCCAGTACTGTTTCGGCCACTTTGATTTTCCTCTCGCCGTCATGCCCAGCCACCCGGGTCCGGCCTTTGGCCGGCCCAAGTGCAAGCTTGCGCCGGGCATCCACGACTTAATACCATAGCAAACAAATCAAAAGACGTGGATGGCCGGGACGAGCCCGGCCATGACGGTACGGATCGCCATGCTTGGCTTTACCAAGAAAAGCCCCGTCCAGGACGCCGCACTCGACCGCGTGCGGGAGTGGACGCGCGCGCGCTTCGCGCTCACCGCCGACGAAACCGTCATGGTCTCGGAAATCGCCTGCGCGGTGCCCGGCTGTCCGCCGATCGAGACTCACGTCGTGTTCTGGACGGCGGCCGGGCGGCATCATTGCAAGATCTTCAAGCCGCTCGCCGAGGTGACGGAGAACGACCTGCCTCCGGCGTTCATGAAGAACGCCCTGTTGGCGCCGGACGGTATCGACTGCGAGTGCTGCTAGTCCAACCCCGCCCGCCGGAGTGCCGCCGCCTGGCGCTTGTCGACACGATCGAGCGAGAATTTCTCGATCGCCTCGTTGAACAGCCGATAAAAATTCAGCTCCGCACCGAGATGCAGAAACACCGCGCCGAGCCCGATCGCGGCGCGGTCCATGAAGACGAATTCGCGCGGCACTTTGACGGGGCCTTTCTTTTTGAGCGCCTGATGCACGCGAAATGCTTCGCGCCGGCCATATTCGCCCGGCGCCACGCCGTCGGCGACGGTGCGCACGCGATTGTCGAGGAGCGGCGCGTAGATGAAGCGCGCCCAGATATTGAGGGTGTCGATGACGTCGCGCGACAGTTTACGGAAACCCCAAGTCTCGTAGGCATTGACGATGAGATCGTCCTTGCCGTGAAGGAGCCCGTGATAGAGGTCGACCACGCCGCCGACGAATTTCGGCGCGAAAATGCGGATGCAGCCGTAATCGAGGAGATTGATGCCGGCGGGCTTTCCGCCATCGGCGAAGACGCTGTAATTGCCGAGATGCGGATCGCCATGGATGACACCGAAGCGGCTGAACGGAAACCACCAGGCGGTGAACATCGCGGTCGCCAGCGCGTTGCGCACGGCGAGCGGATCGTTCTTGTGCGCGAGCATCTTGGTGCCGTCGAGCCAATCGAGCGTGAGAAGGCGACCGGTCGACAACTCCGGCCAGGCCCGCGGCACGCGCACGATGCCGATATCGGCAAGCATTTCGCGGTAGAGCGCGACGTGCTTGGCTTCGCGCCGGTAGTCGAGCTCCTCGCGCACGCGGGCGCCGATCTCCTTGCCGATTTCGATGGTGTCGATGGCGGAGTCAAAGCGGCGGCGGATCGCGAGCAGCCATTCGAGCTGCGACAGGTCGGCTTCGACGGCCGACTGCATGTCGGGATATTGCAGCTTGCAGGCGAGCGCCGCGCCATCGAGCGAGCGAGCGCGATGCACCTGGCCGAGCGACGCCGCGGCGGCCGGTTGATGCTCGAAGCTTTTGAACTTCTTCTCCCAGTCGGCGCCGAGCTCCGCCATCATGCGGCGCTTGACGAAAGCCCAGCCCATCGGCGGCGCTTCGCTCTGCAGCTTCTGCAACTCGGTGGCATATTCCGGCGGCAAGAGATCCGGGATGGTCGCCATCAATTGCGCGACCTTCATCAGCGGGCCCTTCAGCCGCCCGAGCGCCGAAGCGACAGCGGTCGCCTCGCTGGCCCGGTTGCCCGCGCCACCGAGCATGCGCCGCCCGGCATAGCGTGCTGCGACGCCGCTGACATTGGCCCCGACGCGGGCGTAACGCGCGGCGCGCGCAGAGAAGCGGTTTTTTTCGCGGTCGGGCTTTTCGCGGTTCACCATTATGCCTTCGGCCAGTTGTCGCGAATCCAGCGCGCAAGACTTTCTTCGCTCACCTCGCCGGCGGCGAGCGACATTATGATCTTGGTGGCATGGGCCTGATCGGGGGAAAATCTCACGTCGTTTTTGCGCAAAAACACCATCATGCTCATGAATGCGATGCGTTTGTTTCCATCAACAAAAGCGTGGTTCTTTGCCAGTCCAAAGGCGTAAGCCGCGGCGGGTTCTGGAAGTTCGCTCTGCTCATAATGCCACTTGTTAAGTGGTCGTTCGATCGCGGAGCGCAACAAGCCGTCGTCACGTAGACCTGCTGCCCCACCAAAGCGCCGCAGTTGGCGGCTATGGATCGCGATGACCTGGTCGTAGGTCAGCCACTTTAGTTCGCTGGCCATGCGGCGCTTCGATCATTTGGCCAGCGTCGCTAGCGTATCGCGGTACTCATCCATGACTTCGTCAGCCGCGTTCATCGTCGTCTCAAAGTCAGGATCGTATGGAAGTAATTGAAGCCCGCCGCCGGCGAGTTCCGCGACGTGAAAGAACCGACCGCGTTTGATATCGAGGCGTTGCATCAGTTCCCGTGGCAATATCAACCCATCGGAATTGCCAATGCGCTTCACTTCGAGCTTCATGGCCGGAACCCCTCTGTATTACATTCCGTATAACACAGAAAGCGAGTGCCGTTCAACGTCTGTTTTACAGACTATAAGCTATTGCTATCATAAGCTTTCTAACTCAGTAATCAGCCGCTCGATCACCCCCAGGCCGCCCTGCCAGAAGCCGGGATCCCGGGCGTCGAGGCCGAACGGGGCGAGCAGCTCGGAATAATGCTTGGTGCCACCGGCCGAGAGCATGGCGAGATAGCGCTCGGCGAAGCCGTCCGAGGCGTGCTCGTAGACGGCGTAGAGCGAATTCACCAGGCAGTCGCCGAATGCATAGGCATAGACGTAGAACGGGGAATGGACGAAATGCGGGATATAGGCCCAGAACGTCTCGTAGCCGGGTTTCAGCTCGATGGCGGGGCCGAGACTTTCGCGCTGCACGTCGAGCCATAATTCGCCGATGCGCGTTGCCGTGAGTTCGCCGCTCCTGCGCTCGGTGTGAACGGCGCGCTCAAAGCTGTAGAATGCGATCTGCCGCACCACGGTATTGATCATGTCCTCGACCTTGGCGGCGAGCATCGCCTTGCGCTCTTTGGCGTCGCGGGTATTGGCCAGCAATTTGCGGAAAGTCAGCATTTCGCCGAACACGCTGGCGGTCTCGGCGAGCGTCAAAGGCGTCGGCGCCATCAAGGCGCCGTTCGGCGCGGCGAGCACCTGATGCACGCCGTGGCCGAGCTCATGCGCCAGCGTCATCACATCGCGCGGCTTGCCCTGATAGTTGAGCAGCACGTAAGGATGCGCCGAGGGCGTGGTCGGATGCGCGAAGGCGCCCGGCGCCTTGCCCGGGCGCACCGGTGCGTCGATCCAGCGCTTGGCAAAGAACTCTTCGGCGATCGCCGCCATTTGCGGCGAGAACGCGCCGTAGGCGGTGAGCACCGTGTCCATCGCTTCGGTCCAGCCCACGGTGCGCTGCACGACGGTCGGCAGCGGCGCATTGCGGTCCCAGTGCGGCAATCTCTTTTTGCCGAACCACTTGGCTTTGAGCGCGTAGTAGCGGTGCGACAGCCGCGGATAGGCGGCGCGCACCGCCGCGACCAAAGCGTCGACCACTTCGCGCTCGACCCGATTGTCCAGATGCCGCGCGTCGGCGATGTCGGCAAAGCCGCGCCAGCGGTCGGAGATTTCCTTGTCCTTGGCGAGCGTATTGGTGATCAGCGCAAAATCTTGCACGTTCTCCGCAAAAGTCTTGCTCAGCGCCTGCGCGGCGGCCTTGCGCTTTAAGCCGGAGCGGTCCTGCATCAGATTAAGTGTCGGCTCGATGGCGAGCGATTTGCCTAAAACCTTGAAACGCAGCTTGGCGATGGTGGCGTCGAATTGCCGGTTCCAGGCCGAATAGCCCGTCACCGATTTTTCGTGAAACAGCTGCTCGACGCGATCTTCGAGCTGATATGGCCGGTAGCGCCGTACGTCCTCGAGCCACGGCCGGTAATGCCCAAGCGCCGGATCGGCCATCGCGGCATCGAGAACCGCGTCGTCGACGCGGTTGAGTTCGAGCGTGAAGAAAAGAAGATGCGTGGAGGCGGCCGTCATCCGCTCCTGCATGTCGCCATAAAATTTGGTGCGCGCCGGATCGACCGTGTCGCCGGCGTGAATGAGGCCGGCATAGGAGCCGAGCCGGCCCATCAGATCGTCAATCGCCTCGTAGCGCCGCACCGCCGCGGCGAGCGCCGAGCCACCGTCCGCGCCGCCTGCCATCGCGGCGAGCTTGCCCTTATAGGCGGTCTCGAAGTCGACGCATTCGGCGTCGATGCGGTCGAGATCGCGCTTGATCGCCGGATCGTCGAGACCGGAATAAAGGTCGTTGAGATTCCACTCCGGGAGCTTGCCCAGCGCGGATTTGTGAGCAGCCGGGACATGTCCGCCCGAGCGTTTGACGACAATTTTCTTTGACGATTTTGCCATGTGCTGACCTGACCCTCACCGGCTGTTCATGTGGCCCAGCGATAAGGCTCCGGCAAGGCAACGCCGCTGCAAATTGACGCTATCGCGGCCAAGCCGGTGCGTCGCTACCGAGCGGAACGCTCGGCCGCGTCCAATGCGCCGGTGTTTCCGACATGACGGCGGCGTGACGGACGGCAGTGAGCCGGCCGAAGCCGCTTGCGGTCTCCTCCAGACAATCGCGCACGTCGTCGAATTTGGGGTCCGGACAATTCATGCCGTCGATGCGGCCGAGCTGGCGCAGCCAATAGCCGGTCTGCGCCAGCGACAGCCGCACGTGCCAGGACCCGCCCTCCTCGGCCTGACGCTTGAGCGCCGTCATCACCGTGAAGGCCAACAGATAGCCGGTGGCATGATCGAGCTCTTGCGTCGGCAATTCTTTCGGCTTTGGCGCCCCGAAGGCTTCGGCTTCGGCGGCGTTGAAGCCGCTCGCGGTCTGCACCAGCGAATCGAACCCGCGCCGATTGGCCCATGGACCCGCGTGCCCATAAGCGCAGAGCGAGGCATAGACGATGCCGGGGCGGCGCCGCGCGACGTCTTGCGGCGAGAAACCGTGCGCGGCGATGGCGCCGGGCCGGTAGCCTTGCACGAAGATGTCCGCCTCGGGCACCAGTGCGGCGAGGCCCTCGCGCCCGCCCGCCTCGCGCAGATCGATCGACGCCGATAATTTCCCCCGGCCGGTATCCATCACCAGCGGCAGCATCGACGCCAGATGTTTTGCAGTGATCAGCAGCACGTCGGCGCCATGCGCGGCGAGCGTGCGGCCGCAGACGGGACCGGCAATGATGCGCGTGAGGTCGAGCACTTTGACGCCGGCGAGCGGCCGATCCGCCGCCGCAAGTCTATTTGGCGGCGCTTCGCCGATCTTCTCGATGGACAATAGCGGCAGCGTCGCCACCGCCTGGCCTTGCGGATGCCGATCCCATTCGGCGAACGAACGGCAAGCGGTGACGACGAGGCCGGCTTCGGCGGCCGCGGTCTCGAGCGCCTCGGCCGTCATGCCGTCGAGCGCCCGCTGCACCGCTTCTTTATCGTGCGGCACGCCGAGGAGCTTGAGTAGCCCGCTGCAATGATGCGGCAGATTGGTGTGCAGCCGCACCCAGCGGCCGTCGCCGCAACGATAAAGCCCGGCAAGGTCGTCGTGATATTCGTTCGGCCGTTTGCCGTCGACGCGCAGATAACGCTCGCTGCGGAATTCGATCGCCGCGTGGCGCATATCGACGCTGACGTTTTGGCGGCGGCCGGTCCGCAGCCGCCACAGTTCGGCCGCGGCGAGCGCCGCCGCGCCGATGGTTGCCTGCGCCGCCGTGCCCACCGCAAACGACGACGGCAATACCGGTTCGGATCCGGTGAACTGAATGTGGCGGAGCGCCGCGTCGTCATGACCGGCGCTGCGCCACAGGCCAGTAAGGACAGTCTTGGCGTCGGGAGCAGCCATTTGTGCGGGCTCGAAGTGCGAGGTTGCCGCATTCAACGGTGCCAGTGCGCCTGAATCAAGCCGCAAATGGTCGGGCGGCCCCGCGCGCTTGCCCGCCGCCGTCGCCTATGCTTTTTACCGCGCAATAAATACCAGCAACTGGGCGGGGCGCGCCATCCGGACATGAGGGACTCTTCATGAGCAAACATGCTCGCACTCTTTTAGGCCTCGCGCTCGCCGCGGCGCTTGTCACTCCCGCCGCGGCGCAGCCGTCGGGCGGCACCAAAGTCGGCGTGCTCACCTGCCGCACGTCGGCCAGCATCGGGCTCATCGTCGGCTCGCACCAGCGCATCGCCTGCAGCTTTGCGCCTGACGCCGGCGGCGGCCGGCCCGACAATTACGCCGGCTACATCACCCGCGTCGGCCTCGATCTCGGCGTCACCACCGGCGGCGTCATGACCTGGGGCGTCGTTGCGCCGGTCAACGGCTGGCATCACGGCGCGCTCGCCGGACAATATGCCGGAGCCAGTGGCAGCGTCTCCGCCGGGGTCGGCGTCGGCGCCAATGCGCTGGTCGGCGGCTCGCACCGCTCGTTCGCGCTGCAGCCGCTGTCGGTCTCCGGCAATGTTGGCGTCAATTTGGCGCTTGGCGTCGCGGGACTGACGCTGAGGTCGGTGCGCTAACTCCCACTCCATGGCCGGACTTGTTCCGGCCATCCACCTATTGGTCTTGCCCGTAAGACGTGGATGCCCGGCACAAGGCCGGGCACGACGAATGATGAGTTAGCGGTCGACATCGAGTTGACTTAACACCCCCTTAAGCCTCCTGCCGCAAAGTGACCCGAAACGGCACAGCGCGCCATTGCGGCCGCCCGGGGCATCATGACCATCCTTATTGTCGACGACGATCCGGTGCAGTGCCGACTCCTTGAAGCCACGCTGCACAAGTTCGAATACGAGACCATCGTGCGTGACTCCGGCGACGCCGCGCTTGCTCTGCTCACCGGCCCGGATGGCGCGCGTATCGATTGCGTCATCCTCGATCTGGTGATGCCCAATCTCGACGGCATGGGCGTGCTGGCGAAAATGCGCCAGTCGGCGATCAACGTGCCGGTGATCGTGCAGACCGCGCATGGCGGCATCGACAATGTGGTCTCGGCGATGCGCGCCGGCGCCGTCGATTTCGTGGTCAAACCGGTCGGCGCCGAACGGCTGCATGTGAGTCTCCGCAACGCGCTCAACGCCAGCGCGCTCGAAGGCGAACTGGCGCGGATGAAAAAGAGCCAGTCCGGCACGCTCGGCTTCACCGACCTCATCACCAAGAGCGCCATTATGCATGCCGTCATCCGCGTCGCGGAGAAGGCGGCGGCGTCGAATATCCCGGTCTTGATCTCCGGCGAATCCGGCGTCGGCAAGGAATTGATCGCGCGCGCCATCCATGGCTCCGGCGAGCGGCGGGCCAAACCGTTCGTCGCGGTCAATTGCGGCGCCATGCCGGAAAATCTCGTCGAGTCAATTTTGTTCGGCCACGAGAAGGGTTCGTTCACCGGCGCCACCGAACGCCATGTCGGCAAATTCGTCGAAGCCTCCGGCGGCACCTTGTTCCTCGACGAGGTCGGCGAATTGCCGGCGGCGGCGCAAGTAAAACTCCTGCGCGCCATCCAGGAGGGCGAGGTCGAGCCGGTCGGCGCGCGGAAGCCCGTGAAAGTCGACGCGCGGCTCATCTCGGCCACCAATCGCGATCTGATCGCCGACATCAAAGCCGGCCGCTTCCGCGAGGACCTGTTTTATCGGCTGCATGTTTTCCCGATCACGGTGCCGCCATTGCGCGAGCGCGCCGCAGATATCCCGGCGCTGGTCCGGCATTTTCTGGCGCGCTTTGCCGCGGAGGAAGGTAAACGCATCCGCATCGTCACGCCCGAGGCGCTGCGCGTTCTTGCCGCCCATTATTGGCCCGGCAACATTCGGCAATTGGAAAACGCCGTGTTCCGCGCGGTGGTGCTGGCCGAAACCGACGCCATCGGGCTCGATGAGTTTCCGCAAATCGCCGCCCAAGTCGGCATGAGGCCCGTGGCTGCGTTGGACGAAGCGGCGGCCGCGGAAGCGCCGTCAGTGGCGCCCACCGACGACTTACCGGCCTTGGCCCGAATGCCCTATGGCGAGGCAACACCGGCTTCATCCGGGGTCCTTTTGCCGCCGCTGCCGAGCGATGCGCTGGCTGTGCTCGATGCCGCCGGCGAGGTGCGGCCGCTGGACGAGATCGAAGCCGAGCTGATCAGGTACGCCATTACCCATTATCGGGGACAGATGTCGGAAGTGGCGCGGCGGCTGCAAATCGGACGCTCCACGCTCTACCGCAAACTCGAAGCGCTGGGCCTAAACAGCGAGCGGGGCGAAGGGGATAGCGAAGCCGTGGCCGCAGAGCGACAGCCCCCGAAATTCGCCTGATTTATTCCCGCAGATCACAGGACAAAATCGGACGGCTCACGTAAGGTGCGGCCGCCGCGACGCAGTCAAAGCGGCAGATGCCGTGATTGGGGGCGCTTATCCCAATGTGTATGCGTTTTCCGGCCGTATCGGCCGTGAGGGAGAATACGTAATGCCCGGGATTCGTGTCGATCGGTTGCTGGCCTCGACCGCTGTCGCACTGCTGCTCGCCGCCTCCGCCGGCAGCGTCTTGGCCGATCCGGCAACCGCGACCGGCGACAAGCCTATGAGTTCCGCCGCTGCCGCCGCGCCCACCAGCGCAGCGCCGGTCAGCGCGGCTCCGGCCCCATCGGCAACCGACGCGCAGCCCGACTCCGTGCAGGGCGCCGCGCCCGCAACGCCAAAGCCGGACGCGTCCGGCAGCGCGACGACGCCTCCAGCCGCGGCGCAGGCGAATCCGGCTTTGGCGACCCCTTCAGCCGCGACGGTGAACACGCCGGCGGCCTCCAGCCCGGAGACGGCCGCAGCGCCGACCGCCGCACCTGCCGGACCCGATGCGGCGATATCCGATCAGTTGCGCGAACTCGCCAACGGCAAGTTCGACCACACGATCAGCAACAAGAAAGACCGGATGCAGATCGACGCGTTCTATTCCGGGCGCAACTACAAGCCGTTGTGGATCACCGACGGTCAGCCCAATGACAGCGCCAAGGCGGCGATCGCCTATCTCGGCCACGTCGACGCCGACGGGCTGTTTCCGTCCGACTATCCGGTGCCGAATTTCGCGTCGCTCTCGACGCCCGCCGATCTCGCCAATGCCGAGCTCGAGCTGACCATGTCGGTCATTACCTACGCACATCATGCCAGCATCGGCCGCGTCGCCTTCTCGCGCATCTCCGCCGATATCGAATACGATAGACCGGCGCCGGAGCCGGCCGACGTTCTCGCCAGCATCGCCGACGCCAAGGACGTGGCATCCGCGCTCGATTCTTATGAGCCGCACACGCCGGGCTATCTGGCGCTGAAAGCCAAGCTTGCGGAAATCCGCGCCGGCAAAGCCGACCAAGGCAAGCCGGCGATCGCCGGCGGACCGGTGCTCAAACTCGGCATGCAGGACAACCGCGTGCCGGAATTGCGCGAGCGGCTCGGCGTGCTCGGCGACGGCGGCACCACCTACGACAAACCGCTCGCCGAGGCGGTGAAGAAATTCCAGAAGGAACACCAGATCGCGGTGACGGGCACGCTGACCGCCGCCACCGTCGACGCTATCGACGGCCCGCGGCCCGATCACGTCGAAGACGTCATCATCGCCAATATGGAACGCTGGCGTTGGGCGCCGCACGATTTCCCGGATACCTACGTCATCGTCAACCTGCCCGATTACACGCTGCGCGTCATGCATGACGGCCAGCAGGTCTGGAAGACGAAGATCGTGATCGGCAAGCTGGATACGGTGACACCGATCATGACCGCCGACATGAAATTCATCACGGTCAATCCGACCTGGAACGTGCCGCCGTCGATCATCAACAACGAATATCTACCGGCGTTACAGCAGGACCCGACCGTGCTCGATCGGATGGGCCTGAAGATCGCGCGCAATCCCGACGGCAGCGTGCACATCTGGCAGCCGCCCGGCGACGCTAATGCGCTCGGCCGCATCCGCTTCAATTTCCCCAACAAGTTCCTGGTCTACCAGCACGACACGCCGGACAAATATCTGTTCGCCTATGCCAAGCGCGCCTACAGCCACGGCTGCATGCGGGTGCAGGATCCGGCGCACTACGCGGAAGTTCTGCTGTCGCTGGTACGCCCGAACGACGGCTATACCGAGGATCGCATCAAAAAGATGTTCGGCCCGAACGAGGTCAATATCGACTTCCCGCATTTCGTGCCGGTCAATCTCACTTATCAGACCGCCTTCGTCGACAGCGACGGCAAGCTCGAATTCCGCGACGATATCTACGGCCGCGACAAGACGCTCATCGCCATCCTCAAGGGCGATCGCAAAGACGCGGACATCCCCGTCGAGCACAAAGAGGACATCAGCCACCGCGAAGTGCTGGCGATGCCGGACCAGCCGTCGCTGTTCGGCCATGGCGGCCTGTTCGGCGGCGCCAACTACTATCCGAATGGCCGGAGCGCCCCCGCCGGTGGCGGCGGTGACAATTTCTTCTCGCGGCTGTTCGGGGGCTTCAATAGCACGCCGCCGCCGCCGGTGCCGGCCCACCACGCCGCCGCCCATCCCAAGAAGCTAAGCCGGGCCAAGGACACCAAGCAGACCGTCGAGCGCTAAACGCTCGGCGGACCGCCGCCCAGACCCCGCCTTAAGTCACATTAAGTCCACCGTATTAACCACTTTTCCCCACTTCGGGCGGTCCCCGCCACGGTTGTGGCGGAACGGCCATATTTTGCCACACTGCGCCGTTAGCCCTAATAGCGGTGTCGGGGATGGGGTGACATAAATTCTCGTTAACCCTTCCCAAATTAGCGATGTGTTAGCGTTACCGCGCGGTTAAAGCCGCGACGGTCGGCGCTACCAACGCGTCAATGCGGGATTGCCAGTGCACGTTGCCAGGGTGGGGCTGAAGACTGGTCGGCTGTTCGCGGCACGCGCAGGTTATTCCTGCGGTCTCGCCCTGCTGGTTTTCCTGTTCGGCTCGCGCGGGCTGCAAAACGCGGTCGCCGAGGGCGACACCCGAACCATATCCCTGCACCATATCCATACCGGCGAAGACATCACCATCACCTACAAGCGCGATGGCCGCTACGACGATGCCGCGATCAAGAAGCTCGACTGGTTCCTGCGCGACTGGCGGCGGGGCGAAGCGACCGACATGGATCCGCGCCTGATCGATCTGGTTTGGGAAGTGCAGCGCGAGACCGGCACCAAGGAGCCGGTCCAGGTCGTGTGCGGCTACCGTTCACCGTCGACCAACGCCATGCTGCGTCGCCGCAGCGAGGGCGTGGCGCGTTACAGCCAGCATATTCTCGGCCGCGCCATGGACTTCTACGTTCCCGGCATCTCGCTCGAGCAAGTCCGCGAGATCGGTCTGCGCCTGGCGCGGGGTGGCGTCGGCTTCTATCCGGAGTCCGGTTCGCCCTTCGTGCATGTGGACGTTGGCGGCATTCGCATGTGGCCGCGCATGACCCGCGAAGAACTCTCCCGCGTGTTCCCGGACGGCCGCACCGTGCAAATCCCGACCGACGGCAAGCCACTCCCCGGTTACGCGCTGGCGCTGGCCGACGTCACCAAGCGCGGCGCCGTGCCGTCGGCGAATTCGCTCGAAGCGGCGCGCGATGCCGGCATCAATATAGATACGCTCGTGGCGAGCAACGATCGCCCGGCCGCGCCCAATCCTTTCGCCAAGCTGTTGGGCCTGGCTAGGGACGGCGAGGAAGAAGAGGCGGATGCGTCACTGATACCGGTGGCTTGGCACCCGAACGCCGGTGCCGAACCGAAGACCGAGAAGACGAGTGCAGTCGGCAGCGCCGTGAAGGCCAAAGTCGCAAGCGCAATCGCCAAGCTGAAAATGGTCCACATTGCCAAACTCCTGCCGACCTCTGCTGCCGCCACCGCCGCCCAGGCAACGCAGCAGTCCGCCGTCCCGCCAATCGTTCCGATTCCCACCGCAGCAGGGTTGACGGCGAACCAGGTCATCCTGGCGCGCGGCTATTGGGAAGGTCCGCCCGACGGCATGGCGGTCGCCAATCCGCTGGCCGAAATCGCTTATCGCCGCAGCGAGGCCGACGCCGACCCGAACAGCACCGGCGCGATCGATCATGGCAATGGAAGCGGCGTGGCGCTGGCTTACGCCGATTCCCGCAGCGGCGACGGCACCGGGGATGCGGCCGCCATGGGCATCGCCGCGCTACGCGCCGCGGCGCTTGCGGCGCGGCAGGACATTCCCGCCAAGACCACCATCGCGGTGAAGCGCGCCACCGATCAGGTCGAGTCCGCGGTCATGACGGCCAGCGCCTCGTCGATGATGGTGATCAAGAGCGGCGTGCATGTCGCCAATCCGTGGCTGCGCGCCATCGTGCTGTCGCCGAGCGTCAAGCACTTCCTCACGACCATGGCGCTGGGCGACCGCGATTTCCGTTCGCTGGCGTCGTTGATGATCAAACCGCGCAACGCGGTGAAGATGGGCTTCTCGGCCGATCCGTATCCCGGCCTGTCGCAAGACCACTTCAGCGGCACGGCGATCGCCTTCGTGCCGACGGTCAATTACGCGACGGCGACCCATACGGCGTCGCTGCAGTGATTCTGATCCGACACACAAGATAACGCTTCCCGGACGCGTATGCGAAGATCCCGGGTCTGCAGCGCAACACTTCGTGCTGCGCTGCGCCCGGGAAACGTCCTACAGCATTCCCAGGGCGTGCAGGTAAGTCTCCAGTATCGCCTCGTGCTCTTTGCGCTCGTTGACGTCCTGCTTGCGCAGGCGCACCACGACACGCAGCGTCTTGACGTCAAAGCCGTTGCCCTTGGCTTCGGCATAGACATCGCGGATGTCGTCGGAGAGCGCCTTTTTCTCCTCCTCGAGCCGTTCGACGCGCTCGACGAAGGCCTTGAGCTGATCCTTGGCGAAACGGTGAGCGGGCTGGTCGTCTGTGGCGGCGGCTGCGGTGGCCATTGTGGCGAGACTCCTTACCATGAGCCCGCACAATTCGAAGGTGCAGCCCCTCCGGTCAAGGCGCTCCGGCATTCATCCACGCTCTGCACAGGACGGCGAGCCGGCTGGCGCCGCTTCAGTGCTTTTGGCTTGCTTTTTCGAATGCCGCCTTTTGCTCGGGCAACGCGTCCTTCTGATACTTGGCGCGCCATTGATCGAACGGCATGCCATAGACCAGCTCGCGGCTCTCATCCTTCGTCATCGCCACGCCCTTGGCGTCGGCGGCGTCTTTCATCCAGTTGGACAGGCAGTTGCGGCAGAAGCCGGCCAGATTCATCATGTCGATATTCTGCACGTCGGTGCGTGAGCGCAGATGCTCGACCAGACGGCGGTAGACGGCGGCCTCGAGTTCCGTGCGGGTATTCGGGTCGGTAGCCATGATCTTCTCCGCGGGTTAGCAATGGAAAGATAAAGATGAGGCCGGACACTTTCCATAGTTCCCAAATCTTCCATAGTTCCCAAGTCGGGAGCCATAGCCCGCGCCCGCGGTGAAGGTTCGAATTGGCGACGCAATCGCGCGAATTGCTGGAATCCCTGTTCCGTGCCGCGGTCGGCGCCGCGCACCCGTCGCGCTGCCTGCCGCCGAATCTGCCGGAAGCGCCGCCGCACGGACGGCTGATTGTGCTCGCCGCCGGCAAAGGTGCGGGATCACTCACCGAAGTCGCCGAGCAGCACTACCTCACGCGCATCCCTGACGAGCGGCTCGACGGCATTGCCGTCACCCGCCACGGCTACGGCCGGCCGACCCGCCGCATCGCCATGGCGGAAGCCGGCCATCCGGTCCCGGACGAGGCCGGGCTCAAAGGCGCCGAGCGTGCGCTCGCTTTTGCCGACGCGGCCGGCGCGGACGATCTGGTGCTGGTGCTGCTCTCCGGGGGCGCCTCGGCGAACTGGATCGCGCCGGCGCCCGGCATCAGCTTCGCCGACAAGCAGGCCACCACCCGGGCGCTGTTGCGCAGCGGGGCGAATATCGGCGAGATCAATTGCGTGCGAAAGCACCTGTCCCGCATCAAAGGTGGCCGCCTCGCCCGCCTCGCTCACCCGGCCCCGGTCGTAACGCTCGCCATTTCCGACGTTCCGGGTGACGATCCTGCGGTGATCGGCTCCGGGCCGACGGTGCCGGATCCCACGACGCTCGCCGACGCCCGGGCCATCGTCGGCAAATACCGACTCGACCTGCCGGAAGCGGTCACGCGCGCGCTGACCGATCCCGGCAACGAATCGCCAAAACCCGGAGATCGGATTTTTACCGATACCAGCTATCGGATTATCGCCCGGCCGGCCGATGCGCTGGCCGCGGCGCAAGCCCGGGTGCGGGAAGCGGGCTACGAC
>JBAQAB010000223.1:0-15324 GCA_049285535.1 Xanthobacteraceae bacterium
TCTTGCCGCAGCGCCGCGGCGGCGGCGAACGGCCCAACCACAAGGCTTGCCAGCGTCAAAGCGCAAAGGATCGTAAACGGCGTCCCGAACGGTATCGGTCCGGTGACCGCGGCGTTGGCGGCGGCGACTCCGAAGATCAAGATCGGCACGGTCAGCGGCAGCACGATGACGGCCAGCAGCAAGCCGCCGCGGCGCAGCGTCACGGCGATGGCGGCGCCAATCAGGCCGATGAACGTCAGCGCCGGCGTGCCGACGAACAGCGTCAGCACCAGTGCGCCTTCTGCGGGCAAATCGAGATTGAGGAGGAGCCCGATCACCGGCGCACAGATCACGAGCGGCAGCCCGGTCGTGAGCCAATGCGCCAAGCCCTTGACCGCGACCACGAGTTCGAGTGGCGCGCGGCCCATCAGGATGAGGTCGAGCGAACCGTCGTCGCGATCGGCGGCAAACAGCCGGTCGAGCGCCAATAGGCTGGCGAGCAACGCCGCGAGCCACAGGATCGCCGGGCCAATGCGCTTGAGCAGCACAAGATCGGGGCCGACGGCGAACGGAATGAGGGTCACGACGACCAGGAAGAACAGCACGCCCATCAGCGCGCCGCCGCCGACCCGCAAAGCGATGCGCATGTCGCGGACGAGAAGGGCGGCGAGCGGCGTCATGGCGCTTCCCCCAGCCGCAGTTCCTGCGCCCCGCTAAGTCCGATCGATCCGTGGCTGGCCGCAAGGACGAGGCCGCCTCCCGCCAGATGTGCCTCCATCAGTTCGGCCAAGCGGTCCTGCGCCGCGGCGTCGAGCGTGCTGGTCGGCTCGTCCAGAAGCCAGATCGGGCGCGGCACCGCGATGAGCCGGGCGATCGACAGCCGTCGGCGTTGCCCAGCCGAAAGATAGGCTGCCGGCAGTCCGGCAAGCCCAGCGAGCCCGACAGTCTCCAGCGGGGTGTGCAGATCGGCTGGTCGCAGGCCGAAGAAACCCGCCCAAAAGCCCAGGTTCTCGGCGACCGAAAGCGAGCCTTTCAGCGCATCCTGATGGCCGAGGTAATGGGACTGCTCGGCTATGCTCAATTCCGGGTCGCCGCCCTCGAGCGCCAGGCGGCCTGCCGCGATGGGAAGCAGTCCGACGATCATGCGCAAAAGCGACGATTTTCCCGCGCCGTTGCGGCCGCTGATGGTCAGAGCTTGGCCGGATTCAACGACAAAGCCGACGTCGGCGAAGACGCTGCGTTCGCCGCGCTGACAAGCCAGATCGACGCCAGTGAGACGCATCACCACCGACCTGGATGCGGTTTCCGGGATGTTTTCCCGAAGTTTCGGGGCACGCTCGGCATGTTAGCGGACTATTCGTTGCTGAACTGGCACAACTGCAGAAAAGACCTTATAAGCCGGAGGTCGGGCTGCGGCGCGCCGGTGACGCCTGCCACGTCCGATTTTTCCTCTCCTCTCCTTCTCCACGAGTGGGGAGGAAAGCGAGGGATAGGCCTGATTCGGCAATAATTTACCTCCGGATTATGCCGGCGCCCGGCCGGTGGGATGGGAAAAAAGTCATGGAATCGCTCGATAGCTTCAAATGCCTCCGGCCACTCAAGGTCGGCTCCAAGACCTATGCGTATTACAGCCTGCCCGTGGCTGAAAAGAACGGCCTGAAAGGAATTTCGCGGCTGCCGTTTTCGCTCAAGGTCTTGCTGGAAAATCTCTTACGCAACGAGGATGGCCGCTCCGTCACCAAGCAGGACATCCAGGCGGTGGCGCAATGGCTCAAGTCCAAGACGTCGGACCGCGAGATCGCCTTTCGGCCGGCGCGCGTGCTGATGCAGGACTTCACCGGGGTGCCGGCCGTGGTCGATCTCGCCGCCATGCGAGACGCCATGGACCATCTCGGCGGCGATGCGAAGAAGATCAATCCCCTGGTTCCGGTCGATCTCGTCATCGACCATTCGGTCGCGGTCAATCATTTTGGCAATGCGCTCGCGTTCAAGCAGAACGTCGAAGACGAGTACAAGCAGAACCAGGAGCGCTACAAGTTTCTGAAATGGGCGCAGCGCTCGTTTGAGGATTTTCGCGTCGTGCCCCCGGGCACCGGCATCTGCCATCAGGTCAATCTCGAATATCTGTCGCAGACGGTGTGGACATCGAAGGCCAAGATCGCGTTCCCGGATAAGACGGTCGCCACCGAACTCGCCTATCCGGACACGCTGGTCGGCACCGATTCGCACACCACCATGGTGAACGGGCTTTCGGTTCTAGGCTGGGGCGTCGGCGGCATCGAGGCGGAAGCCGCCATGCTCGGCCAGCCCTATTCGATGCTGCTGCCGGAAGTGATCGGCGTGCGGTTGAACGGCAAGCTCAAGGAAGGCATGACCGCGACCGACCTGGTGCTCACCGTGACGCAGATACTGCGCAAGCGCGGCGTGGTCGGCAAGTTCGTCGAATATTTCGGCCCTGGCCTCGCCAATCTGTCGATCGCCGACCGCGCCACGCTCGGCAACATGTCGCCGGAATACGGCGCGACCTGCGGCTTCTTCCCGATCGACGACGACACCATCCGTTATCTACGTGACACCGGCCGCTCGGCCGATCGCATCGCGCTGGTTGTTGCCTATGCCAAGGCGCAGGGCATGTACCGCACCAAGAACACGCCCGATCCGATGTTCACCGAGGTGCTCAAGCTCGAATTGTCCTCGATCGAGCCGTCGCTCGCCGGCCCCAAGCGTCCGCAAGACCGTATTGCGCTGAAAGAGGTCAAGAACGGCTTTGCCTGGTCGATGGACAAGGAGTTCAACAAGGCCGCCGAGCTGGATAAGCGCGTGCCGGTGCAAGGCCGCAAGCACACGCTCGGTCACGGCGACGTGGTGATCGCGGCGATTACCTCGTGTACCAACACCTCCAATCCGAGTGTGATGGTCGCGGCCGGGCTGTTGGCCCGCAAGGCGGTGGCCAAGGGGCTCACGGTGAAGCCGTGGGTGAAGACCTCGCTGGCGCCGGGCTCGCAGGTGGTCGCCGAATATCTGGCGAAATCCGGCTTGCAGAAGGATCTCGACGCACTTGGCTTCAATCTGGTCGGCTTCGGCTGCACCACCTGCATCGGCAATTCGGGTCCGCTGCCCGAGGAAATCTCCGAAGCGATCAACAAGAACGATTTGGTCGCGGCAGCGGTACTTTCGGGCAATCGCAATTTCGAAGGCCGCGTCAATGCCGATGTGCGCGCCAATTATCTCGCCTCGCCGCCTCTGGTGGTGGCGTATGCGATCGCCGGCTCGATGCAGATCGATGTCGCCAAGCAGCCGCTCGGCACCGACCAGAAGGGCCGCAAGGTCTATCTGCGCGACATCTGGCCGTCGACCCGCGAGATCGCCGACGTGATCCACAAGAACATCAACAAGCAGATGTTCACCAGGAAGTACGGCGACGTGTTCAAGGGCGACGCCAGCTGGCGCAAGATCAGCGTGCAGGGCGGGCTGACCTACAAATGGGACGATCGCTCGACTTACGTGCAGAATCCGCCCTATTTCGAGGGCATGCCGAAGCGCAGCCAGCCCATCGAAGACATCGTCGACGCTCGCGTCCTCGGGCTATTCCTCGATTCGATCACCACCGACCACATCTCGCCGGCCGGATCGATTAAAGAGGACAGCCCGGCCGGCGAATATTTGCGCGATCATCAGGTCCGGCCCAAGGACTTCAATCAGTACGGCACGCGGCGCGGCAATCACCAGGTGATGATGCGCGGTACCTTCGCCAATATCCGCATCAAGAATCAAATGGTGCCCGGCGTCGAGGGCGGTTACACCATTCACTATCCCTCGAAGGAGCGCATGACGATCTACGACGCGGCGATGCGCTACAAGTCCGAGAACGTGCCGCTCGTAGTGTTCGCCGGCAAGGAATACGGCACCGGTTCGTCGCGCGATTGGGCGGCGAAAGGCGCCATGCTGCTCGGCCTTCGCGCCGTGGTCGCGCAGAGCTTCGAGCGCATCCACCGCTCCAACCTCGTCGGCATGGGCGTCGTGCCGCTGGTGTTCGAAGAAGGCACATCCTGGCAGACGCTCGGCTTGAAAGGCGATGAGCAGGTCACTATCCGGGGGCTGCACGGCGATCTCAAGCCGCACCAGCGGCTGCTTGCCGAGATCATCGCTTCCGACGGCGGGCTCAAGCGGGTGCCGCTGATCTGCCGTATCGATACCGCCGACGAACTCGACTACTACAGGAACGGCGGCATCCTGCAGTATGTGCTGCGCCACTTGGCGGCGTAGCGGGTGGCTCAGACGCAGCGTGATCGGGGAAAGCGGGTTGCCGCTTTTCTGCTGAGATCATGTGCCACAAATAGTCCTCACCGCGAATTGAGTGGCGGGTGACCGGCGGCCGCATTACAAGTGCGCCGTCACGAAATCGTCATCGAGGGCTGTGTTTTTCGTTGCGGGCAGATCTTTCGTTGCGGGGAAATCTTTCGTTGCGGGTCTGGGGGGTGGAGGTTGGAATGCTGCGTCGCCGCCTCGCGTCGGCCTCCCTCATCGCGGGCTTCTTGATTGCGACATTCGTGGTTGCGCGCGCTGCCGAGCCGCGGGCGCTGCTCGAACTGTTCACCAGCCAAGGCTGCTCGTCTTGTCCGGCCGCCGACAAGCTTTTGGGTGAATTGACGGCAGATCCATCGCTGATCGCGCTCAGCCTGCCGATCGATTACTGGGACTATCTCGGCTGGAAAGATACGCTGGCCAATCCGGCGCACTCGGCTCGGCAGCGCGCTTACGCGCGCGTGCGCGGCGACCGGCAAGTCTATACGCCGCAGATCGTGGTCAATGGCGCGATGCATGTGCTTGGCAGCGACAAGGCGGCTATCGAGCGGACCATCGTGCAGACCGATCAAAAACCCGGCGTGATGTCGGTGCCGGTGTCGATGATCGTGGGCGGCAACAGTCTGAGCGTCAAAATCGAGTCGACGGAGAGCGAGCATCACGCCGGAGAGGTCTGGCTGTGTCCATTGGCGAAGGCGGTCGCCGTTGCCATCGGCCGCGGCGAGAATCGCGGACGTACGATCACCTATCACAACGTCGTGCGTAGCTGGTTGAAGCTCGGCGACTGGACCGGCGTGGCGTCGTCCTGGAATGTGCCGATGTCCGAGCTCAAGGCCGATGGCATCGATGCCGCTGCCGTGATGGTTCAGGAGGGCACGCACGATAAGCCCGGCATTATCCTCGGCGCAGCCTATACGCCCCTGCAATAAGAACGACAGAGGACCGACGACGGATAAAGAGGAGAGGCGCGAGCGCCTCTTTTTTGTTGTCTGCCGTCCATCTCCTGTCCGCTGAAATAAAAAAGGCCGGCGACGGGCCGGCCTAAGGGATTGGGGAATGAACCATACAGAGAACTCTGCTGCCTCTGGCCCGATCCGTCCGCGCCCCGGGGGGCTGGGGGGCTGAGGAATCCGGAACACGATCCGAATCGGGCCTTGAGGCAACGATCTATGTTTCGCAGCCCAGCGCGGCGCGTGCTTGTCGGAATTAGGGCCGTATTATGATTCGCTTAACGAAGCCGTGATTCCAGGCGGCAAATGTGTCGCAGGAGGCCGCGGGTCGCCCCCACTTCCAATTGATAAGCCCCAATTTGCCGCGCCGCAGGCTCTTGCCCATCGTCGGTTCCGGCGCGATCATGAAGCTAAGACGACAGAAGGAGGCGCCGTATGGATTTCGGCGATACCGATCCAAGTGTGTGGCGCGGGGGCGAGCAGCATGGGCCCGCTCCCGCAAGCGAAGTAACTTTCAGCCGGCGGGAGCTCGACCGCATTCTTCGGCTCTACGGCCGCAAAGTCGCCGCCGGCGAATGGCGTGATTATGCGATCGATTTTCTCAAGGATCGCGCGGTTTTCTCGGTGTTCCGCCGCGCCTCGGAAATGCCGATCTACAGAATCGAGAAGAACCCGAAACTCGGCCGCCGCCAGGGCGCCTACAGCGTGATTTCGGCTACCGGCCATATCGTCCGCCGCGGCCACGAGCTCGACCGGGTGCTCGGCGCGCTCGACCGCTCGCTCCGCGTGGTGGCGGGCTAGGACGATTTAGGGCGACGAGCTGTCGCTCTTGCCCAGCGGCCGCTGCATCAGCACGGTGTCGAGCCACCGCCCGTGCTTGAAGCCGACCGATTGGAACGTGCCAACAAGGCGGAACCCGCCTGCGGCATGGACCGCAACCGACGCGGTATTGGCGGAGTCGCCGATCACGGCGAGCATCTGACGGAAGCCGCGCGCCTCAGACTCTCCGACGAGGCGGGCGAGCAATAGCCGGCCAATTCCATTGCGGTGATACTCCGGCGCGACATAGATCGAATCCTCGACGCACCATTTGTAGGCGGGGCGATCACGGTACGGTCCGGCATAGGCGTAACCCGCCGCCGCGCCTGAACGCTCGGCGACGAGATACGGATAGCCCTTGTCGATCAGTGTCCGCTCCCGCCGCGCCATTTCCGCTTCGTCAGGCGGCTCGATCTCGAACGTCGCCGTGCCATGGAGGACAGCCTCGGCATAGATGCGGGTAATCGCCGCGATGTCGGCGGGTGCGGCGGGCCGAATGATAACGTCGCTCATGGCCGCGCAAAATTGCCAAAAAACTCTCGCGCCGAAAAGCAAACGCCCCGGGTCTCGCCCGGGGCGTTCGGTATAGAGCCGTTGTCTGTCTGCTTAGCGGCGGTCGCCGAACAGCCGCAGCATCATCAGGAACAGGTTGATGAAGTCGAGATAGAGCGATAGCGCGCCCATCACCGCCTTGCGGCCGGCGACAGTGCCGTCGTCCATAGCCGAATACATGTCCTTGATCCGCTGCGTATCGTAGGCGGTAAGCCCGACGAAGATCAGCACGCCGAGCACCGAGATCGCCCAGTCGAGCCCGCTCGAATGCAGGAACATGTTGACCAGCATCGCGATGACGATGCCGATCAGGCCCATGAACAGGAACGAGCCGAAGCCGGTGAGATCGCGCTGCGTGGTGTAGCCGTACAGGCTCATGGCGCCGAACGTCGCCGCCGAGATGAAGAACACCCGCGTGATCGACGCCCCGGTATACTCCAGGAAGATCGACGCCAACGCCAGGCCAAGCACGCCGGCATAGACGAAGAACAGCGTCAGCGCGGTGCCGACCGACAGCTTGTTGATGCGATAGCTCATAAAGAACACCAGGCCGAGGGTGCCGAGCAACAGAATGATCGTCAGCGGTCCGCTGAAGATGGCCTGCCCGAACGGGGTCAGCCCCATGATCTGCCCGCCGGCGACCCGAATGGCATCGCCGCCAGCCGCCTGGTAGGTGAGCCAGGAAACGACGCCGGTAAGCGCCACGCCGGCGCTCATGTAGTTGTAGACGCGAATCATATACGCGCGCAGCCCGGCATCAATCGTCACCTGGTCGGTGCGATAGCCGGTCCTCGTGGTCGCGTAATTCCGATCGAAGTCGGACATGGAAAATACCCCTGGGTTATCCCGGCGCTTCGCCGGGCCTTGCGCTCGGCGACAGCCGATCGCGTGTGACGTGAATCTAGTGCGAAAGCCCGCTGCGCGCCAGATGGGTGCGACGCCATATTTCCCGAGTGTTACCAACTCTTCACGGTGTTTAACGGTCACGCTACAGGCTCCAGTTAGAGATTTCGCAGCATCTCCGCGGGTTTCCGGCCCAACGCGGAAACGGTGCCGATGAGACCCAGGCCGACCGTGACAAAAAGCGCAAGCAAAGCCGTGGCGGCGGCCTCGCTCGGCACAAAGACGAAGGAAAACTCCATCAGCCGAGTTACCACCAACGCGGCGGCGATCGAGCCCGCCGCGACGCCGAACACGGCGGTGGCCAGCCCGATCAGGAGATATTCCAGGGCATAAGCGGCGGTCAGCCGTGCGCGCGTCGCCCCCAACGTCTTGAGCACGACCGCATCGTAGATCCGGAACCGCTGGCTCGCCGCCAGAGCGCCGCCGAGAACGAGGGCCGCGGCGATCAGCGTGAGCGAACTCGCGCCGCGCACCGCCAAGATGAGCTTGCCGACGATGGCGCCGACCGCATCGAGCGCGTCTGTGACGCGCACGGCAGTCACGGTTGGAAATGCGCCGGCGAGCGCCTTGATCAGCGTCGCGCCCTCCGCCGCCGTGCCGCCATCGGCGAAGGTCAATGTTGCGATGTCGCTATGCGGCGCGCCGGCGAAAGTGCCTGGCGAAAACACCAGAACGAAATTGATGCCGAGGTTTTCCCAATCGACGGCGCGAAGATTGGCGATCCGGGCGGTGATATTGCGGCCGAGCACGTTCACCGTAACGGTATCGCCGATCTTGAGATTGAGGTTTTGCGCCGTTCGGTTCTCGAGCGACACCAGCGGCGGGCCGGCATAATCGGGGTGCCACCACTGCCCGGCGACGAGATGCGAACCGGCGGGAACTGCGGTCGCGAAAGTAATGCCGCGGTCGCCGCGCAGCACCCAGCGCGAGCCTGCCGCCGGTTTGAGTTCCGCCGCCGGCACGCCGCTTGCCGCGACGATGCGGCCGCGCAGCATCGGCACGCGCTCGAGCGTCGAACCGGGCGCCTGCGCGCGCGCGAAGGTATCGAAGCGGTCCGCGTCAGCCGCCGGAATATCGAGGAAAAAGAACGATGGCGCTTTCTCCGGCAGCGCATCGGCCAATTCGCGGTGCAGATTGCCGTCGATCTGGACCACGGTGACGAGCAACGCCAGACCGAGCCCGAGCGACAGCATCACGCTTGGCGTCAGCGCACCGGGGCGGTGAATATTGGCAATGGCCAGCCGCAAAACCGTCGAGCGCGGGCGCGGTAAGCGGCTCGCCAGCGCCATCGTCCCCAGCGCGATCAGGCGCAGCAGCACAAAGACAACGGCCGCGGCGACGACAAAGAACAACGCCACCCGGCGGTCATAGGTGGTCATGACCGCAAGTGCGGCAAGGAGCGCGACGGTCGCCGCCGTCGCAACGACGTAAAGCGGCCGCGGCCGGCTACGCTCCGGGGCAATCTCGTCGCGAAACAGCCGGGCTACCGAAATGTCGCGCGCGCGCCCGAGCGGCCACAGCGCAAAGGCAAGCGCGGTCAGGACGCCGTAAGCGATCGCCAGCGCCAAAACACCCGGATGCAGCGCCGGTGCGACCGGCAGCGGAATGATCGCGCCGAAGGCCCACGCAATGGCAAAGGGCAAAGCCGCGCCCAGCGCGGCACCGAGTAAAGCGGCCAAAAGCGCGACCATGACGATCTCGCCGCAATAGACGGTGAAGACCCCGCCGCCGGTTAAGCCCAGCGCCTTCATTGTCGCGATGACATCGCGCTTGCGCGCCAGATAGCTGGCGACGGCGTTGGCGACGCCGACCCCCCCGACCAGAAGCGTCGTCAGGCCGATCAAAGTGAGAAACTGGCTGAAGCGTTCGACATTGCGCTCCAGTGCAGGAGATGCGTTCATCCTGGTCCGGATTTGCCAGCCGGCTTGCGGGAATTGCGTCTGCGCCCGCTTTTCCAGCGCCGTCACCGCGGCGTCGCTGGAATTGCTTGCGGGCAAGCGCAGCCGATATTGCCAGCGCACCAGGCTGCCGGGCTGCAGAAGTCCCGTCGCCTGCAACGCCGCTTCGCTGATCAGCACGCGTGGGCCGAGGCCGAAGCCGCCGGCAAGCTTGTCCGGCTCGTTGATCAAAGCGGCGCGCAACTCGATCGCGGTATTCCCAATATTGATGCGGTCGCCAATTTTCAGATTAAGCCGCGTCAGCAGCGTGGGGTCGACCGCCGCGCCGAAGGCGTTGCCGTTCTGCGCGAACACAGCGGCAAGCGGCATGGCTGGATCGGTCGTGACTGTGCCGAACAGTGGATAATCGGCATCGACCGCCTTTACCTCGACCAGGGTCGAACCTCCGTCGGCGACAGGTGCCGTTGTCGCTCGCGCCATCGCCCGCAAGGTGGCGGCGACAGAGACCGTGCCCTGAGCGTCAAGAAATGCACGCTCGGCGTCGCTCGCCTGGCGCTGAATGAGCGTCAAGGCGAGATCGCCGCCGAGAATGACGCGGCCGGCGCCGCCGATGCCGTCGTTCAAACTCGCCGCGACCGACCCGACGCCGGCGATCGCCATGACGCCGAGCGCGATGCAGGCGATAAAGACGCCGAAGCCGCGCAAGCCGCCGCGCAGATCGCGCCAGATAAAACGCGGTGCGAAACGCCAAGCGAAGCGCAACGGCGTCAGCGGCGTCGATTTCGGCGCGGGCGCCAGCATCACGTTGTCCTCGGCATGATGCGCGCCAAAAGAAAATGCGTCGGCGCAAACACAAACACCGGAATCCCGAGCAACAGGCCGCCGAACCAGATGTAGGGCGGCAGCAAAGTCTGTGCCGCGGTGTCGCGCAGTCCCCAGACATAATTGATGTTGACCGGAGTAAGCCCCGGATGTGGAGTTGGCGGTGGCATTACAAAGAAACAGATCAGCATGTCCACGATAAACAGCCCGGTCCATGCCGGCAGCGCACGCCGGTCATAGCCGATCCGCCACACCAGATAGACGAGCAGGAACGGCAGCCAACCGTGGAACAGCGACAGCAGCCTTAAAAACAGCGAGTGGGTCGAATCGAACATGTAGTCGGTCATGCCGGTGAGCGAATAGCCGGCCAGATTGAGCAGAAAATCGAATACCCAAAACGCCTGCGGCACGAGGACGCCGACGCAGCCCATGGAGACGAGCAGCGCATTCTCCGGCCAGATCGCGATCAAGGTCAGGATCAGCGTGATGTCGCAGAAATAGAGAAAGTTGGTCGGCCCGTAATAGTGCCAATAGACCGGAATCAGTGCCGCCATGAACGCGGTATAGGCGAGCTTGACGCCAAGCGGAACACGCGCGGTCTGCGTCACGGTGCGGCTGCCGTGGTGAGCCGGCTTTCGATCCGTCCGGAGTGCATGCGCAGCACGTGATCGCAGCGCGCCGCGAGTTCGGTGTCATGGGTGACCAGAACAAGCGTCGTGCCGCGCTCCTTATGGCCGCGGAACAAAAGCTCGATAATGTCGCGTCCGGTAGTCTCGTCGAGATTCCCGGTCGGTTCGTCGGCGACGATAATGGCGGGATCGGGTGCGAGCGCGCGAGCGAGGGCGACGCGCTGCTGCTCGCCGCCTGAAAGTGCGGCTGGATAGTGATGCAGGCGCGCGCTCAGGCCGACCGCGGCAAGCTCGCGCTCGGCGCGTGACAGCGCATCGGGCGCGCCGGCGAGCTCGAGCGGGATTGCGACGTTTTCCAGCGCCGTCATGGTCGGGATCAAATGGAACGCCTGAAAGACGATGCCGATGGTGCGGCCGCGAAAACGCGCTAGCTGATCTTCATCGAGCCGGCGCAAATCCTCGCCGGCGACCGTAACCGTTCCCGAGTCGGGCCGCTCCAAGCCGGTCATCACCATGAGCAGCGTCGACTTGCCGGAGCCGGAAGGACCGAGGAGGCCGACTGCCTCACCGCGACCTATATTGAGGACAATGTCGCGCAGGATGTGGACGCGGGCAGCGCCACGGCCGAGCGACAGGTTGACGCCGCCGAGCACGATGGCGTCGCCGACGGTAGGATGCCCACAAATGTCGTTCATACGCTCAACCAGCCCCGCTCCTGCAAACGGCCAACCGTGCCTGGTCCGTGGCCGCTCATATGGGTGGCGGCGCGCGCTCCGCCAAATCGCCGCGGTTTGTAGCGTGGCGCTTGTTGCCGCAACAGGGATGCATCACGCGCGCGGCGCGACGCCGGTCCATATCGTGGCGCTTGGCGATTCGTTGACCGCGGGCTACGGCCTTGCCGACAATGACGGCTTCGTGCCGCGGCTGCAGGCGGCGCTGGTAAAGAACGGAATAGCCGCCGATGTCGCCAATGCCGGCGTCTCCGGCGATACCGCCTCCGACGGCCTTGCTCGGCTTGATTGGTCGGTGCCGCAGGGCACCGACGCGGTCATCGTCGAACTTGGCGCCAACGACATGTTGCGCGGCATCAAGCCCGAGGTGACGCGCACCGCGCTCGATGCGATTCTGCAGCGACTCACCGCGCGTCACATTGCTGTCTTGCTCTGCGGCATGCGCGCGGCGCCGAATATGGGCGCCGACTACGGTCGCGACTTCGAGCGCATCTATCCCGAGCTGGCGGCAAAGTACGGCGTTCTCCTCTACCCGTTCTTTCTCGATGGCGTTGCCGCCGATCTCACTCTTACCCAGCCAGACGGCATGCATCCGAATCCGTCGGGCGTCGCGGTCATCGTGCAGCGGATTTTGCCCAAGGTTATGGAACTCGTGACACGAGCTCGGGGGCAGCACCCATCGTAAAGGGTTGCGCGCACGCGGCGATGACCCCATTCTGGAGGCATCGTGATTCGCGAATCGAGCCGGAGGTTGCCATGCCCCGCCTGTTCACCGGTCTCGAGATTCCGCAGCCGGTCGCCCAGACGCTCGCCATGATGCGGGGTGGATTGCCCGGGGCGCGCTGGATCGACGCCGAGAATTACCATCTCACGCTACGCTTCATCGGCGACATCGACGACGCTTTGGCACGCGAAATCGCCGGCGTGCTGGCCCGGGTGCATCGGCGGCCGTTCGAACTTCGGCTCGACGGGTTGACGTCGTTTGGCGGCCGCAAGCCGCGCGCCGTGGTCGCCACTGCCGCGCCGGTGCCGCCGCTGATGGACCTGCAGGCCGAGCACGAGCGGCTGCTGCAACGGCTCGGCCTTGAGCCGGAGGGACGCAAATACACGCCGCATGTCACGCTGGCGCGGCTGCGCGATTCCTCGAGCCACCAGGTTGCCGATTACCTCGCCGCTCGCGGACATTATCGCTCGATGCCGTTTCAGGTGTCCCGCTTTGCGCTGTTTTCCTCACGCGCCTCGGTCGGTGGCGGGCCTTATATCGTCGAGGAGGCCTATCCGCTCACCCGTCAAGGTGCGGATGGGTGCGAAGCGAGAATGACGGTTTGATGTCTCGCACACGCTGATCTGCGCCTGGCCGGCGCTTGGCGGGCTTTCTGAGTATCACGCTCGCAGCATTCGCGATTGCAACTCGAGCATCGCGGTGGCGAAGCCGTGACCGTCCGACATCATTTCGCGCATCATCGACAGCGGCGTCGGGCGTGAGGATTCGACCTCGCCGACCACGCCGCCGAAATCGAATGTCAGCTCGGCGGCGAACTTGCGCGCCAATTGCTGCATGCGGTGATTGTTGGCCAGGCACGCCATGTGCAGAAGCTGATAGCCGCGATTGCGCGCGGTCAGCAAAGTGCGGCGCAACAGCGCCGAGCCGACGCCGTGACTCTGCCACGGCTTCTCGACGCTGATCGCGGCTTCGGCTTGACGCGGAAATTGTGCGCCGAGCGGCCGCAGTTCCGCGGCGCCGCGTATCATGCCGTCGACGAAAAAGCCGTGCACCACGGTGTCGAGGCCGGCGGTCAGCTCGACATAGTTGCGAATAAAGTCGTCAGATACGCCGCCGGCGAACCTGTTGTGCCGGCTCTCGGGATCGAGCCGCAACATATGCTCGCGATATTTGGTCGTCTCGCCGATCCACAATTTGCGGATTACGCCGCTTTCGGGAAGGACTTCGTGCATTGGGTCTCCTGACGTTGTCGTCCGCAAGACCCTCCTTCTCGCTTCCTCCCAGAAAGCGTGCGGCATCGAGCATTTCGATTTCCGCCGACTCACGACATGATGTTGTATGCCGCGGAAATTTGGCAAGGCAAAGGATTGAGCAACATGCCTACATTCCGTATACGCATGGCTTCCGAAGCGTTTACGACGAATTCACGACGGCGATGCACCAATCCAATCTGTCGGTACGCAGACGGCAAGGCGTTTAGCGTCTGTCTCTCCGCCACGTTTCACCCACAACCGTTAATCGACGGCAGTCAATCCCGCTGAAATCCCTCATGGCGAATTCCGTCACAGCGCATTATGCCGCGGGTGTCGCTTCGGGCCGCGTCGAGCGCGACAACGCTCAGCTCGCGGTGCTCGACATGATGGCGCGCCTTGAAACGCGGATCGCGGAATATCGTCTGGCGCGCAAATCCTCTTCGCTTGGCTGGCTGTTCGCCAGCCGGCAGCGCGCGCTGCCGCAGATCAAGGGCCTGTACATCTATGGCGAGGTCGGCCGCGGCAAGACCATGCTGATGGATTTCTTCTTCGAGACGAGCCCGGTCGAGCGTAAGCGCCGCGCTCATTTTCACGAGTTCATGCTCGACGTTCACGAGCGCATTCACGGCGTGCGGCAGGGCATGAAGCGCGGCGATCACGAGGGCGAGGATCCGATCCGGCTCGTCGCCGACGCGCTGGCCGAAGAAGCCTGGCTCTTGTGCTTCGACGAGTTTCACGTCACCGACATTGCCGACGCCATGATCCTCGGGCGGCTTTTCAAGCAACTGTTCGAGCGCGGCATCGTGATGGTGGCAACCTCCAACGTGGCGCCAGACGAGCTCTACAAGGACGGCTTGAATCGCGCACTGTTCGTGCCGTTCATTCATATGCTGGAAGCGCGAATGGATATCGTGCGGCTCGACGCGCGCACCGACTTTCGGTTGGAGAAACTTGCCGGACTGCCGGTCTGGTATGTGCCGGCCGACGCCGCGGCGGATTTAAAGCTCGACGAGGCCTGGCGGCGGCTCACCGGTGGCAATGGCGGCGCCGCGCATGAACTGGCGCTGCATGGCCGTACCATCCATGTGCCGCACGCGTTCATGGGCGTGGCGCGGTTTTCCTTCCATGAGCTGTGCGAACTTCCGCTCGCCGCCGCCGACTATCTGCGCATCGCGCACGAATATCACACTATCGTCCTCGACCATGTGCCGGTGATGACCTACGACAACCGCAATGCCGCCAAGCGCTTTATCATCCTGATCGACACGCTCTACGACCATAACGTGAAGCTGATCGCATCGGCTGATGCGGAGCCCGATGCGCTTTATCGTGCGGACGAGGGCTTCGAGGCCGCCGAGTTCAAACGCACCGCATCGAGGCTGATCGAGATGCGTTCGCAAAGCTATTTGGCGCGCCCACACGGCGCCGCGCACGCGAAGAATACGGGCGCGTCGACCGGCATCGTCGAGACTTGATCTAAAAGCTGGTGAACAGCATCGCGGCGACGACAACCGCCATCAGCGCCGTGGCGCCCCAGCCGCCGATCATCAGTGCGCGGGAAGCGGCGAATTTGCCCATGATCTTGTAGCTGGCGACCACGATCATCATGGCGACCATCAGCGGCACCGCGACCACGCCGTTGACGACGGCGCTCCAGAACAGCATGCGGATCGGATCGAGCGGCGTGAGCGCAGCGCCAAGACCGGCGAGCGTCGCGGCGGCGACGGTCAGATAGAACCCCGGCGCGCCGCGTGCCGGC
>JBAQAB010000224.1:0-11581 GCA_049285535.1 Xanthobacteraceae bacterium
CGCCGAGAGCGGCCGGGCTTGAGCGGCACCCCGGCCATACCGCGTCCTGAAACTGCACCCTCGGCGCCGCCACGTCCTGAGCCGCCGCCGTTTCGGATGCAAAGCGAGACCGTTGCCGACGAAGCAACGCCCGCGGCTGCAGGCAGCGCGCGCGCCCGGCTGTTGAATGCGCGCACCTCGCCGGTTTCGCGGGAGGGGCTCAGAAGCTTTCGCGACGTCGTCAATGAAGTGGACGATCTCGGCGCCGCCTCGGCAAGATCGGCGCAATCGGCGCGCGACACGCGCGAATCCTATGGTGCCGCTCCGGCGCGACAATTTGCCGACGACGAGGAAGAATTCGAGCCGATGCAGGATCGGCTGGAGTCGCGCTTCGACCGCGGCGACGCGGAAGTGCTCGGTGACGACGCGCTCTACCCGCGCCCGCTCGGCCGCGTCGACGATCTCATGGATGACGAGGCGCCGCCGCCGAATTTCGGACGGCCGCAGCCGCCGCGCGCGCCGGAGCCGGAAGACCATTACGCGGAGGCGCGTCGGCCGCGGTCCTATCGCGGCCTTGCCAAGCTTGCGGTGGTCGTGATCCTGCTGCTCGGCGTCACGGCCACGATCTCGTGGCAGTGGTCCAACATCATGGGCCTCTACAACTTCGTGTCGCATATGCGGTCGAAGCCGGCCCAGACGGCACAGGCCCCGGCCGCCGAGCCCAAATTCTCCGGCCGCGTGCCGCAGGAGCAATTGCCGGGACAACAACAAGCCCAAGCGCCGGCTCCCGCTCCCGGCGCACCGGCTGAGCAGGCGGCACCGCAGGTCGCCCAGCGTGTGGTGCTCTACGAGGAAGATCCGAACAATCCGGCGGGCCGGCAATTTGTCGGTTCCGCCGTCTGGCGCACCGAAACGGTCTCGCCCGGCAGCGGACTTGCGCCCGAGCTAGAAGTCCGCGCCGACATCACGATCCCGGAGCGGAACATGACCGTGACCTGGACGCTCCGCCGCAACACCGATCAGGCCCTGCCGGCAAGCCACACCATCGAGATCATGTTCAATCTGCCGCCGGATTTTCCCGGCGGCGGCATTGCCAACGTGCCCGGTGTTCTGATGAAGGATTCCGAACAGGCGCGCGGCGTGCCGCTCGCCGGGCTCGCGGTCAAGGTCACCAACGGCTTCTTCCTGATCGGCCTGTCCGCGGTCGATGCCGACGTGCAGCGTAATATCCAGCTGCTGAAGGATCGGCCCTGGTTCGATATTCCGATCGTCTATAACAATGGCGGCCGCGCCATCCTAGCCATGGAAAAAGGCCCACCCGGCGATCGGGCTTTCGCGGATGCATTCGCCGCCTGGGCGAAATAGACTTCCACCCGGTTCGGGTCGCGGTGCACCGTTGGGGCAACATTACGCGGTAAGGAGTACAGAGTGAGGACCCGCGCAAAGATGAGTTCGTCCGACGCAAAAACGCCGGAGCCGGCGGCCAATTCGCATATCGCCTCCGCGCTCCGCACACTCGATACCGAGGCCGAGGGCGTCGCGGCGCTGGCCGCGGCAATGTCGGACGGATTGGGAGCGCCATTCGTTGCCGCGGTCGAGTCGATACGGGCTGCGCGCGGCCGGGTCATTGTCACCGGCATGGGCAAGTCCGGTCACGTGGCGCGCAAGATCGCCGCCACGCTCGCGTCCACCGGCACGCCGGCCTTCTTCGTCCACGCTGCCGACGCCAGTCACGGCGATCTCGGCATGATCACCTCGGACGACGTGATGCTGGCACTGTCCTGGTCGGGCGAGACCGAAGAGCTCAAAGACCTGATCAACTACTCGCGCCGCTTCCGCATCGTGCTGATCGCGATCACGGTGAATGTCGACAGTACGCTCGGCAAGGCCGCCGATATCGTACTGGCGCTGCCGGCGGCGCGCGAAGCCTGTCCGCACAATCTGGCGCCGACCACCTCGTCGCTGATGCAGCTGGCGCTCGGCGACGCGCTGGCGATCGCGCTGTTGGAAAGCCGCGGCTTCACCGCAATCGATTTCGGCGTGTTTCATCCGCGCGGCAAGCTTGGCGCGGCGTTGAAATTCGTCAGCGACGTGATGCATCCTGGCGCGGCAGTGCCGCTGATCAAGCGCGGCGCGCCAATGTCGGACGCGATCGTCGAAATGTCGGCCAAGGGTTTCGGTTGCGTGGCCGTTATCGAGGAGAACGGCAAGCTTGCCGGCGTCATCACCGACGGCGATTTGCGCCGCCACATGCGCGCGGATTTTCTTCAGGCGTCGGTCGATGCCGTCATGACGGCGGCGCCAAAGACGGTGCGGCCCGACCAATTGGCAAGCGAAGCCTTGCAGATTCTCAATTCATCGAAAATTACCGCGCTCATCGTCGTGGAAGCGGAGCGCCCGGTCGGCATCGTGCATTTCCACGATCTGTTGCGCGCCGGCGTGGCGTGATGCGGCTAATACAGCCCACCCCGCACCACATTCGAATCCTCCGTCGCCGATTGCGGCGGTGCCTGTGCGCTGGGCGCCGCCGGCCTGACCTGTTCGGCAGCCGCGGCGGGTGCCGACGGCGCGGTCTGGAAAACCGGCGTTACGGGAACGGCGGTTGCATTGGCGGTGCTTGCCGGCGGCCGCACATCCTGATCGGCTTGCCCATGGGCGATGAATTGGTTGTAGCCCGGAGAGCCGGGCCGCGGCGGCACGTCGCTCGGCAAGCCGCCGGCCCAATGCGGCCAATGATCGGCAACATAAGCGGAGAAGCCGTCCTCCGTAGTGGCGCCGGCGCACGAACCGAGCATCGCGCCGATGCCGAGTATAACAGCGGCTGCGATCGATCGCTTGACGATGCTGCGCGCAGCCGCCCGCCTGAAGCTTTGCAGCGCCGGCCGTTCGTTATTCCGGTAGATCGCAAAGCGGGTCATTAGCGGTACCGTCATGCCAAAGCTTCGCCGTACGGGAGCTCGTGTGGCGCGTGCGTATTTAAGACACGAAAGTTTATATTTTCCGCCAATCGGACACATCTCCAGTTGGACGGGTTTCATGGCGGGACTGTGGTGTAAGCGTGGAGGCCGCGGCGCGCGGACCGCTTTGCGGCACGCGGTTGGGCGCATCGCCTTGGCGGCGTTGCTCGTCATCTTGCCGGGATGCAGCGAACTTGCCCAACCGAGCGAGGCCGCGGCACCGCCGGCACCGCCGCCCTTTGTCTCGCTCGCCGCCAAATATTTGCTGTCGACATTGAAGGACCGTACACCCTACGCCGACTTCGAGATATCGGCGCTGCGCTGGGTCGATTCCATGAAGGGATGGGCCTGGCTTACTTGCGTGCATTTTCAGGACCGCGGGCATCTTCGCAGCTATGCGCTTTTCATCCAGGACAATGCAGTCGTCGATGCGCGCTTCGCCGTCGAGACCGATCACTGCGAGAGTCAGACCTACACGCCGTTCGATTTGGTCACGGGTGAGTTCGGACGGCCGACCGCGCCGGTGCAGTCGCCGCTGTATTAGCCGCTACGCCGCCCGCCGCATCGTCAGTGCTTCATCCACTGCCGACGCGACCTGACCGGCCGACAGCTCATCGAGACATTGGCTGTGGCTGTCGAGCCGGCGCTCGCAGCCTTCCAACTGGCACGGCAGGCATGGCAGCGGATTTTGCACCAGCCAGACATTGCCGCGATGTTGGATGGTGCCAGCGGCGACCCAGGGGCGATCGAGACCGCCAAGCGGCCACGGACCCCACAGCCGCGGATCGGTGGGGCCGTATAGCGCGACCGTCGGGACGCCAGTCGCCGCGGCGAGATGGGTGATGGCGGTGTCCGGCCCGATATAGACGCGCGCCTGCGCGATCAAGGCGGACAGTCCCGGCCAGTCGAGCTTACCGTCGAGACGCACGACCTTGCCGTCACGCCAGACGTCATCGAGGTAGTCGCGATCGCTTGCGGCGCCGGTGATGACGGTGGCGAGGCCGCGCTTCTGGAGAGCCGCGGCGAGCGTCCGCCAGCCGTCGCCAGTCCAGCGTTTATAGGTGAACATCGGCGCCGCGTGGATCACCGCGTAAGCTTGCGCCGGCGCCAGCGCCGGATGCACGCCACCGGCGGGACAGATGATCTCGGCTTGCGCCGGAATACCAATGACTTCGGCAAGGCGTAGTATGTCGAGCACGCGATGCCGGTTGCGATCGCTCGCCGCGGAACGGCTGAGCGCGAAACGCTTGACGGCAGCCGCGACGCCGTTGCCCTCGACCGGACCGGCGCTTTGCCGCCCGGCAATCACAGCCAAGAATGTCGGCCGGTCGCCGGTCTGCGTCGACAGCGCGAGGTCGTAGCGCTTGCACAGCCGCAGCATCAGGGCGAGCGTTTCGCGGGCGCGCGGGCGCTGCGGCAAAGTGAGAATTTTTGCCAGATCGGGATTGCCGGTCAAAATGCCTTCGGTTCCGGCAAAGACCAGCGCGTCGATCGATGCCTGCGGAAACGCCTGCTTGACGCTGCGAATGAGCGGCGTGGTCAACAGCACGTCGCCGAGCCGCCGCAACGCCACGACGAGTACGCGCGGATTTTCCGGCAGTCGCAGCGGCGTCATTGTTGCGCCACCGAAGCATTGCCGCGTGTGGGGGCCGCTGCGTCGCTCAGCGTGGACAGACCGCGTAGGGCACGCACGCGGTTGCCGCCAATGACCTCCTCGAGTCTTGCTTGGTTCACAGGGAGCTGCGAGCGGTCGTTCGGCGGGTGCCACAGATGCAACACGCCGGTCGCGAACCGGCCGTCCTTGCGCCGGACGCCGGCGCGCAGGAGACGCACCACGAGATCGGAATCTTCCAGGCCCCAACCGGTATAAGCGCTGTCGAAGCCGTCGATACGATCGAGGTCGACCCGCGCCACCGCGAGATTGCAGGTTTGCGCGCCTTCCCAGCTTTCGCTGTTCAGCTTGCGCAACGGCCCGAGTGGCAGGCGTAGCGTCGGGAAGAGTCGATTGATGCCGCCGCGCAGCCGCTGCTGCAGCAGAGCGGCGAAACTCCACTTCTCCGGCGTGAGGCCGCGAGCGAGCACGGTCGCGGTCAGTTCGGGCGAGAGCAAAATGCGGTTGCCGGCGACGAACCAGCCGGTCTCATGGAGCCGGCGATGCACGGCGATGAAATCGCTCGGCGCCAGGCAATCGCCATCGAGAAAGATGCAAATCTCGCCAGTGCTGGCGGCAATACCACGGTTGCGGATCTCGCCGCCGCGGAAGCCCCTGTGCTCGTGACGGACGTGCTTGAGCGGTGGCGGCAGTCGTGCTCGCCAGCTTTCGACGACGCGCGCAGTATCCGGCCGTGACCCGTCGTCGGCAATGACGACCTCGAAGTTGCGGTCGGATTGGTGGGTGAGCGCGCACAATGTCGCGTCGAGCGCATCCTCGCGGTTATGGGTCGTGACGATGACGGAAATCAGCGCGGCGCCGCTCACGATTTGTCGCTCGCTAGAAACGCCGCGACGGTACTGGGACCGCGCCGCTGCCGGAACCGGTCGCGCAGCCGGCGTTTGCGGTCGCGCAACACACGAATCGGCAGCGCCAAGTAATATTTGCGCGCAATCTGCCACCAACCGAGACCGACCGAAGGCGCTTTTTCTCGCGGTACGTACCAGCCCTTGGGACCGGTGCGCCGGATCAGCCGGTAGCCGGCGCGGGTGAGGAAACGGTGGGTGGCCAGACTGGTGACGTGGTCTTCGACCAAAAGGAGCCGCGGCCGCCAGCGCACGAGATCGAAACCGGACAAGACCTCGACTTCATGGCCTTCGACGTCGATCGAGACGAAATCGATCGGCGCCGGCGCGCCGGCCTGTTCGAGAATCTCATCCAGCGTCCGCACCGGAACTTCGATGGTCGACTGCGCCACCACGCCGGTGACGGCAAGCTCGCGATTGAGCGAAGAGTGCGGCCCGAGAACGTGCAGCGTCATCGTCGTGCCGGCATTGGCCGGTGACGAGCAAGCCGCGGCGACGACGTGAGCGCGCCGCGACTGGCGCAAGCGTTCCGCCAGATCAGGCTGCGGCTCAACCAGCACGCCGCACCAGCCGGCCTGTTCGAACTGCCAGCTTTGCGAGCCTTGCTGCGGCTGATTGGCGCCGACTTCGACGAAAAAACCCGTCTGCAAAGGACCGAAGAACGCGGTCTTGAGCTCGTTCTCGATCTGCCAAGGAAAAACCGTCCGCATCGCTCAATCTTCCGCGGTCTGTTTCGCCGGCTGCGCCCGCTTGACCATGGCCGTCGTCGAGTGGCCCGGCACGAGCTCGACCAGCATAACGGTGCCGCCCGCCTTCTCGACGACGTCGTGACCGACGACGTCCTCGCGCCGGTAGTCGGCGCCTTTGATCAGCACAGCAGGCCGTACTCGTTTAATCAGCTCGATCGGGGTGTCTTCTTCGAACACCACGACAAGATCGACGGCTTCGAGCGCGGCGAGCACTTCGGCACGGCCCTCGGCCGGATTGATCGGGCGGCCGTTGCCCTTGAGCCGCGTCGTCGAGGCGTCGCTGTTGAGCCCAACCACCAACCGGTCGCAGGCGGCGCGGGCCTCAGCCAGCAATTTGACGTGGCCGCTATGCAGAAGATCGAAGCAGCCATTGGTGAAGCCGACGCGCAGGCCGTGGCGGCGCCAATCGGATAGCCGCTCGTCGAGCATCGACCAGTCGAACACGATCTTGTCGCCCGGCGCGAGCGAGGCGGCCGGCAGAATACGGTGGCGCAATTCCGTGAGCGTGACCGTCGACGTGCCGCGCTTGCCGACGACGACGGCGGCGGCGGCGTTGGCGGCGCGCATGGCGGAGTCGAACGGCGCCGCCATCGCCAACAGCACCGCCATGACGGCGGCAACGGTATCGCCGGCGCCTGACACGTCGCGCACCTTCACCGGATAAGCGGGAATGTGCAACGGCGCATGGCCATCGACGTGAAGCGTCATCCCCTCCTCGCTGCGCGTGACCAGCACGGCTTCGCTCTCGACAATGCGCGCAAGCTCGGCCGCGGCCTTGCCGATCTCGGCTTCGCTTGCCACCGGGCGGCGCACGGCGGCGCCCAATTCGGCGCGGTTCGGCGTGATCAGCGTCGCGCCGCGATAGATGCTATAATCGTGGCCTTTCGGATCGACCACCACCGGTTTGCCGAGTTGCCGCGCCCGGTCGATGACGGCGCGGATGACACGCGGCGTGAGTACGCCCTTAGCGTAATCCGATAGCACCACCGCGCCGCAGTGCGGCAGCGCCGCTTCGGCGTGCGCGATGACCGCGGTCTCGCTTGCTGCGCCTGCCGGCTGCGCCGTTTCCCAGTCCGCCCGCATCAGGTGCGCCGAATGATGTTCGGACACGAAGCGCACCTTGCGGGTGGTGTGCCGCCCCGGCTCGACGACGAGATGGGGAACGACCGCGCCTTTGAGCTTGACGAAGGCATCGGCCAAGGTTCGCGACGCCTCGTCCTTGCCGGTGAGACCGACGAAAATGCACTGCGCACCGAGTGCCGCAATGTTGCGCGCTACATTGCCAGCGCCGCCGATCTGGATTTCGCTGCGTGCCACCGCAAGCACCGGGGTCGGCGCCTCCGGCGAGATGCGCGTGACTTCGCCATAGACGAAATCGTCGAGCATGAGATCGCCGACGCAGAGCACGGTCTGCTTGGGGACGAGCTTGAGGGCTTCTTCGAAATCGAACATGGCTGTTGTCGTGCTTACTCCCCCCGACCGAGTTCAGCGATAGCGGTCGGCACGGTCGAGATAGCAATTCACATAGCGCTGCGCCGCCGCTTCGAGCGGGGTGAAGTCGGCATTATAGCCGGCGCGCCGCAGATTGGCGGTCTCCGCTTGGGTGAAATATTGATAGCTGTCGCGGAGCGAGACCGGCATGTCGATATAGTCGATCGCGGTTGGACGGCCCAGCGCGGCGAACATCGCCGTCATGAGATCGCGGAAGCTGCGCGCCTGGCCGGTGCCGACATTGTAAATGCCGGAGACGCTGGGGGTCTCCATCAGCCAGCGCACCACCGCGATCGCATCGTCGACATAGATGAAGTCGCGCTTTTGCTCGCCGTCGGCCACGCCGGGACGATGCGACTTGAAAAGGCGGATCGGCTTGCCCGCCTTGGCCTCGTCGAAACGCTTGGCGACGAGGCTCATCATCTCGCCTTTGTGATATTCGTTGGGGCCGAAGACATTGAAGAATTTCAAGCCGACCCACTGCGGCGGCAGCGGGTCTTTGCGGCGGACGCGCTCGGCCACGGCGAGGTCGAACAGATGCTTGCTCCAGCCATAAAGATTCATCGGCTTGAGCCGTTTGAGCGCGCCGTTGGACCAGTCATCGGAATAACCGTGCTCGCCGTCACCGTAGGTCGCAGCCGATGAGGCGTAGATAAACGGCGTGCGCGCCGTGGTGCACCAGTCGAGCAGCCGGAGCGACAGCCTGAAGTTATTCTCCATGATGGCATCGCCGTCGGTCGCGGTGGTGGAGGATATGGCGCCGAGATGGATGACCGCGTCGAGCTTGCGGCGGTTGAGCCAGCGCTCAAGTTCGGCCGGCGGGACGAAGTCGGCTATCTGACGGCCGGCAAGATTGCGCCACTTAGCGTCGCTGCCGAGCACGTCGTTGACCGCAATGTCGGCGCGGCCGGCCTCGTTGAGGCTCGCGACGACATTCGACCCGATAAAACCGGCCCCGCCGGTGACCAATAGCATCGACCGCAAAGACCGGTTTGAAGAGAGGATCGGCCCGTCCCGACCACGCCGCACCTTTGCCCCACTATGGCATGTTGGGCAACACCTGACGTCGGACGCGCTTAATAAATGAAGTTATATTCATTTATTGGACGGATGGGGACTATTCGGACAATTCGCAAAGCGGCGCCGACGGCGGATATACTGGCCGTCCGATCATGCAAACGATCTCCGCCTATATCCTCGCTTACAACGAAGCCGAGAAGGTCAAAGCCGCCACCGAAAGCGTGCTTTGGGCGGACGAAATCGTCGTCGTCGACTCCGGCAGCACCGACGGCACGGGCGAGATCGCCGCTGCGCTGGGCGCGCGCGTGGTGCAGGTGCCGTTCAACGGATTTGGCGATCTCCGTAACCGCGCTATCGAAGCCTGTAATTGCGATTGGATCTTCAGCCTGGACGCCGACGAGCGTTGCACGGCGGCGGTGCGCGACGAGATTCTGGGTCTGCTGGCAGGCATGCCGACATTCGACGCCTATCAGGTGCCGCGCCGCAGTTTCATGATGGGTCGCTGGATCAGGGGGTCAGGCTGGTATCCGAACTTCCGTCAGCCGCAGCTCTTCCGCAAAGGCAGCATGCGTTACACGCTGGAGCCGGTGCACGAGGGCTATGAACTCCTCACCGGCAAGCCTCTGGGCACCTTGCGCAACGCGATCTGGCAGTTTCCCTTCCGCGATCTCGAGGAGCTTATGCGCAAAGCCGACCGCTATTCCTCGCTGGGGGCCGTCAAGCTTGCCGGCAAGCGGGTCTCGATGGCGAGCGCATTCGGTCACGGCTGCTGGGCGTTCCTGAAACATTACATTTTCAAGCGGGGATTTATCGATGGCTGGGCCGGTTTCGTCATTGCCTTTGGCAATTTCGAGGGGACATTTTACCGCTACGCCAAGCGCTATGAACAAGCGCAGGACTGGTCGCCGCCGCCGGTCGAGCCGCTGCGGCGCGAAGAGAAACCGTGAAAGCGCGCGTCGGCATAGTAATGAATACTAATTCAAATAATGACTTAGACCACAGCCCGATCCTCATTGTCCCCTATATGTGGATCGGCGACTTCGTACGCTGCCATTCGGTGGTGAAGCTTCTCAACGCGCGTTATCCGCAGCGTCCGGTCGATATGCTCGCCACGACGCTGTGCGCGCCGCTCGCGGATTACATGCCCGGCCTGCGACAGGCCATCGTCGCCGACCTGCCGCGCAGCCGTCTGGCGCTGAGTGAGCAAATCACCTTGGCAAAGCGCCTCAAACGCCAAGGTTACGGCTCTGCGCTGATCATGCCGCGAACGTGGAAATCGACGCTGGCGCCATTTTTTGCCGGCATTCCGGAACGAACCGGCTTTGCCGGCGAAGCGCGCTTTGTCCTGCTCAACGACGTGCGCTTCGGTGAGCGCGCTTTGCCGCGCATGGTCGACCGCTGCGCGGCACTGGCATTGCCGGCCGGAGCGAAATTGCCGCCGGATTGGCCGTTACCGGAACTCAAAGTGTCCCGCCAAGAGATCGAGACATGGCGCCAAAAACGGGGGCTGAATACCACCGATAATCGGCCGATTGTGGCGCTGGCGCCAGGTGCGGTCGGACCTTCGAAACGCTGGCCAAGCGCAGCCTATACGGCGCTTTCCCGTCGCCTCTTGGCCGAAGGCCTCGCGGTTTGGATTCTGGGCGGGCCCGACGAAAAGCCCATCGCCAGCGAAATCGCCGGCGACACTGCGGCACGCGATCTGACTGGCCGCGATCTGCGCGATGCCATCCTGGCGCTCGCCGCCGCCAGTGCGGCGGTCTCGAACGATTCAGGCCTCCTCCACGTCGCCGCGGCGCTCGGCACGCCGTCGGTCGGGATATTCGGCCCGACCAGCCCGTGGCACTGGGCGCCGCTGAACGGGTTGGCCGGGATTATCGAGACGACGACCGAACTCTCGTGCCGGCCCTGCCATAAGCCGGTTTGCCGTCTCGTCCATCACCGCTGTATGCGCGACATCCCTCCCGACCAGGTCATGGCCGCGACCCATCGCGCCCTGGCTGCCGTGCGACCGACCCATCCGGCCGCTTAACAGAACGTTCGTGAAATCGGCGTAGGGCCAAGAAAGGAAAACGAGCGAAACGAGTCGGGCAAAATGGCGGTCTTGGTCACCGGCGGCGCGGGCTATATCGGCAGCCAGATGGTGCATGACCTGGTCGATGCCGGCGAACGCGTCATTGTCCTCGACAATCTTTCGACCGGGCACCGCTGGGCTGTTCCCGACGGGGTACCGCTCATCGTCGGCGAGACCGGCGATCAGACGCTGGTGGCGCGGCTTTTACGCGAGCATGGCGTCGATGCCATCATTCACTTCGCCGCGTCGATCGTGGTCCCGGACTCGGTGCACGACCCGCTCGGCTATTACCGCAACAACACCGCCAACTCCCGCGCGCTGATCGAATGCGCGGTCGCCGGCCGCGTGCGCCATTTCATCTTTTCCTCAACGGCGGCGGTTTACGGCAACCCAGCCGCCATTCCGGTTCCGGAGGACGCGCCGACACTGCCGATTTCGCCTTATGGCTGGTCGAAGCTGATGACCGAAATCATGCTCCGCGACGCCAGCCATGCCCATGAGCTCGCCCATGTCATCTTGCGCTATTTCAACGTCGCCGGCGCCGATCCGCGCGGCCGCACCGGCCAATCAAGCCCCAAGGCCACGCACCTGATCAAGGTTGCGGCCGAAGCGGCGCTGGGACTGCGAGGCAAGCTTGACGTCTTTGGCACCGATTACCCGACCCCTGATGGCACCTGCATCCGCGATTACATCCATGTCAGCGATCTGAGCCGCGCGCATGCCGACGCGCTGCGCCACTTACGGTCCGGTGGCGCCTCGCTGACGCTCAATTGCGGCTACGGCCATGGCTTCTC
>JBAQAB010000225.1:0-8468 GCA_049285535.1 Xanthobacteraceae bacterium
CACGGCCAGACCCATGGCGGCGCGGCGCAAGGCATCGGCCAGGCACTGTGGGAGCTTTGTGCCTACGATGCGCATGGCCAATTGCTGTCGGCCTCGTTCATGGACTACGCCATGCCGCGCGCCGACCTGTTACCATCGTTCACCACCGACATCTCGGAGGTGCTGACCCCGACCAACCGGCTCGGTGTACGCGGTGCCGGCGAAGGCGGCACCACCGGCGCGCTCGGCGCCGTCGTCAATGCCGTGGTCGACGCGCTCGCCGAATTCGACGTCACCCATATCGAAATGCCGGTGACGCCGGAGAAGATCTGGCGGGCGATTCATTCGGCGAAAAAGTGACGCTCACGGCCGGCTCGATGCGCCCGGTCGATTCGGCGAGGTCCTTTGCGGTTAGCGCCGCAAGCAGCGGTTCGAGGTAGCGCGCATAGGGTTGCGCCCGTCCGATCGCGCTGCGGTAAATCGGCTGGCGCACTTGGGTCGCGCTCGCCGTACGCACCGGGCGCTCGGTGGCATGAAAATCGAGGCAGCGGGAATCCCATTGGAGGTCGCAATACTGGATGATGCGCCGGGCCTGGCCTGCCAGGTCGACGACTAAATCTTCATAGCGTACGTCGAGGATGCGTCCGGGCGGCAACACCGAACGCCACTGCCGCATCAGCATGTCATAGTGATGATAGTAGTTGCCGAGCTCCGCAAGATCGTAGGTGAAGTATTGGCCGTTCGCGAACAGCTTCGAGAAGCACGACATGCAGGTGTCGAGCGGATCGCGCACGGCATGGATGATGCGCGCATTCGGCAGCGCCAGATGAATGAGGCCGGCGAACAGGAAATTCGACGGCATTTTGTTGACGATTCGCGCCGCGGTCGGCGCCAACGGCACAATCTCGGTAAGGTAACGCGCCCCTAGCCGGTGTAGACCTTCGCCTGATTCATGGAGCAACGCGTCCGGAAAAGGCAGCGGACAATCCGCCGCTGAGAAGATAGTCGTTGCCGCTTGGCAGAAATTCGGCAATTCGCCGGCGCCGAATACCTGCGGATGGCTCGCCATGATCTGTTCGATCAGCGTCGTGCCGGAACGGGGCATCCCGACGATAAACACCGGCACCGGTGATGGCTCCCCGGCGTTGCGGAAGGTCCGGATCAGTTCAGGCGTGAATACCGCGCGGATGCGCTCGAAGAGCGCCAAAGTCGCCGCTTCGTCGTAAGGGATTTGTTGCCGCTTGAGCGCGTTGCCGATCTGCAGATGCCGAAACGAATCCGCGTGCCGGCCGACGTCGTCATAGGCCTTGGCCAATGCGAAATGCAATTCGATCTGCTGCTTGACCGGAAGCGACGCAATGCCCCGAGCGAACTCCTCCATATCCGCCAGATACGGATCGCCGGCCGTGAATCGCCTGAGTTCGCCCAGATTGAGATAGCGCAGAGCGTCCCGCGGCGGCAGGCGCAGCGCCTCTTGCGTTACCCGGCGCGCTTCTTCCATGCGCCCCAATTGCTTCAATATGGCGCCGAGATTGTTGTGGGCGTCACCGAAACTTGGCTTCAGCGCGATGGCACGTCGATAAGCCGCTTCCGCCTCAGTCAGCCGGCCTTGGTCGGCGAGAGCATTACCGAGATTGGAATAGGCCGCCGCATGATTTGGGTCGAGCACGAGGGCATCTCGGCATGCCGCCTCGGCTTCGGCGATGCGGCCCTGCTCGCGAAGCGTATTGGCGAGTCTGGCGAAGGTATCGGCAATTTTTGGCTGCAGCGAAGTTGCGTGACGCAGCACTTGTTCGGCGTCGTTCAATCTGCCCAGGCAGTGCAGGACCTCTCCCAGATTACTGTAGAGATCGGGAGAGTCCGGATCGAGCGCAATAGCTTTGTGGTGTGCGGCCTCCGCCTCCTCGAACCTGCCGCTGCATTTCAGGGCGATGCCCAAATTCGAGTGGGACTGCGGCAAATCCGGCTTGAGCGCGATAGCGAACCGGAATGCAGATTCGGCTTCATCCAGCCTGCCAAGTTCGCAAAGAGCTATCCCGAGATTGTTGTAAGCGTCGACAAAGCGCGGATTGAGCGCGATGGCGCGGCGGTACGCGGCCTCGGCGTCGGCGAATCTGCCTAAACCCACAAGGGCGGCGCCGCGGTTGCAATGAGCCGCCGCGAGATGCGGGTTGAGCGAGAGAATCTGATCGTAGAAGGCAATGGCCTTGGTCAATCGACCGGACTGGTGACAGTGCAGCGCTTCGGCGAAGCGCCGGGTCAAAGCGCCGGCTATCGGGGCCGGCCGATGTCCGCTCTCGTTGCGTCGTGCCGAACGATGCTGTTTTCCGTTATTTCGCGTCTCCGCGCGCCGCATTTTGCGGTTCATGTCGCTCGCTCATCGTGATGACGGAGCGTCGCCCCCGCATCTCGAAGTTGCAGCAAGTCGCCGCAGCTTTTGCAGCCGCCGGCTAAAACGCTAAGTCGATCGCGGGCAAAGCGCGCCGGAGACAGCCATGGCGATTTGCCCGGTGTCGTAGCGTCGCCCTTGCCCCGGTTTGACTCGAGTATGGTAAATGTTTGGTTAATTCGAGCGCCGTGCTACAGGCGGTGAAGCCGCAGCTAACCTCCGCGCGACGCGGCAAGAATGAATAATGAATACACAGCGGACTGGAGCGACAATGCCTGACATTTTGACCCAACAAGACGGACCGATCCTGCGCGTCACGCTCAACCAGCCGGATCGCGGTAATGCCGTTTCCGATGCAATGGTCGCCGAGCTCGCCGGCATCATTGCGGGCGCCGAGAAGAGATCGAGTCTCGTCGTGCTGCGCGGCGCCGGCAAGGACTTTTGCGTCGGCCGCGCCATGATGGGTCAGCGGCCGGCTACTGAGCCCGACGCCTACGAGCGGCGCGCCTTCAGCGACGTAGTGTTCGACTGCTACGGCGCCATGCGCGACGCCAAGATACCGATCATCGCCGTCGTGCAGGGCCGCGCGCTGGGGTTCGGCTGCGCTATCGCCGCGGCCTGTGACATCACGCTGGCGAGCGACGCCGCGGTGTTTCAGGTGCCGGAAATGGCGCACAACATCCTGCCGACGATGGTGATGTCGTCGTTCGTCGACCGCGTACCGCGCAAGGCGATGAGCTATCTGGTCTACTCGCAAGCCGAGATCGGTCCGGAGCGCGCCTTGAGCTTCGGCATCGTCAGCGACGTGGTGCCGGCCGCCAAGCTCGACGCCGCGGTCGAAACCTTGTGCGCCGCCATCCTCAAGGCGCCGAAGCCGGCGATCTACGGCGTCAAGGAATATGTAAAAACAGGTCCGGACATGGCGGTCTATGGCGCGGTCGAATTCGCCCGCAATCTGCACGCCACCGTCAATTCATCGGGCGAAATGCGCAAGAAACATTAGGCAGCGAAACGTCGCACCTCTCGCGGCAGCCTTGCGGAGGGTTCCCAAAAAGGAGGAGTATCCAAGCCAAGTCCGAATTCAATCGGCCGGCGCCGGACAACAATAACAGATGGCCATGTTGGAAAACCTTTGGGGAGGTTTCATGACGTTCGCCCGCTTTTTCGTGGCGTTGATGTTCGCCGCTTGTCTTTTCGTCACCGGCGCCGCCTCGGCGCAGACCTATCCCGATCGTCCGATAACCTTGATCGTCGCCTTCCCGCCCGGCGGTGCCGACGACGCCACTGCGCGCATTCTTCAGGATCCGCTGCAGAAGGCGCTCGGCCAGCCGATCGTGATTGAGAATATCGGCGGCGCCGGCGGCATGATCGCCGCCGCTAAGGCGGCGCGCGCCGAGCCGGACGGCTATACCATCCTGCTGCACCAGCCGGCACTGGCGGCCGGCATGACGCTCTATCCGGATCGCACCTTCGACGCGGAGAAGGATTTCGTCCCCATCGGCCTGGTCAATATCACCTCGAATACGCTGGCGGGGCGCCCGACACTGGCCGCGAACAATTTCAAGGAGCTGTTGGCCTGGATGAAAGAGCACAGCGGCAACATCAAGGTCGGGCATCCCGGCGTCGGCTCATTCGGTCATCTGGCCGACGTGCTGATCATGCAAGGGCTCGGCGTGAAGGTCACGCAGGTGCCCTACCGCGGCGCCGGTCCGGCGCTCGTGGATGTGCTCGGCAGCCAAACGGATCTCAGTATCATCTCGTCAGTGGTGGCTGGGCCCTTGGTGAAGAGCGGCAAGTTGAAGGTATACGCCATCGTCGGCAAACGGCGGTTCTCGCAATTGCCGGACGTGCCGACGTTCGGCGATCTCGGCTACGACAAGCTCAATGTCGATTTCTGGCACATGCTGCTGGCGCCGGCCGGAACGCCGCAGCCGATCGTCGACAAGCTCAACGCCGCGCTGCGCACCGCACTGGCCGATCCCAAGCTGCAGAAGACTTACGCCGACGGCGGAATTTATGAATATCCCGCCGATCAGGAAACGCCCGAGGCGTCCGCCGCTTTGCTCAAGAACGAGATCGCGCTGTGGGGACAGGTGATCCGCGACAATCACATCGCGGGGCAGTAACAGCTTTTCTTGTCATTGCGAGCGAAGCGAAGCAATCCAGTCGGAGACGCCGATCTGGATTGCTTCGTCGCTTTGCTCCTCGCAATGACGATGCGCGGAGTTTCAGCGCACGAACTTGTAGCGGAAGCGTTCGCCGTCGGCCTCGATGAGCCCGGTGGTCGGATGCGGGAAATGGATCGGCAACACGAATTTGCCGGTGCCTGCCGCCTCGCTTAGGAATTTTCGGCGCGACCGTTTGGCCTCTTCCTGGTCCCAGTCGAACATCGTCGACCAGTCCGGCTCGCGAACCTGCAGGGCGTGATGCATCAGGTCGCCGACGACGACCGCATGCTGACCGCGTGAGCGGATATTGACGCAGCAATGGCACGGCGAATGGCCGGGCGTCGGCGTGAGCGAAAACGTATCGTCGAGCGCGTAGTCGTCGTCGACCAGGAGCGCCTGCCCGGCCGCGACCACCGGCTCGCAATTATAGCCCCAGACATTGCCGCCGCCGCCTGGCCGGTTCTCGCCGCGTTTGTTCGATTCTTCCCAGGCGGCGTATTCGCGCTTGTGAAAGATGTATTTGGCCTTCGGAAACGTCGGCACCCATTTGCCGTTGCGCAGCATCGTGTTCCAGCCGGTATGATCGATGTGCAGATGGGTGCAGAACACATAATCGATGTCCTCGAAGCGCAGGCTGGCGGCGCGAAAGCCGTCCAGCCAAGGCTGTTTCGGAAAATCCATCGGCGGCGGATAGTCCTTGTCCTCGCCGGTACACGTGTCGATCAGCACGGTGTGCTTGGGCGTGCGCACGATGAAAGTCTGGTAGGTGATCACCATCTTGCCGGACGCCGGGTCGAACACCTCGCGATCGAGTTCCGCAAGATGGCGCTTGCCGACCGCCGCATCATAAGCCGGAAACATCTCTTCCGGTTTCCGCCACGGCCCATCGCGCTCGATGATGCTAGTGATGGTGACGTCACCGATGCTGAGCTGTTTCATCCGTGTTCTCCCCGATCCGGTTGCGCCGCAAAAAACTTGGCCCGGACGTCCGGGCCAAGTTCGCGTTGAATGCCGAACCTAGTTGCGGCGGCAATGTCCGTACGGACCGCGATGCCAACCGCGGCCGCAGCCGCCGGCGACATGAATCACCTGGCTGGAGTTCGAGGCGCCTTTGAGCGGGGCGGCCGGCATGGCCTGGGCGCTAAACGCGATGAACGTAAATAGCGCGGCGATCGAGGCGAGCAGAGCAAGTTCCTTGCGCATAGATGGTTCCCCCGGTGAGTTGACGACCGGGAAAAATGAACACACTGCGCTTGCGATAGCAATGGCATCGCGATGCGGCGGGCGGCGGGAGTTCCACGCCACCTGCATGAGCGCGGGAAATATCGGAACACTCGTGTCGGTAAAAGACGAGCGCAGTAAGCAAAGGCGGGCCGCTCGACGCAGGCTACAAAGCAGCCCCGGCCGCTGCCACCTTCTCGTTGGTCCCCGTCTCCGGCATCAGCGCCGCGGCCTTCAGCCCGGCTTGCACCTTGGGCACCGTGGTTTTCACGTCGGTGATCGGCAGACCGTGGGTCGGCGCGATGGTTTTGACGTTAAGCCGCGTGATGAGATGATCGAGCCGGTCACAATAGACGTTCATGTCGGCAAATTTTGTCCAGAACAGCGCGAGGTCGGCAAAAGTCGACGACACGTCCGGCAGATCGAGCGAGACCGCTTCCTCGGCGACCAGCCCGCAATGGCCGTCTTCGTGATAATGGCTGTAGGCGAAGCCGTCGCCGGGGAACAGCACGCGCTCGCGGGTCTCGAAGCCCCACCAGGTGGTGCGCAGATCGCGGATCACCGGCTCTACCGCCATCAATGACCGGCCGCCGAGATCAATCTCGTCGCCTTCCTTCATCCAGCGCATGCGGTTTTCGTATTGCGGGAACGCCAAATGATAATCGCTGACGTCGCCGCACAGGATGGCGTCAGGAAAGGTTTTGAGGACGCGGCCGAGTCCGCCGCAATGCGGCGTTTCCTGGTGGGTGACGAACAGATATTTCAGCGGCGCCACGCCGCGGGCGAACAGGGCGTTGAGATGCCGCTCGATGACCGGAAAATCCTTGGGGTGTCCAGTCTCGACCAGGATCGAAGCGTCGTCGCCGGCGACCAGGAAGGCGGCGTTATAGCCGTGATAGACCTTGCCCTTGTGGCGCTGCGCCAGGCAGTCGCCGATCCAGAACACGCCGGGCGCGATCTCGCGCGGCATTCTTTCGGCAACGGGTGTATCGAGCATGCCTTTAGTCTGCGGCTTATCGAGCATTCAACGTTCCTCGTCGCGCGTGACATAGCGCGACACCGCGACGCTCTTGTCGCAGGCTTTCAAAAATTCATCGAGCATCTGATAGTGCCGCGCCACCACGTTGCGGCCGCGCAAGATGCAGCCATAGCCCGGCGCGATGGTCTCGATGTCGTATTTGTCGAACACGTTGCCGATACCGCGCCGGATCGAATCGGTCGGCGCGCCTTCCAGCCACCAATAGCGGGTATTGAGCATGAAGGAGCGGACGTCACGCGGCGGCGTCGGATCGTTGTCCCTTTCATTCACGATCCACGGGCCGGCCGCGGTATCGCGCCAGAGATGGGTGAACAGATCGGAGGAGAACAGCGTCTTGGTGGCATGGTCGTAGAGCCATCGCGTGGCGATCAGCCTGATCGGCGCATTCATCACGTCGATCCGGCGGCCCAATTTCCCAAGCGCGATGGAATCGGCGCGGCCCACCGCGGTGACCTTCATCGATTTGAGAATGTCGCGGCCGCCCGCCTCCCCGAAATCGAACCAGAGCGCCGCGTCGATATTGCTGGTGTAGCAGGTCTCGACGTTGAAATGGCCGGCGAAGCTCGCGACATTATTGATCGACATGAACTCGTTGAGCCGCAGCGGAAACAGCGACAGCGGCAGGCCCGGCGCGATGAGCGACTCGATCTGGGCGCGGATCACCGGCTCATCTTTGCCGAAGCCGGTATCGATCAGCAGCGCGGCGTCGGGCTGCGTCAGGAGATAGCTGTTGACGACCGAAAAGCCCCGTGCGCTCGACGGATAGGAGCTGACCCGGCCGTCGAGCGCGAACGGATTTTGCAGCACATAGAGCCGGTCGTCGGCAAGCGAAGCGATGCCGCCGGTAAAGCTTTGCGGCTGATGAGCCTTTTGGAGCGTTTCCTGCGGCGCGTATGACGTTGTTATCGACATGTTGCCTTCAGCTTACCGGGCCTCAATGGAGAAAGAAACCGGTACCGCCGGCTTCACGCCTCGTTCGTATGGCCGTGCGGTGAGTGCCGTCACAGTTTGGCTGCGAAGGCGTCGGCGAGGAACTGATGTGTCGCCGCGTATGTCATCCGGCATGCCGGCTCATGCCAACCCGCAACACCGGGAACATCGGAGCCCTGATCGGTATAGGCGTGGTAGACGCCAGAGAAGACGAGCATCTGCCATTGGGCGCCGGCCGCATCCATCTCGCTTTCGAAAGCGTCGCGGTCCGCTTTCGGCGCAACCGGATCGGGCGCGCCGTGCGCCACCAGAAGCTTGGCCTTGACCGCGCCCTTTTTTGCCGCCGAAGCGGTTTTCAGGTCGCCATGGATCGACACCGCGGCGGCGATATCGGCGCCATCGCGGGCGAGCTCCAGCACGTTGCCGCCGCCGAAGCAGAAGCCGACCGCGGCGCGGCGGCCGTCGATCAGATTGCGCTTGCCCGCTTCGGCGACCATCGCGACATAGGCGGCGCCGATGCGCTTGCGCTGCTCGGCCGCGTTCTCGCGCAGCGGATTGGCGAGTGCCGCGGCCTCGCCGAAATCGGCCGGGCGCGTGCCCTGCCCATACATGTCGGCGACGAAAACGACATAGCGGTCGCAGGCGACAAGCTTGCCGCGCTCGATCGCCGCGTCGGTCATGCCCATCCAATTTGGCGCCATCAGCAATGCCGGGCGCTTGGCGGCGATCGTCTCGTCATATA
>JBAQAB010000226.1:0-16940 GCA_049285535.1 Xanthobacteraceae bacterium
ACTACGAAGCCCACGACGCGCTGTTATGCATCGCCGAAGGCAAGCTCATTGCCGATACCGACCGGCGGCAATTGACGGTGGAGCACCGCTTCAAGACCCGCGCCGAAATGGCGGCGTTGTTCGCCGACCTGCCGGAAGCCTTGGCCGCGACGGTCGAGATCGCGCAGCGTTGCGCCTTCCGTCCACGCACCCAGGCGCCGATCCTGCCGCGCTTCACCGTTGGCGATAACGGCGGTGTCACCGATGAGGCCGCGGCGCTCCGCCAGGAAGCCTTGCAGGGGCTGGAGCGCCGGCTCAAGCGCCACGGCGTCGCGCAGGGGCACACCACCGAGGACTATAACGAGCGGCTCGATTTCGAGCTCGGCGTTATCGCCCGCATGAAATATGCCGGCTACTTCCTCATCGTCGCCGACTTCATCCAATGGGCCAAGGCGCAGGGCATTCCGGTCGGCCCGGGCCGCGGCTCCGGCGCCGGGTCGCTGGTCGCCTATGCGCTCACCATCACCGATCTCGATCCGATCCGCTTTGGGCTGTTGTTCGAGCGCTTTCTCAATCCCGAGCGTATTTCGATGCCGGATTTCGACGTCGACTTCTGCCAGGACCGGCGCGACGAAGTCATCCAGTACGTGCAGGGACGTTACGGCCGCGACCGCGTCGCCCAAATCATCACCTTCGGCACCTTGCAGGCGCGCGGCGTCTTACGCGACGTCGGCCGCGTGCTGCAGATGCCCTACGGCCAGGTCGATAAGCTGTGCAAGCTCGTACCGCAAAACCCGGCGAACCCGGTCACGCTCAAGCGCGCCATCGAAGACGAGCCGCGGCTGCAGGCCGAGCGCGACCGCGATCCGGTCACCCGCCGTGCCTTCGACATCGCGCAAAAGCTCGAAGGTTTGCACCGCCATGCCTCCACCCACGCCGCCGGCATCGTCATCGGCGAGCGCGCCTTGAACGAACTGGTGCCGCTCTATCGCGATCCGAAATCGCTGATGCCGGTCACGCAGTTCAACATGAAATGGGTCGAGCCGGCCGGCCTGGTGAAGTTCGATTTTCTCGGACTTAAAACGCTCACGGTGCTCGATCACGCCGTCAAGCTGGTGCGCCGGCGCGGCGTCGACCTCGATCTGTCCAATCTGCCGCTCGACGACACCAAGACCTACGAAATGCTGGCCCGCGGCGAAACGGTCGGCGTGTTCCAGGTTGAAAGCCAGGGCATGCGCCGCGCGCTGGTCGACATGCGCCCCGACCGTTTCGAGGATCTGATCGTGCTGGTGGCGCTCTACCGGCCGGGCCCGATGGCGAATATCCCGACCTATTGCGCGCGCAAGCTCGGCCACGAGCGCACCGACTATCTGCATCCCAAGCTGCAGCCGATCCTGCAGGCGACCTATGGCATCATCACCTATCAGGAACAGGTGCAGCAGATCGCGCGCGATCTCGCCGGCTATAGCCTCGGCAAGGCCGACATCCTGCGCCGCGCCATGGGCAAGAAGGACCGCAAGGAGATGGCGTCGCAGCGCGACAGCTTCATCTCCGGCGCGGTCGAGCGCGGCATCGGCCGCGCCGACGCCGAGGTGATCTTCGATGCCTGCGCCAAATTCGCCGAATACGGCTTCAACAAATCGCACTCGGCGCCGTATGCGCTGTTGACCTATCAGACCGCTTATATGAAGGCGAATTACCCGGTCGAGTTTTTGGCGGCGTCGATGACGCTCGAAATGGGCAATACCGACAAGCTCGCCGAATTCCGCGCCGAAGCCGAACGGCTCGGGCTCAAGGTCGAGCCGCCGTCGATCAACCGTTCCGGCGTCGAATTCGACGTCGACGGCAATACCATCCACTATGCGCTTGCCGCGCTCCGCGGCGTCGGCCGCCAGGCGGTCGAGAGCATGATCGCTGCGCGCGGCGAGCGGCCGTTTGCCGATCTCGCCGATTTCGGCCAACGCTTTAATCCGCGCGCCGTCAACAAGCGCGTGCTGGAAAGCCTGGTCGCCGCCGGCGCCTTCGATACTATCGAGCCGAATCGCGCCCGCGCCAATGCAGCCGTCGATGCGCTCCTCGCCACCGCGCAACGCACCCAGGACGATGCCGCGCGCGGCCAATCGGAATTGTTCGGTGGCGGAGCCGCGCCGGCGCCGATCATGGTGGGTACGCCCGAACCGTGGCTGCCGGCGGAACGGCTGCAGCGCGAATACGACGCCGTCGGCTTTTTCCTGTCCGGCCATCCGCTCGACGATTATGCCGCCGCGCTCAAGCGGTTGCGCGTGCAATCGTGGTCCGAGTTCGCTCGCGCCGTCAAAGGCGGGGCAGGGGCCGGCCGGGTCGCCGGCACCGTGGTGGCGCGCACCGAGCGCCGCACCAAGAACGGCAGCAAGATGGGCATCATCGGCCTGTCCGATCCGAGCGGCCATTACGAGGCGGTGCTGTTCGCCGAAGGCTTGGCGCAATATCGCGATTTGTTGGAGCCGGGAACGGCCGTGCTGCTCTTCCTCACCGCCGAGGTGCAGGCCGACGAAGTGCGCGCGCGCATTCAATCGGTCGAGCCGCTCGACGAAGCGGCGGCCAAGATGCAGCGCGGCTTGCGGGTGTTTTTGCGCGACGAGGAGCCGCTGCCGAGCGTCGCCAAGCGGCTTGAGTCGATGAAAAACAACGGCGCGCGTAACGGCGCTGATTCAGCAGCGGGTGAGGGCGAAGTCAGCATGGTCCTGCTGCTGCGCAACGGCAGCGAGGTCGAGGTCAAGCTGCCAGGGCGCTTCAAAGTCTCGCCGCAAATCGCCGGCGCCATCAAGGCGGTGACGGGGGTGGTTACCGTGGAGGCGCTGTAGGCCTCGTCATTGCGAGCAAAGCGAAGCAATCCAGTCTTTCCGAGCAAGCCGCCCTGGATTGCTTCGTCGCTACGCTCCTCGCAATGACGTGTTGCGCTTGAACGCGCCCCGTCCATGTTGGCCGCATTACGCTTCAATTCCCCGCACTCCGGCAATATATGAGGCGCCCGCGGCGCGGGTCTCCCCAATTCTCCGACCTACGGCAATCCAGCGAATGGCTCCGCTTCTCCAACTTAAAGACATCGCGCTCACCTTCGGCGGGACGCCGCTTCTGGCCGACGCCGAACTGACGGTCGGCGCCGGCGAGCGGGTCTGCCTAGTCGGGCGCAACGGCTCCGGCAAATCGACGCTGTTGAAGATGGCGGCCGGTCTGGTCGAGCCCGACCGCGGCTCGGTTTTCGTACAGCCCGGAGCGCTGGTGCGCTATTTGCCCCAGGAGCCTGATTTCTCCGGATTCACCTCGACGCTCGCGTATGTGGAAGCCGGATTGCGGCCGGGCGATGGCGACTACGCCGCGCGCGCGATGCTGGAACAGCTCGGGCTGACTGGCAGCGAAGAGCCCGGCCAACTGTCGGGCGGCGAGGCGCGGCGTGCGTCGCTGGCGCGGGTCCTGGCCCCGTCGCCGGATATTCTCCTCCTCGACGAGCCGACCAACCATCTCGATCTGACCACCATCGAATGGCTGGAGCGGGTGCTTAACGGCAGCCGTGCCGCGCTGGTCGTGATCAGCCACGATCGACGGCTGCTATCGACGCTGTCGCGCACCACCGTCTGGCTCGACCGCGGAGCGACGCGACGGCTCGATCGCGGCTTTTCCCATTTCGAGGAATGGCGCGACACGGTTCTGGCGGAAGAAGAGCGCGAGCGGCACAAGCTCGACCGCAAGATCGTCGCCGAGGAACACTGGCTGCGCTACGGCGTCACCGGCCGGCGCAAGCGCAATATGCGCCGGGTCGGAGAATTGCGGGCGCTGCGCGACGAGCGCCGCAACTACCGCGTCGCCGCCGGCGATACCACGATGGTTGCCGGCACCGCAACGCCGTCGGGGGCGCTGGTGATCGACGCCGTGGGGCTTAGCAAATCCTACGGGGCCACGCCGATCGTCCGCGATTTCTCCATCCGCGTGCGGCGCGGCGATCGCATCGGCATCGTCGGACCGAACGGCAGCGGCAAGACCACTTTGATCAATTTGCTGACCGGCATGGTGGCGCCGGATCAAGGGACGGTGCGGCTGGGTTCGGCGCTTGAGATAGCGGCGCTCGATCAGCACCGCGACAGCCTCGATCCCGGCGTGACAGCCCGGCAAGCTTTGACGGGCGCCGACGATCGCGGCGGCGATGGCGACACCGTGATGGTCAACGGCAAGCCCAAGCACGTCATCAGCTATCTGAAGGATTTTCTGTTCACCAGCGAGCAGGTGCAAACCCCGCTCGGCAAGCTTTCGGGCGGCGAGCGCGGCAGATTGATGCTGGCGAAAGTGCTCGCCAAGCCTTCGAACCTTCTGGTGCTTGACGAGCCGACCAACGATCTCGACATGGAAACGCTGGACGTCCTTGAGGACATGCTGGCCGAATACAAAGGAACGGTGCTCCTCATCAGCCATGACCGCGATTTTCTTGACCGGTTGGTGAGCGGCGTGATCGCGCCGGAAGGCGACGGCCGGTGGCTCGAATATGCCGGCGGCTACAGCGACATGCTGGCACAGCGCGGCGCCGATCTGGCGCGCCGGGAGCGCAGGCCTGACACGCGCAAAGCGCCCCGTGAGACGGCTTCGCGGATCGCGGTCCCGGGCACGGCGAAGCGCCGGCTCGCATTCAAGGACAAGCACGCCCTTGAAACATTGCCGGAAACGATCGCGACCCTGCAAACCGAAGCCAGCGCGTTGCAGGCGAGACTCGAGGAGCCTGGTTTCTATGCGCGCGACCGTACTGGCTTCGAACAGGCGACGGCGAAGCTCGGCGAGCTGCAGCGCAAGATCGCGGCAGCGGAGAATCGATGGCTGGAGCTTGAAATGCTGCGCGAAGAAATCGCCGGCGTCGGCGATCCGGCGTGATGACGGATTCCCCTCGCCATTTAGTGCGGCGCACGATAAGAAGCGGCCGCATCCTCCCCCCACCATTTCGGCGGCGTTTGGAATCCCGGCATGCTTCGGATTGAGAATCTCGTTTTCGACGCCTGGGGCCGCCGCTTCTTCGACGGCGCCAGCGTGGCCATACCGGTCGGCGCCAAGGTCGGTCTCGTCGGCCGCAACGGCGTCGGTAAGTCGACTTTGTTCAGGCTCATTACCGGGCAACTGGCGGCGCTAGGAGGCGAGATCATCCTCCCGAAACACGCTCGCATTGGATCGGTCGATCAGGAGCATCCGGCAACGCCGGTGACGCTGATCGATACGATTCTCGCAGCCGATACGCTGCGCGAAACGCTCAATGCCGAACTGGAGACGGCCGAGCCCGAGGAGCTTGCCGAAATCTATCAGCGCTTGAACGCCATCGATGCCGATCGCGCGCCGGCGAAGGCCGCGGAAATTTTAAGCGGCCTTGGTTTCTCCAACGACGATCTCGCGCGACCGATGGCGGAATTTTCCGGCGGTTGGCGAATGCGCGTGGCTCTCGCCGCGGCCTTGTTTGCCGAGCCCGATGTCCTCTTGCTCGACGAGCCGACCAATTACCTCGATCTCGAGGGCGCGCTGTGGCTAGAAGCGCGGCTGCAAAAATATCCGAACACCGCGCTCATCATCAGCCACGATCGCGAACTCCTCAACAATTCCGTCGACAGCATTTTGCATTTAAGCCAAGGCAAGCTCGACCTTTACAGCGGCGGCTACAACGATTTCGAGACGCGGCGGGCGGAGAAAGCGCGACTGCAAGTCGCCACCAAGGCCAAACAGGACGCCGAGCGCGCCCATTTACAGAAATTCATCGACCGCTTCCGCGCCAAGGCAAGCAAGGCCACGCAGGCGCAGTCGCGCATCAAGCGGCTCGCCAAGCTCGAGCCGATCGCCGAGGTGATCGAGGAGCGCGTGGCGCCGTTCACGCTGCCATCGCCGAGCCGTCCACTGGCGCCGCCGCTCCTGCAACTCGAAGGCGCCGCGGTCGGCTATGACGGCAAGCCGGTGCTGCGAAAGCTCGATCTGCGGCTCGACGTCGACGACCGCATCGGGCTCCTCGGCGTCAATGGCGCCGGCAAGTCGACCTTCGCCAAGCTGATCGCAGGGGCGCTGCCGCTGCAGTCGGGAGTGATGAAGCGCGAGGGCCGTATCAAGGTCGGCTGGTTCCACCAGCATCAGATCGAGGCGCTCGATCCCGAGGACACGCCCTTGGAAATTCTGCGCCGCGAGCGCCCGGACGACAGCGAATCGTCGCGGCGGTCGCGCCTCGCCCAATTCGGCCTGTCGTTCGACAAGCAGGACACCACGATCGCCAATTTGTCCGGCGGCGAGCGCGCCCGGCTCCTGCTCAATCTCGTCGCCATGGCTGAGCCGCATCTGCTGATTCTCGACGAGCCGACCAATCACCTCGACATCGACAGCCGGCGCGCGCTCCTCGATGCGCTCAACGACTATGAGGGCGCGGTCATTCTCATCACCCACGACCGCTCGCTGATCGAGCTCGTTGCCGACCGGCTTTGGCTCACAGCCGACGGCCAGATCAAGCCCTTTGCCGGCGACATGGACGACTACGCCCGCTTCGTGCTGGATCGCGCCGGATTGGCGGCGCGGGGACCTGCACAAAACGGCAATGGTCGCGCCGCGCCCGTCGATTTAGCGGATGCCCGTGATGTGCTCACCGCCGGGCAAAAGGCCGCTCAGGAGGCGCGTTATGCGGCTAAAAAAGCCGCAAAGAACCGCCGCCGCCGGGGCTATTGAGCTATCACAACTTGTTGCGCACGCCGGAGCCAGCCTATATAAGCCCGGCAATCTCACACGCGGACCTTGGCTTCTAGCCGTCCGGTGTCCGGCCCAATGGCCGGGCTCTCGGTCCGCGGCGGATCAACCGGAGAACTATCATGGCGCTGCCCGACTTCAGCATGCGCCAGCTTTTGGAAGCTGGCGTTCACTTCGGCCATCAGGCCCATCGTTGGAACCCGAAGATGGCCGAGTACATCTTCGGCACCCGCAATAACATTCACATCGTCGATCTGACGCTCACCGTGCCGATGCTGCACCGCGCGCTGCAAGCGGTCAGCGATACGGTCGCGCAAGGCGGGCGCATCCTGTTCGTCGGCACCAAGCGCCAGGCCCAGGACGCCATCGCCGAGGCCGCTAAGAAATCGGCGCAATACTACGTCAATTCCCGCTGGCTCGGCGGCACGATGACCAATTGGAAGACGGTGTCGAATTCGATCAAGCGGCTGCGCGCGCTCGAGGAAATGCTCTCGTCCAACGAGGCCCAGGGCTACACCAAGAAAGAGCGTCTGACGCTGCAGCGCGAGCGTGACAAGCTCGACCGTTCGCTCGGCGGCATCAAGGACATGGGCGGGCTTCCCGACCTCGTCTTCGTCATCGACACCAACAAGGAAGACATCGCGATCAAGGAAGCGCGCCGGCTCAACATTCCGGTAGCCGCCATCGTCGATACCAATTCGGATCCGAATGGCATCACCTACGTCGTGCCCGGTAACGATGACGCGAGCCGCGCGATTACCCTCTATTGCGATCTCGTTGCCAAGGCAGCGATCGACGGCATTTCGCGGGCACAAGGTTCCCATGGCGTCGATATCGGCGCCGCGGCCGAGCCGGTCGTGGAAGAAGTGCCGCCGGAGACCAACAAGCTGGGCTTCGAGCAGTTGTCGGGGCCGCGCGGCGTTGCCGACGATCTCAAGAAGCTGCCCGCCGTGTCGCCGGCGATCGAAAAGCAGCTCAACGACCTCGGCATATTCCACTTCCAGCAGATCGCCGAATTTTCCCCCACCGCCGCCCATAATGTCGGCGAAGAGGTCGGACTGCCCGGCCGTGTCGAGAGCTGGATCGCCAAGGCCAAGGAACTGACCGCCGAGGAAGTGTAAGGGCATTTCGCAATGACGACCAATATCAGCGCCTCCATGGTGAAAGAGCTCCGTGACCAGACCGGAGCCGGCATGATGGACTGCAAGGCAGCGCTCAACGAAAGCGGCGGCGATCTCGAAGCCGCGGTCGACTGGCTGCGCAAGAAGGGGCTGTCCAAGGCGGCGAAGAAGGCGGGACGGATCGCGGCCGAGGGCCTGGTCGGTGTCGCGCTCGCCGGCACCAAAGGAATTGTGGTCGAGGTGAATTCCGAGACCGACTTCGTCGCCCGCAACGATTTGTTCCAGGGTCTGGTCAAGATGATCGCCGGTGCGGCGCTCGATGCCGGCGCCGACGTCGAGAAGATCCTCGCCGCGCCGGTCGGCAGCATCACCATTGCCGAGGCCATCGCCGACACCATTGCCAAGGTCGGCGAGAACATGACGCTCCGCCGCGCCGCAGCGCTTTCCGTCGGCCAAGGCGCGGTGGCGAGCTACGTGCACAGTTCCGTTGCCGACGGCCTCGGCCGCATCGGTGTCATCGTCGCCCTCGAATCGGCCGGTAAGCTGGACGAGCTCAAAACCTTTGGCCGCTCGGTGGCGATGCATATCGCCTCCGCCAATCCGCAGGCGGTCGATCCGTCCGGCCTCGATCCGGCGGCAGTGGAGCGCGAGAAGAACGTGCTCGCCGACAAGTTCAAGGCGCAGGGCAAGCCCGTGGCCATGATCGAGAAGATCGTCGAGTCCGGGCTGAAGACTTATTACAAAGAGGTCTGCCTGCTCGAACAGCCCTTTATTTTCGACGAGAAGGGCAAACAGAGCGTGGCGCAAGCGGTCAAAGAGGCCGAGGCGAAAGCGGGCGCGCCGATCAAAATCGCGGGCTTCCAGCGCTTTGCCTTAGGCGAGGGCATCGAGCGGCCAAGCGGTGATTTCGGCGGCGAGGTAGCAGCCCTTGCCGGCACCCATTAGTCCATAAGCGTAATCCACTGGGCCTGTTGGGTTTCGTGCGCAAATGCGATAGCCCTATCCGCCGGGAATCGGCGGCGAGGGCGGGACATCCCGATGGCGAAACCGAACTATCGGCGGGTAATCGTCAAACTCTCCGGTGAAGCGCTCAGCGGTCCCGAAAAGTTCGGTATTCACCAGCCGACGATCGATCGTTTTGCCGCCGATCTGGTCGCCGCCCACGATCTCGGCATCGATCTCGGCGTCGTGGTCGGCGGCGGCAATGTCTTGCGCGGCGCCAAGGTATCAGAGGACGGCCTGTCGCGTCCCACGGCGGACGCCATGGGCATGCTGGCGACCGTCATGAATGGCTTGGTCCTGGTGGCGGCGATCGAGCGTTGCGGCGCCAGCGCCCGCGCCATGTCGGCGCTCATCATGCCGCAAGTTTGCGAAACCTATGAGCGGCAGAGCGCGCTCCGCCACTTGGAGGAAAACCGCATCATCGTCTTCGCCGGCGGCACCGGAAATCCGTATTTTACGACCGACACCACCGCGATCTTGCGCGCCGCCGAGATGGAATGCGAGGCCGTGCTCAAGGCAACCGACGTCGACGGGGTCTATACCGCCGATCCGAAGCACGATCCGAAGGCGACCCGGTACGAACATCTGGACCACCAGGAGGCGCTCGACCGACGCTTGAAAATCATGGATGCGACGGCCTTCGCGCTTGCCCAGGAAAACCGTATGCCTATCATCGTGTTCTCGATCCGGGAGCATGGCGCGATCGAGAACGTGCTGCGCGGAAAAGGGCACTTCACCACCGTGGGGTGAATAAGCGCGATCCGCCGCCTCGGGGAAGCTGTCCGGCAGCGTATTAATTGAGCGTGCCATTGGAGCGTGTCATGACAACGACGACATTCGACATGAGCGATCTCAAGCGTCGCATGCAGGGCGCGATCGCGTCGCTGAAACAGGAGCTGTCTGGTTTGCGGACTGGGCGGGCTTCGACCGCGCTGCTCGAGCACGTCCAGGTCGAAGCCTATGGCAACCACATGCCGCTTAATCAGCTCGCCTCGATCAGCGTGCCGGAACCACGGCTCCTCAACGTGCAGGTCTGGGACCGCTCGATGGTTCACGCGGTGGAGAAAGCAATCTCGGCCGCCAATTTGGGCTTGACGCCGTCGACCGAAGGGCAGGTGCTGCGGCTGCGGATTCCGGAGCTCAACGAGGAGCGGCGGCGCGAAATCGTGAAACTCGCGCACAAATACGCCGAAGGTGCGCGGGTGGCCGTCCGTCACGTCCGCCGTGACGGCTTGGACCTTCTCAAGAAGCTCGAGAAGGATCACAAGATCAGCGAGGACGAGCACAATCGCCACTCCGCCGAAGTGCAGAAAGTGACGGACTCCGCCATTGCCGATGTCGAGAAAATGCTCGCGGGCAAGGAAAAGGAGATCATGACGGTGTGAGCGAGCGGTAAGCTCGAGGAGCAAGGTGACGCAGCCCAAAACAACCCAGCCGACGATAAGCCAGCCGAACCACGCAACGGGCGACGGCGGCTTTGATATGCCGCGCCACGTCGCCGTCATCATGGATGGCAACGGCCGCTGGGCCGCGGCGCGTGGCCTGCCGCGCGTCGAGGGTCATCGCCGCGGCGTCGAGGCGCTACGCAGGACGGTGCGTGCGGCGAGCGATCTTGGCATTGCCGTTCTGACCATTTTTTCCTTCAGCTCGGAGAACTGGTCGCGCCCGCAATCGGAAATTCGCGATCTGTTATCGCTGTTGCGCCGTTTCATCCGCAACGATCTCGCCGATCTGCATAAGACCAACGTGCGGGTGCGCATCATCGGCGAGCGCGATGATCTTTCGCCCGACATCCGCAGCCTCCTCGAAGAGGCGGAGGAGCTCACCCGCAACAACGACGGGCTCACGCTGGTGGTGGCGTTCAATTATGGCGCCCGCCAGGAGATTGCGCGCGCGGCGCGCCGCCTCGCCGTCGAAGTGGCCGAAGGACGATTACCGGCAGCAGCGATCACGCCCGAGCTTCTCGGGCGACATCTCGACGCGCCCGATCTTCCCGATCCGGACGTCATCATCCGCACCAGCGGTGAGCAGCGGCTGTCGAATTTCCTGCTGTGGCAGGCCGCCTATAGCGAGCTGGTTTTCGTTCCGCTCAATTGGCCCGACTTCGATCGCGTGGCGCTCGAGGGCGCCATTGCCGAGTTCCGCCGGCGCGAGCGGCGCTTTGGCGGGTTGATCGCTCAGACAGGATCGTAATCAAACTGGACCGGCTGGACCCTGGCGCAGACGCGACTGTCGCCGCCCCTACCGGCGATGCGCGCAATTTTTTGCGCCGCTTCGCCTCGGCCTCGGTGCTGGCGCCGACGGTGATTGCGGTGGCCTATATCGGCGGCTGGCTGTTTCTAGGCCTCTGCGCGCTGGCGGCGGCCGTTATCCTCTGGGAATGGACATCGCTCGTGTTTCGCGGCACCGACCCGCGAATTTTCGTTCCCGGGCTCACGGCGCTGTTGGCGGCGACGGCGTTGACTGGGGAGAGGCATGCCGGTGCCGCTATCGCCATAATCGCCATCGGCGCATTGCTGGCGGGCGGCGTTGTTGCGGCTTGGCCGCGGCGCGATCCCGGTTCAAATCCTGCTCTTTGGGGCGCGGGTGGAGTGGTCTATGCCGGAATTGCACTGGTCGCGCCTGTGCTGTTACGGGCCGATCCCCAATTGGGCTTGGTTGCGTTGCTTTTCCTGTTCGCAATCGTCTGGGCAACCGACATTTTTGCCTATTTGGTCGGCCGTCTGATGGGCGGCCCATTGCTCTGGCCGGGGGTCAGTCCGAAAAAGACCTGGGCAGGCGCGATTGGGGGGCTTGCCGGGGGGGTTGCCGCCGGCGCGGGGGTCGCCTATGCGAGCGCTGGAATGGCGCTCGGCGTCGCTAGCGGCCTAGCCCTGATACTTTCCATTGTTGCGCAAGGCGGTGATTTATTCGAATCCGCGGTCAAGCGGCGATTTGGCGCGAAAGACGCAAGCAGCCTGATACCGGGCCATGGTGGTCTAATGGACCGTCTCGACGGCTTTATCGTTGCTGCCTTGGTCGCCGTCCTGATCGGGTCGCTCCATCAGGGCATGGCTACGCCGGCCCGCGGCTTATTGATATGGTAGCTCCGCTATGGGTAGCTCGATGAAGCGTAAACGGCCTGCGGCGAAAGCAACGCTTACAGAGGCTGGGCCTTCGCATCCGTCGCGCTCGGTGACGCTGCTTGGCGCCACGGGTTCGATCGGCGCGAGCACTATCGATTTGTTGCGGCGAGATACCGCGAGTTATCGGGTGGAAGCGGTGACCGCGCACCGCGAGGCAAAAGCATTGGCGCGCCTCGCGCGCGAGCTGAACGCGCGTTTTGCCGCAGTCGCCGATCCCGCATTCTATAGCGAACTCAAATCCGAGCTTTCTGGCTCTGGGATTGAAGCGGCCGCCGGCGCGGCGGCCATCGTTGAAGCAGCGCAACGCCCCGCCGACTGGGTGATGGCGGCCATTACGGGCGCCGCCAGTCTTGCCCCGACGCTTGCCGCGGCCGAACGCGGCGCGACGGTCGCGCTGGCTAATAAGGAGTGTCTCGTATGCGCCGGCGCCTTGTTCATGCGCCGCGCCGCGGAAAGCGGCGCCACAGTGCTGCCGGTCGATTCCGAGCACAACGCGATCTTTCAGGCATTAAGCGCCGGCAGGCGTGAAGATCTCCGACGTATCGTGCTGACCGCTTCCGGCGGACCGTTTCGGACTTGGCCGCTGGAGGCAATCCGCAAAGTCACAGTCGAACAGGCGCTCAAACACCCGACCTGGTCGATGGGGCCGAAGATTACCATTGATTCCGCGACTTTGATGAACAAAGGCTTGGAATTGATCGAGGCGCAGCACTTGTTCGCACTGGAACCCGATCAGCTGGACGTCGTCGTGCATCCACAATCCATCGTCCATGGCCTAGTGGAATTCCGCGATGGATCGGTAATTGCTCAACTCGGCTCCCCGGATATGCGAATCCCCATATCGCACTGCCTAGCTTGGCCGGTGCGTATGGCGACCCCGGCGCCACGGCTCGATCTGGCTCGGGTGGCGACCCTGTCCTTCGAGGAACCCGATGTGGCGCGTTTTCCGGCTCTGGCGATCGCCCGCCGGGCCCTGTCGGCTGGAGGCGCTGCACCGACGATTTTGAATGCGGCAAACGAGGTTGCGGTGCGCGAGTTTGTCGACCGGCGGCTCGGATTCTGCGAAATTGCGGCCCTGGTCGAGGCTACCCTTGAGCTGAGCGAGCGCCGCGGCGAAATGGCAGAGCCACAATCTGTCGAGGAAGCGCTGGCCATTGACCATAACGCAAGAAGGATGGCCGCCGAACTGCTGCCCGAAATTGCCGCAATGGCATCCTAGGGTTAAGGATTGGGGACGGGACACACGGGGGGGCGTCAGGCGAGCGTTATGGGGTCGTATTTGCTGTCGCATTTGCATGCGCTGGGGGGTGGCGTTGCCGCCTATCTCATTCCTTTCCTCTTCGTTCTCAGCCTTGTGGTGTTTTTCCACGAGCTTGGCCATTTCCTGGTCGCCCGGCTGTGTGGCGTCCGAATTCTGGTGTTTTCCATCGGTTTCGGCCCCGAAATCGTCGGGTTTAACGATCGTCACGGCACGCGCTGGAAAATCGCCGCCATACCGCTCGGCGGCTATGTGAAATTCTTCGGCGATGAGAATGCCGGAAGCGCCCCCGATACTCCGCGTCTGGAGAGCATGACCGAAGGCGAACGCAAGCAGAGCTTTTTCTTTCAGCCGGTACCCAAGCGCGCCGCCATAGTCATCGCTGGACCAATGGCGAATTTCGTTTTGGCGATCGTCATTTTTGCGACGATCTTCGGACTGTACGGCAAGCAGACGATGAGTGCCCGGGTCGACGCGGTGCAGCCCGACAGCCCTGCCGCCGCCGCCGGATTCCAGACCGGCGATCTGGTCGTTTCTATCGACGGCAAAGCCATCGACAATTTCGAGGACATGCAGCGCATCGTCAGCGAGAGCGCGGGCGACACCCTTAAAATCACAGTCGATCGCAAAGGCACCCCGCTCGTCCTTACCGCGACGCCGACGCTCAAAGAGATAAAAGACAATTTCGGCAACGTGCATCGCATCGGGCTTCTTGGCATCAGCCGGTCGACAGAGCCTGCAGATCTGAAACTGCACCCGGTGGCACCCCCGCAAGCGGTGTGGATGGGGATGCAGGAAACCTGGTTTGTTATCGACCGCACGCTCACTTACATCGGCGGGGTCGTGGTCGGGCGCGAGGCGGCTGACCAACTCGGCGGCCCTATCCGGATTGCCCAGATTTCGGGAGAGGTTGCGACAATCGGCTTTGTCGCGCTCATCCATCTTGCTGCCGTACTTTCCGTCTCCATCGGGCTCCTGAACTTGTTTCCGATTCCCTTGCTCGATGGCGGTCACCTTTTGTTCTATGCGATCGAAGCGTTGCGAGGGCGTCCGTTGTCGGACCGGGCGCAGGAGTTTGGCTTTCGTATCGGTCTCGCAATCGTGGTGATGTTGATGATATTTGCAACTTTCAATGACATCGTTCATCTGCGGACATCTTAGGCGTGGCGTCGACAAGCGGCTTGGGGCGTGGCATTGACAGTAGGGGGATGGTAGAAGTGATAGAATTGCCAAGACAAATCCAAGATTAAGCGAGCAGAACTGAGGGAGATCCTAGAGTAACCCGCCACTGGGGGCGGCCACGAGGGTAAAAGGGCGCTTTGCGCATGGGCATGTGTGTGGGGGTAAAACGAGGGCTTGTCGTGGCCGGCTTGCTCCTCGGGCTGGTGATCTGTGGTCTATGGACCGGCGCAGCCGTTGCGGCGCCGGCGGACACTGGCGTTACCGCGAGTTCCATCGTCGTTCAGGGCAACCGCCGCATCGACGCCGATACGGTGCGCTCTTATTTTAAGGCCGCTCCCGGCGAGCATCTGGATGCCGCCAAGATCGATGCCGGCTTAAAGGCGCTTTACGCTACCGGGCTGTTCCAGGACGTTCGCGTTTCGCAATCCGGCGGCAAGCTGATCGTCACGGTGGTGGAGGCGCCTGTCATCAACAGGATCGCCTTCGAAGGCAACTACCGCATCAAAGACGAGCAGATGAAGGAGGAAATCCAGTCGAAGGAGCGTGGCTCGCTGTCGCGCGCCAAAGTGCAGGCCGATACGCAGCGCATCATCGAGATCTATCAGCGCAACGGGCGCTTCGACGTCAAGGTCGTTCCGGAGATCATCGACCGGCCCAACGATCGGGTCGATTTGATCTTCCAAATCACCGAGGGCGAGAAGACCGGCATCAAGCATATCGTCTTCGTCGGCAACCGGGCCTACGCGGATTGGCGGCTGAAGCAGGTCATCAAGACCGCTGAATCCAATTGGCTCAGCTTCCTGCAGACGACGGACGTCTACGACCCCGACCGCATCGAAGCCGATCGCGATCTGATCCGGCGCTTTTACCTCAAGCATGGCTATGCCGATGTGCAGGTGGTTTCGGCAACGGGTGAATACGATCCCGGGCAAAAGGGCTTCATCGTCACTTTCACGATCGAAGAAGGGCCGCTCTACCACTTCGGTACGATCGACATTCAATCCAACGTTCGCGCCATCGACGCGCGGTCGCTGCACGACGATTTGAGGATGTCCGCCGGCCAGGTCTATAACGGCGAGGCGATCGAGAAGACGGTCGAGGATATGACCATCTCGCTCGCCCGGCGCGGCTATCCGTTCGGCACGGTGCGGCCGCGCGGCGACCGCAATCCGACCACCAGAACGATTGGCGTCACCTTCGTGGTCGACGAGGGTCAGCGCGCCTACGTGGAGAGGATCAACATCCGCGGCAATTATCGCACCCGTGACTACGTGATCCGGCGCGAATTGGATATCAATGAAGGCGATCCGTACAACCGCGCCTTGGTCGATCGCGCCGAACGGCGCATCAAAAACTTGAATTACTTCAAGGACGTGAAAATCACCGATGAGCCCGGCTCGGCGCCGGACCGGGTGGTGATCAATATCGACGTGGTCGAGCAACCGACGGGCGACTTCTCGGTGATGGGCGGCTACTCGACCGCGGAAGGCTGGCTGGCGGAGGTATCAGTCCAGGAGCGGAACTTGCTCGGCACCGGGCGTTTCGCCAAGGCCTCGGCGACCTACGGCGAATATATCCGCAGCGTCGAATTGGGTTACGCCGAGCCGTATTTCCTCGACACCCGCTCCAGCATGGGCATCGACCTGTTCGCCAAGGAAACGCTTCCCAGCTCTTATCTGTCGTATGGAACGGAGTCGCTCGGCGGCACGCTCAAGTGGGGTCTACCGCTGCGCGAAGACCTCTCGTTCCAACTGCGCTATTCCGCCTATACGCAGAAAATTACGCTGCCGTCCTATTTGAATGACTGCAATAACATCAATCCGGATTTTGCGAACACGTTCCCCACGCCGTCCGCCGTGAACGCGGCAACCGCCGGAGGCGCTACCACTTCGCCACCTCTTTGGGCTGGCTATCCAGGAGCCGTTACGGCGGGTACAGCGACCAACTGCTTCGCCTACGGTCAAGCGTCGCTACCGGTTCGCGTTGAGCTTGCTAATGGCTCTTATCTAACATCGATGTTCGGTTACGGCCTGAGCTACAACACTTTGGATAACAACAAAGCCCCCACGAGCGGCGTGTACGTCAGCTTCGGTCAGGACTTCGCCGGGGCCGGCGGCGACGTTGCCTACTTGCGCTCCACGATAGACATGCGCAGCTACTACGAGGTTGTCACCGACCTGGTGAGTATCGTGCATCTGCAAGCCGGCGACATGATCGGTTTGAGCAAGTGTCCGACGGGCGAATGCCCGTCGAGCGACGGCTATGTGCGCATGCTGGACGACTTTAAGATGGGACCCAACCTCGTCCGCGGATTTCAACCCGCCGGCATAGGCCCGCGCGACATTACGCCAGGAACGACGGGCGATAACATCGGCGGCACGATGTATTGGGGCGCCAGCCTCGAATACCAGTATCCGTTCTATTTCCTGCCTAAGGATACCGGTTTCCGTGGCGCTGTCTTTGTCGATTCCGGATCGGTGTGGGGTTACAAAGGCGAGACGCAAAGTCCCGCGACCGGTGAAATCAACGGCACTATTACGCCTGCAC
>JBAQAB010000227.1:0-3760 GCA_049285535.1 Xanthobacteraceae bacterium
GCGATCTCGCTCCTGGTGCTCGATTACATCCTCCTTTATCCGACGTTGTTCGGGACCTACTTCTTCGGCAAGGTCACGATCGCTCTCTACTGGCTGCTACAGATATTTTTCCTCGGCGGTCCTCGAATCTCATATCGTCTCTTTAAGCACTCGCGCGCGCAGCAGAAGGTCAAGCATTCCAATGCGGTGCCGACGCTTTTGATCGGGCACGCCGCCGAGACCGATGTGCTCATTCGCGCCGTTGAGAGCGGTGCTGTCAAGAATGTGCGCCCCGTCGGTATTCTCTCGCCGTCGTCGGCCGATCAGGGCTCCGCGGTTCGCCGCGTTGCGGTCCGCGGCCGCCCCGGAGATCTCGAAAAAATCGTCGCCGCGTTGGCGGCGCAAGACATACGCGTTGGTCGGGTGATCTTGGCGCCGAGCGCATTGGCGCCGGAGCTGCATCCGGAAACGATCCTGATGCACGCGCGTCGGCTCGGGCTGGCGACCAGCCGCATGCCGTCGCTCGGCGTCGGCGACGAGGCGCTGCGTCTGGCGCCGGTCAATGTCGAGGATTTGTTGCTGCGACCGAGCGTGAATATCGATTACGGCCGGCTGGAGAGCTTCATCAAGGGCAAGACCGTCGTCGTCACCGGCGGCGGCGGCTCAATCGGGGCCGAAATCTGCGAACGGGTCGTCAATTTCCACGCCGGCCGGCTGCTGGTCATCGAAAATTCCGAGCCGGCATTGCATGCGGTGCTCGAGCAGCTCGCCGTCAAGTCGAGCACGACCGTAGTCGAGGGACGGATTGCCGATGTCCGTGACCGCGACCGGATGTTCCGGCTGATGGCCGAATTCAAGCCGAACCTGGTTTTTCACGCCGCCGCGCTCAAGCACGTGCCGCTGCTCGAGCGCGATTGGGACGAAGGCATCAAGACCAACGTGTTCGGCTCGGTCAACGTCGCCGACGCAGCGGTTAATGCCGGCGCCGACGCTATGGTCATGATCTCGACCGACAAGGCGATCGACCCGGTTTCAGTGCTTGGTGCAACCAAGCGTCTTGCCGAAATGTACTGCCAGGCGCTCGACTCTGCGGGCAACGCCGCTCACCACAACGGCGGCAAGCCCCCGTTGCGTATGATCGCGGTGCGGTTCGGCAACGTGCTGGCCTCCAACGGATCGGTCGTGCCGAAATTCAAGGCGCAGATCGAGGCCGGCGGTCCCGTCACTGTGACCCATCCGGACATGGTGCGCTATTTCATGACCATCCGCGAAGCCTGCGATCTGGTCATCACGGCGGCGAGCCATGCACTCGGTCCAGCGCGCTCCGATACGTCGGTCTATGTGCTCAACATGGGCCAGCCCATCAAAATCGTCGACCTCGCCGAACGCATGATCCGATTGAGCGGGCTCGAGCCTGGACGCGATGTCGACATCGCGTTTACTGGCATCCGTCCCGGCGAGCGGCTCAATGAAATACTGTTCGCCGCCGAAGAGGGCAGTGCCGATATCGGGATTGAGGGGGTGGTTGCGGCGAAGCCTGTCTGTCCCTCGGTCGCCGCCGTACAAGGCTGGATTACGAGACTGCAGCGGGATCTCGATGCCGGCGAACGCGCTGCGATCTATGGTGTGCTGCGCGAGGCGGTACCGAATTTTGCCGGCGGAGTCCATTCTTCGGACAAACAATAAAATCGGGGGAAGGAACCACACAATGGCTTTTTTGAAACGATATCACACCGGACGGGCTTTTCTTGCCGCCGGCGCGTGCGTCCTGTCGCTGCTTCTGACGCTCGATACCGCCCAGGCGCAGGACAAGACTTACACGATGAAAATAACGCTGGCGACGATCAACGATCAGATCCACGCGTTTGTTCGCAATTATGCCGCCGCACTCGAAAAGGCTTCCGGCGGCCGCATCAAGCCCGAAATTTTCCCGGCCAGCCAATTGGGCTCGATCCCGCGCCAGACCGAAGGTGTGCAGTTCGGCGCCATCCAATGTCAGGTCGTGCCGCCGGAATTCCTGGTCGGGATCGATGAGCGTTTCGAGGTCATGGCGGCGCCGGGTCTGGTTACCTCGATGGCGCAAGGCCAACGACTAGCCGCCGATCCGGCGGTGTTAAAACTCATGCTCGGCCTGGGCGCTGAGAAGGGATTGCACGGAGCCGGGTTGTTCATGGTGAACCCTTCGGCCATCGCTGCCAAAACGCCGATCCGTCATTTGGCCGACTTCAAGGGCAAAAAAATTCGAATCTTCGCTTCCCAGTTTCAAAGCGTGGCATTCGATCGACTGGGCGCGACACCGGTGGCGATGAGCTTGGGCGACGTGCTGCCGGCGCTGCAGCAGGGCGCGATCGATGGAGCCGTCGCGTCCACTGCCGTGTTCACCGCCTTTCATTATCAGGATGCCGCCAAATATGCGACCGAAACCGGCCAGCCCGCGATCTTCGGCATCGTTGAGATCAGCAAGAAATGGTACGACACGTTGCCGCCCGATCTGCAGCAGGTGCTCGATCAGACCGCCGCGAAGGAAACCGTGGCGATCAATCCGGAAGCCACCGAGATCACCGAAAATTCGCGCAAAGTTTGGACCGCCGGCGGCGGCGAGTTGATCAGCCTACCGCCCGACGAGCAGGCTGCTCTGCTCAAACTGCTTTCGAGCGTCGGTGAGGACGTGTCGAAGACGAAACCGCTGCTCAGCAGTGCCTATCAGATCGTGAGCGCGGCGGCACAGCGTACTAAATAGCCGCGCCGGCTTGCGAAATTGGCGCCGCGCTGCGAGCCGCGGCAGTCGGTCACAGAGCGGAATTCCGCCCGCCGCTCCGGTGAAATTGCTGTATGCTTATGTCCTCGGCATGGGGAAGCTCGACGTCGCCTTGACGCGGCGCGAGCGTTGCCGACCAGGGAGGACATTATGATCACAATCAAACAAGGGCGTATTGCGCGTGCGATCGTCGCTGCTGGCGCGTTCGGCACGGCCTTGGCGCTGCAGTTTGGCGCAGCGCAGGCGCAGGACAAGACCTACGAGATGAAAATCTCGACGCCGACTATCAACGATACCCCCGACACGTTCGCCAGGAATTTTCTTGCGGCCGTGGAAAAGGACTCCGGCGGTCGCATCAAAGGCGAAGTCTACCCGGCGAGCCAGCTCGGCTCGATCCCGCGACAGATCGAGGGCACGCAATTCGGCTCCATTCAATGTGAAGTCGTGCCGCCGGAATTCATGGTAGGCATCGATCCGCGTTTCGAGCTGATGGCCGCGCCGGGGCTTGTCGGTTCACTCGCGCAAGGCCAGAAGGTCGCCCAGGATCCGGCGGTGCGCAAGCTGATGCTCTCGCTCGGCGCTGATAAGGGCTTGCACGGCGTCGGCTTGTTCATGTCAGAGCCTTCCGACGTCGTCACCAAGAATCCGATCCGAAAACTTGCTGACTTTAAAGGCAAGAAAATCCGGATTTTCGCTTCGCAATTCCAAAGCGTGGCCTTCGAGCGGCTCGGCGTCACGCCGGTGGCGATGTCGCTCGGCGACGTGTTGCCGGCCATTCAGCAGGGCGCCATCGACGGGGCCGTCACCGGGATGGGACCGATCGCCCACATGCACTTTGTCGACGCGGCGAAATACGTGACGATGACCAATCAACCTTCGATATTCATCATCGTCGAAGTCAACAAAAAGTGGTACGAATCCTTGCCCAAGGATTTGCAGGAGATCATCGACAAGGACGGCGCAGCGCAATCCGTCGCGATCGTGCCGACTGCGGCGAGCTTCCGCGCCAAAGCCGAGGAAAGC
>JBAQAB010000228.1:0-9578 GCA_049285535.1 Xanthobacteraceae bacterium
ACCGCGCCGTCATCGGTTTTTTCGCCAAAAGCTCCTCCATCGGGCGGGCATATGTCGTACCGCCCGGTGTTAGTCCGCAGGTTCTCGGCCTATTGCGGGCGGCATTCGACGCGACCATGAAGGACGAGGGCTTTCTCAGCGATTGCAAGCGCAGCAATATCGAGGTGAACCCGAAATCGGGCGCCGAACTGCAAAAGCTCGTGGGCGAAATGGTCGACATCGACGTCAATACGCGTGCGGAGGTCCGCAAGATTGCGGGGGATCAACTATGAGGCGTTCTCTGAGGTCGCAAATCTTATCGACTGCCACCGTTGCGGGAAACCGCGCGGCGGGAGGGGGCAAATGCATCGACGCCATGCGAAAAAGAATGTGCCGATCGAGCTGTTGCGGGCGGTAACCGCGGTGGTCGATACCGGCAGCTTTACCAAGGCGGCGGATGCGCTCGATCTGACGCAATCGGCGATCAGCGCGCAGATCGCCCGGCTCGGTCAGCTTCTCGGTGGAGATATTTTTGCCAAAGGCCCCGGGATTACGCTGACCAAGCGCGGCCTTCTGGTCCTGCAATATGCCCGCCGCATGCTGGCGATCAACGACGAGCTCCTCGCCTGCACGGGCCCGGTTTCGGCGCCGCGCCAATTGGTCATCGGGTTGCCAACCTGGTTCGGCCAGCAGCATCTTGTCGCAATTTTCGAAAAGTGCTCGGGCAGTCCGGCCGGCGAACAAATTAGCTTCCGCTGCGACCGCTCGGAGCAGCTCACGCGCGAACTCCATCACGGATCGCTCGATCTAGCGTTCCTCTGCAATATGGAGGGGGCAACGCGCGGGGCTGTCGCGCGGTGGTCGGAAAAAATGGTCTGGGTGAAATCGCCGAAACTCGCGCTGTCTTCGGGCGGACCGATCCCTTTGGTGGGTTGGCCGGGCAGCAATGCCGACCGGCGGGCGATCGAGGCGCTACAGGACGCCAGCGCGAAATACATCATTACATTTTCAGCTCCGGATTTCTCGTTGCGTCTCGCCGCGGTCGTGGCCGGCATTGGCGTGCTGTCGGTCCACGAACGCCAGCTCAGTCCAGAGCTGGAAATCGTCGCCGACGGATTGCCGGCGCTGCCGGAAACAAAAAGCGGCATCTATGCGCGCGACGGTCTCGATCTGCGCCGCACTGCCCCACTGCTAGAACGGTTGAAGCACGCGCTGGCGCCGCCGCCAGCCGCGCACCCGAACTTGAAGCTTGCGGTCGAGCAGTCACCGCAACCGTACAGCGTAACGCCAACAGCAGGGCGTCGCGCTGGTTGAAACACTTCAATCAACATTCATGGTCCATCAAAAAGATAAATGTTCGGAAGCGAGTGCAAACAGCGCAAAGCGCGTGCAGAATACTTTCACGATAGATGTTATTTCCTACCGGTAAACATGCACGCGCGTACTAGAGTGCCACAAGAGCGCAAGCCGGATCGCCGGGCCTCCGTCGATTACATCGGCACGATGTCGCGAGAGCTTGCCGCGATGGCGAGGAGCGAAGGCTGCGGCCTCCTCAGCTACATGCTTGAAGTTGCCGCCATCGAAGCCGAGCGCATGGGCGGGGATTCCGAAAGGCAATCCGCGTCTTAGGCTTACGCCGCAGTATCGGGCGCGCACGACGATAGCCAGCGGTCCCCCGCACACTGTCTCCTATCCGCGAAACTTCACCGAGCACGCGATCTCGGTGCGTCGGCGTCTGGGTTTTCCACAGGTCAATCGCGCCGCCGGTGCAGCTTCACCTTGGCAAAATACGCCGTGACTCTAACCTAGGGTTGTTCGCGGTGTAGTTGTTGGGAGCCCTCAGTGGGCGCGTTACGCGTTGTTGTCGCGATGGCAGTCGCCGTCGCGGGTATGTTTTTGTGCATTGTTGTGGGTCGAGCGGAAAGCGCTTCCCCCAATAACCCTTCGTTTCTTCTGTTCGGCGGCACCGATTTGTGGCGTTACGGCGCGTTCCTTTACGGCGGGACTTTATGGTCGCCCGCGGGCCTTAATGCCGACGGCTTCACGGTGAAGCTCCTCGTTAACGGCGGGCGTTACACCTACAACTCAGGCTCGCTTGCAACCACGATCGACGGCACCATGCTGTCCGGCGCGGCACTGCCGGGGTTTCGCGTCGTGCGCGGCACGCTCACCGTCGGCCTGTTCGCCGGCGCGGCCGTGCAGGATTACGGGCTTTCGCCCTACGATCCTGGCAGCCGGCTGCACGGGCTTTACGCCGGGGCGCAAGTGGCGGCCGATATTTGGTACCAGCCGACGGCGAATATCATGGCTGCGGTCAACGGCTCGCTCGTCTCGATCGGTCCGACTGGATATTTGCGCGGCGCGCTCGGCTATCGCGTGTTCGACGCCATGTTCGTCGGACCGGAAACCGCGATGCTATGGTGCGCCAATTTCCAGCAGATCGAAGTCGGCGCGCATTTGACCGGCTTGCATGTCGGCGGCGTGGAATGGTCGGCCGGCACCGGGTGGTCGATGGATTCCGACCGCCGCAGCGGGCCGTATCTGCGGCTCGGCGTAAGCGCAAAATATTGAAAGGGTACGCTAACCCTTTTCGTCGCAGGCCCAGGCACGCACCACGCATTCGCGGCCGCCGAATTGGGCGCAGCGCTGCATCGAGATGTTCTCGGCCTTGCCGAGATGGGAATTGAGCGCCCAGCCGTAGGAGCCGCAGGGATTCTTGGCGTCGACCGCCATGGCGGCGCAGCCTTTGCGGATGACGCCGACCACCTTGCAACGGCCGCCGGAGCATTTGCTCATTGCCGCAGTGCGGGCGTCCGCGACTTTGCTGTAATCGAAGCCGTAGCCGTAGGCGCCGCAAACGCCGACGGCGAGCGCGCCGGCCGCATTGGCGCCGCCGATCGCGGCAGTCAGGAAACCAAAGCTCGCTGCCGCGAGCGCAAGTTTTCGCGCAATTGCGAACATGGAAAGCCCTCCCCCGAGGATGCCCGCAGGCTAACGGGGAAGGGTTGCAAGTTGGTGAATGCCGGCGGCGGAGCCTGACACGACAGCGGTGTAATGCGTCGGCAATGACGCTTATTGCGCCGCTTCAACGTTATCGGTCGAAACCTTGGGCGGCTCGGCCATGACCTTGGTCATGACATCCTGCGATTGCGGCAACAGATCGGCTGCCTTGGCGCCGATGGTAGTGACGATCTTGGTCTCGACGCCCCGCCAATAGGCGAAGCTGTTAAAGCGGGTGCCCTCGACGGTGGCGAGAATGACCGCCGCCAGGAAGGGCAGGCTCTGCACCAAGAGGACGCCGGCAAAGATATTGATCTCGTGGACCTGCTTGTAATTGGTGATCACAAGCGTTGCCGCGCCGACCAAGAGCAGCGCGCCCATTACCGCCTCCCAGAACGCCTGAGAATCGGGGCCCTTGCGCGAGTCGCCGCCCTTGGCGGTGCGGAGGAACGGCATGCGTTCATGGATGAAACCAAGCCCGACCGAGCGCGCCACGGTCCATTGCAACGACATCGCGGCGCACACGGCGCCCAGCATCTGGCCGGGGGTGGCGCGCACTCGCAGGCGGTAGAGCGCGACGAAATGGGCAACCGAGACCGTAAAGGCGGCGATGATCGGAATGGTGAGAATGCGGTCCGGCACCGCGATATTGGCAAAGGCGACGAACGGCACCCAGAGGATGTTGAGTAGCGCGACCACGACGCCGATGGCGTCGGAGCCGAGCCAGTTGAGCCAGCCGATGCTGTATTCGCGCTTCTGTTCGCGGGTAAGCCCCACCGCCCACGGCAACATCCGCCGCCAATGCTTGCGCACGAGCTGGAAGCCGCCGAACGCCCAGCGGTGGCGCTGCCGCTTATAGGCTTCGAACGTGTCGGGAAGCAGCCCGTGACCGTAGCGCCGGTTGGTGTAATGCGCGACCCAGCCGTGTTCGAGAATGCTTAAGCCGAGATCGGTGTCCTCGACGATGGTTTCGGACGACCAGCCGCCAGAATCCTCGATCGCAGCGCGGCGGATCAGGCACATCGTGCCGTGCATGATGACGCCGTTGAACTCGTTGCGCTGCACCATGCCGATATCGAAGAAGCCGGCATATTCGGCGTTCATGGCGGCGTGCATCAGCGAGCGCGAGCCGTCGCGATGATCCTGCGGCGACTGCACGAAGCCGACGCGCGGATCGGCGAACAGCGGCGCCAGATCCTTCAGCCAATCGGAATCGAGGACGTAGTCGGCATCGATGGTGCCGATGATCTCGGCGTCCGGCGCGGTGTGCGACAGCGCAACGCGCAACGCGCCTGCTTTATAGCCCTCGAGGTTATCGACGCGGACGAATTTGAAGCGTTCACCGAGCGCGAGGCAATGCTCTTCGACCGGCCGCCACAGCAATGGATCCGGCGTGTTGTTGACCACGACTATGCATTCGAAGCTCGGATAATCCAGCCGCGCCACGGCGTCGAGCGTCGTGTTCAGCATGTCGGGCGGTTCGCAGCAGGCCGGCACGTGGATCGACACTTTGGGCGCGACATCGGGCACCAGCGAGGGTGCGTTGGCGAGACGGCGCGGCGGGCGGCCGAACGCGATTGCGGCGATCTCTTCCAGGCGCGCCAGCGCGATGGCGACAAGCGGCACCAGAAGGACGATGCCGAGTCCGAGCGCGAAGGCAGCGCCGGGCACGAAATAGTGGCCCTTCCAGAACGCGACGATCGCGGAGAACCAGGCGCCGACCGCATTGGCGGAAACGGCCAGCATCAGCGCTTGGCTGAAGCTCACCCCTGCCATCGCCAGGATCGGCAAGGACAGTAACAGCCCAAACAGCACCGCCAGCCCGGCGCGTTTGGCGTAATCGGGATCGGTGATGGGTCCGGTCCACGGGAATTTCGGCTGTCGCGCGGCATCGAAAAGGCCCCAATAGGGTCCGACGCCGCCTTCCATCGTCTTCCAGGGCTGATCGATGCCTTCGACGATGTTGTAGTCGATGCCGTAGGCGTCGGCCCGGGTGACGAAATCCCGCAAAACTTCGGCCTGCTCCATGCGCCCGGGATTGGCATTATGGAAATTGTAGCCGGCACTCGGCCAGCCGAACTCGGCAATCACGATCCGCTTGCCGGGGTGCATCTGGCGGAGCTTGTCGTAGAACTCGATGGTGTGGTCGACCGCGGTCGAGGCGCTAAAGCCCTCCCAGTAGGGCAGGATATGCGCGGCGATGAAGTCGACGGCCGAGGCCAGTTCCGGATGGTCCATCCAGACCGTCCAGATTTCGCCCGTTGTCACAGGGACCGGGCTCGACCGCTTCACAGTTTGGATGAGCTTGATCAGGTCGGGCACCGTCATTTCGGCGCGGAGCGTCGTTTCGTTGCCGACCACGATGGCGTCGACATTGCTGTAGTGCCGGGCGAGGCTAAGCGCCGAAGCGATTTCGCGCTCGTTACGCGCCTGATCCTTGTCGATCCAGGCGCCGACGGTCACCTTGAGGCCGAACTCGGCCGCGATTGGCGGCACGAGTTCCGCGCCGCCGGTCGCCGAATAGGTGCGGATCGCCCGGGTATAAGGCGCGATGGCCGCGAGATCGGCGCGGATTTGCTCGGCGGTCGGGCGGGGCCCCGTGTCCGGGTGCGAGGAATCCTTAAATGGCGAATAGGAGACGCTGGCGAGCTGGCCGGTGTAATCCGGAGCCGTTCCTTGGGGCCTCAGCAACGCCCAGATGCCGGCATGCACGCACGCTACGAGCGCGAGCACGGCGACGACGGTGCGCATGGACTCATACCAAACGGGGCGGACGACACGGGCCCGAACCTGCCCCCAGGTTCGACTAGGTCGTAAGGGTGAGGCAACCTTGCGAGCGGCAGTCTTAAGCTAACGTCAGGCAATGGCAAATTCAAGACAACAAAGCGCGAGCAACAACACTTCGAAGCAAAAAAAAATAGTGTTTTGACCTGACGACGAAGGTTATCGCGCCGTGGTCGGCGCCGGCGCCGCGGCCGAAGGCGCCACTACCGCGGGTGCCGGCACAACTTCGAGCGACGGATTGATCCAGCAGGCCAGTACCCGGCCGTTCAAGCTGTCGGGGGTCTTGGGATCGATGGTGTTGGAGTGCAAGACAAGGCAGCGGAACGCAGCCTGAATATGACCGCTGGGACAGCCGAAACGGTCGTAAAGATCGAGGTGGCGGAAAGCGGTATCGAGATCGTCCCGCCAGAGCAGGCTGACGACCCGCCGGCCGAGCCACACGCATTCCGGATTGCCGGCCGGTCCGTTAATCGCATGCTGCGCCTCGGCGTATTCGTCAATCTTCTGGGCTTCCTTGGCGGTATCCTGCCCGGCCGGCGCCTGCTGCGAAGCGGGATTGGGGTTACTGCTTTGCGCCAAAGCCGGAGGGATGAAGGAGATCACTGGAACCATAAGCCAAGCGGCAAGACATAATCCGCCAACCGCACTATTTACGCGCTGGAACATGGTTCCCTTGGATTGTTGGGCCAAACCGAGCCGGTAGACGGACGTTCCCCTTAACCAAGTTGGCCGCTCATTCGGCACTTCTTCGACGCTGGTTAGACGCCTTTTTGGCCACCAGATTGGGCCGCTATTGCGGCGGCCGCTCCGAATGGCTCCACGACACCACCCAACGAGAGAACACCCTAACTGCGTTCGTTTGTCCAGCGTGCCCGGCGGCGCGCTTGGCATCACTCGCCGGCAAGGCTAATGCGAAACGGTGGATCACCCTCGCGGCGGCAAGTTAACCGGTGCAGCGCTGGCGCATTTTGCGCTTACGGCGCTGGCGATCACCGCGGCATGGTGGTGGCTCGGCGCGCCGATCCGTCTGCCGCCCTCGCCGCTCGCCAATGGCGGCAAACTCTATTGCGTGTCCTATGGTCCGTTTCGCGACGGGCAGGATCCGCTGGGCGAGAATGTCCACGTCGACGCGAAACAGATTGACGAGGATCTGACGCTGTTGTCGCGCTACACCGACTGCGTCCGCACTTATTCCGTCGAGTACGGCCAGGACCAGATCGCCGGCATTGCGCAGCGCCACGGCATGAAGGTGTTGCAGGGCATATGGCTGTCCAACCACGCGGCGAAAAACCAGCAGCAGATTGCCACCGTCATTGCGCTCGCCAAGAAATATCCCGACGTCATTCGCGCCATTATCGTCGGCAACGAGGTGCTGTTGCGCGGCGATCTGTCGGTGACGGACCTTGAGACCGCGATCCGCGAGGTCAAGGCGCAGGTGTCGCAGCCGGTCACTTATGCCGATGTCTGGGAATTTTGGCTGCGCTACAGCGACCTGCAAAATTTCGTCGATTTCGTCACCATTCATATCCTCCCCTATTGGGAGGATTTTCCCCTGCCGGCTTCGCTCGCCGCCGCCCACGTCGATGACATCCGCAAAAAAGTCGCCGCCGCCATTCCCAACAAGGAGATCATGATCGGCGAAGTCGGCTGGCCGAGCGAGGGCCGCATGCGCGAGGGCGCGCTGCCATCGCCGGCAAACCAGGCGCGCGTTATCGAAGAAACCGTGGCGCTGGCGCAGCGTGAGAATTTTCGCGTCAACGTCATCGAAGCCTTCGACCAGTCCTGGAAGCGCCAGCTTGAAGGCGCGACCGGCGGTTACTGGGGGATTTTTGACCGGACGACACAGGAACCGAAGTTCAGCTTCGACGACGGCGTCTCGGATCATCCGCATTGGCTGATGCAGGCGCTCGCCGGCATTGTGCTTGCCGCCTTTAGCTTTGCCGGCGCCGCCGTCGCCACCCGCGGCAAAACTGCGCCAGCCTGGTTATGGCCGCGGATCGCGGCAATGACCTTTGTGCCCGCCGTGCTGTTCGGCTGGAGCCTCGAAAGAATACTGATCGACAGTTACACGGCCGGCGGCTGGCTGCGCGCACTCGCCTTTGCCGCAACGGCCGCTGCGGCGCCGATCGCCTGCGCCGCTGCCTGCGCGGCTGGCCGAAGGGCACCGGCATTCGCGACGTTGCTGTCGCGTTCGAGTGGAGCACGCGACGGATTGAGTCTCGCCGTCGGCATCACCTTGATCGCGCTGACTTTGCTTTCTCTGCAATCGGCGCTCGGCCTCGTCTTCGATCCGCGTTACCGCGATATCCCTTTCGCGCCGCAGAGCGGCGCCGCCCTGCCCTTCCTGCTGCTGATGTTGTCGACGCCGCGGCCCGTGGGACCGCGGGCAATGGCGGAAACCGTCGCCGCCGGCGTACTGGCATTGTCGGCCGGCTACATCGCCTTCAACGAAACTATTGCCAATTGGCAGGCGATCTGGCTGTGCGCCGGATTTCTGGGCCTCGCCGTCATTCTGCTGCGGGCGCGGGACGGGCCAGGCTGAGGATCAATAGCCCAGCGGCGAGCGCCGAAAGCTCGGGATTATGCAGCACGATGCCAAATCCCGCCGCGGCGAGCGACAGCGACGTCAACACGATCGACGGCCGGATCAAATTGAGAAGCGCGGCGACCAAAGCGACGCCGCCGAACACGTTGTGATTAAAGAACACGATTGACAAGCGGAACGCCGTGCACAGCCAAGTGTTCAGCCCGGCCTGACAGGCAAGCTCGGTGTTCACATTCTCGATCGCCATGTAGCGGATGTAGAGCGCCTCGCCGACCGACAAGAAGGTGACGATCAGGAGCCAATTGGTCTGGCTCGCGGTCGGCAGAAACAACGGGCGGCGCATTACGTTCGCTCCAGCTCCGCTTTCACTGCGGCAAGCGCTTCCGGCGTATCGACGTCGGTGAGCGCGGCATTACCGGTCAGCGGCACTTCGACGACAGCCTCGGGATAGCGGCCGATCAGATAACGCGCGCCGACATCGCCCTCGACCGTCATCAGATCGGCGAAGAACCGGCGCGACCACACCACCGGATTGCCGCGCTTGCCGTCGATGGTCGGCACGACGACCAGCGCGCCCTTGTCGGGGTCGAGCGCGCCGATTAGGCGGTCGATCAAGCCGGCATCGACCTGCGGCATGTCGCCGAGACAGACGATGGCGCCGTCGACGTCCGCCGGCAGCGCGGCGATGCCGGTTTTGAGCGAGGTGCCTAGCCCCTCGGCGAAATGCGGATTGTGCGCGAAACTGACCGGCAGGCCGGCAAGAGCCGCCTCGACCCGCTCGCGCTGATGTCCGGTAACCACGATGACCGGCCGCGCCCGCGAGGCGAGCGCCGCTTCGACGACGATGCGCACCAGCGGCTTGCCGCCGATCTCGGCGAGGAGCTTGTTCGGGCCGCCCATGCGGCTCGATCGGCCGGCGCCAAGCACGATCGCGGCGATCGGCCGTCCGCTCTGCACCGGCTCGTCGCGCGGCTGCGGCCGGGTGACGATTTCCATCAGCAGGCCGCCGACGCCGAGCCCGGTGATATCTTCGCGCGGCACCGGCAGACCGGCCAATAACCGCATGAGCACCCAATCGAAACCGTTTTCCTTGGGGCTTCGGGCGCAGCCGGGCGCGCCGATCACGGGACGGGAACCGGCAGTGCCGATCATCAGCAAATTGCCGGGATCGACCGGCATGCCGAAATGCTCGATGCACCCGCCGATCTCTTCCAGCGCCGCCGGGATGACATCGCGGCGGTCGGCAATGGCCGAAGCGCCGAACACGATG
>JBAQAB010000229.1:0-2556 GCA_049285535.1 Xanthobacteraceae bacterium
CGGCAAAGCAGACCTGATTTTGGATCTCGATGCCAGTATAGGAATTTAGTGAGGCGACCACATTGCGTTATGCGTCCGCCCGTATGGTACTCGCGGTGGGTCAGTGCGCGATGATTGGTAGGTCGCCGAAAGTCAATGCTCACTTAGTGCCATAGGCGCGATCGCCAGCGTCGCCCAGGCCTGGGAGAATGAAACCTTGATCGTCGAGACCGTCGTCTATTGCCGCTGTCCATATCCGCACGTCGGGATGCAGCCCACGCAGTCTTTCCAGCCCCTGCGGGGAGGCAAGCAGGCAAACAAATCGGATGTCCTTGGCGCGCCGTTCCTTGAGCCGAACGATGGCCGCCGTGGCGGTATTCGCCGTGGCCACGACGGGAGCAACGACTATGACAAGCCGTTCATGCAAATCGGAGGGAGCCTTAAAGAAATACTCAACCGCAATGAATGATTCCGGCTCGCGATAAAGGCCGATATGGGCAACGCGCGCGGCCGGCACGAGGTCGAGCATTCCTTCGGCGAACGTCACTCCGGCGCGCAAGATCGGCGCAAAAACCAGTTTCTTTCCGGCGATCCGCGGCGACATCATTCGCGCCAGCGGCGTTTCGATTTCAACATTCGTTAGCGGCAGATCGCGGGTCACCTCATAGCAGAGAAGCATCCCAATTTCCTTAAGAAGCTCACGGAATGACTTCGTCGAAATATTCTTGCTGCGGATCAGAGTCAGCTTGTGCTGGACTAGCGGGTGGTCGACGACGGTGATACCTTTCATGATTACCTCTCGAGCCCTGCTTTTAGAATACTGTTCCGTCGCTGATGACTTTAACCGGCGGCGAACCGTCGCTGCGCAGTTTGCTTGCGATCGTACGTCCCGCCGCCCACGTGCCACCTTCTAGAACTTTGGCGAGCGGAAGCGACTTTTTATCCATTTCTAGCTGACGGCGCATCGCGTCGGCCAGCTTGTCAAGGAGTGCAATGGTTAGTGCGCGCCACTCGACGACGAGCGGCGCTGCGACATCATGCTGGCGGGCAGCGTCCGCGGGATCGCGAAACGCCAACACGCCGGTATCGACGAAAAGGCCGCCATTGCGGTACTCGGCGAGCCCTGTCAGTCCCTCGATGTCCGAAACCGAAATGCCGCCCCACTGCAGCGGTTCGATCAGCGAATAGGCCAGCCACTGCGAAAGCTTGTGCAGCGGCACTAGCTCGCTGGTCGCGTCCGCCGTTCGCAGCGCCGGATGGCGCCAGCAGTCGCCGAGCGGCACGCCGCCTAGCGTGAGCCGTGACGGCCAAATCGGACCGAGGTTGTGAAGCAATTCCGAGAGAATCGTGACGGCCGCAATTTCCCGCTTGCCCGTCAACGTTGCGAGGTGATCGAACAAGCCCCCCGGACGCGGCGTATCGTTGCGCCCAAAAATGTCCGGCTTGGCGGCAACGAGCGCGCCGAGACGGCGCAGCAAATCGGCGCGACCGGTCATTCCAATGAGCGGATTGGAGACGGAGACCTGCAAGCCGTCGCCGACGTCCGCATCCGACAGGCGCATCAGGCCTTCGGCGTCGGCCCGCAACGGATCGTCCGGATTAGACGAGAAAATACCTCTGGCGAACATGTCGAGACTAGCGAGCGCCAGTCCCTCCGAGCGGCCGACGGTCCGTCCCGTCGCGGGATCGCGGTAAAGCCATTGCGGTCCCGCGCCGGCATCGAGCAGGACGCTGACGACGGCCAGATCGAACGCGGCGCGCGCGCGCGAAGCGGCGTCGCGCCAGTTCGCTTTCTTGTCGATCACGGCCCAGCGATCATCGCCGTTGAAGACAAAGTGACGCCAACGCGAGTGGAATGGCACGACCAGCGACGGATAATTATGACGCGTCGTGTCAACCACGAGGTCTACCGCCTCGTCGAGACGCCGAAGATCGATTTGGAAGTGCGGCAGCTTATCGTCGAGGCCGATCCTCAGCATCCGTTGCGCGCGTTCGCGGACCGCCTGAGCGCTCAAAAGGGAAAACGCAGCGGCCGTATCGGATTTCACGCACGGATTCCGTGGTCTCAGTACTTTTCGAGCGGTCGGCCGACCGAATCCGTCAGATCCTGCGGCTTGGGTGGCTCCGGCGCATAGTAGCCGGCGGCTTTCTTGGCCGCGATTTCGACATGAGCGTCGGCGGGAATGAGTTCGTCTGGAAGCGGAACGCGCTCAACGATGTCGACGCCCTGGGCCGTCAATGCATCGTATTTCATGTCGCTCATGGAAATGAAGCGGTCGATCCGCTTCAAGCCGAGCCAATGAACCGCGTCGGGCATGAGTTGCTGAAAGCGGGCGTCCTGAACACCAGCGACGCATTCCGTGCGCTCGAAGTACGCGGCGGCCGCATCGCCACCCTCTTGCCGCTTACGTGCATTGTAGACGAGGAACTTGGTCACCTCGCCCAGCGCGCGACCTTCCTTCCGGTTATAGACGACAACGCCGAGACCGCCGGCCTGGGCGCTGCGTGCGCATTCCTCGATGCCGTGAATCAAATAGGGACGGCAGGTGCAGATATCCGAGCCAAACACGTCTGAGC